>NZ_KV813706.1:307401-508842 GCF_001813685.1 Rothia sp. HMSC061E04 | reverse complement strand
GGTACTGCACTTTTGTGGGTGTGGGAGAGTAGGTTATTGCCGCTTTATTATTCAATAGCCCCGGCTTCGCCGGGGCTATTTTTGTTTGGGGAGGCCCTAGGGCCTCCCCATTTGTCTTTAACATCCCATCAGTACGGGTGCACGGAAGGTGCTCTCTATACTAGAATGGTATGGCTTATGTTTAGGCATTAGCGGGTGTATCTAAAGCACCCCTCATAGAGTTGATGCCTCAGGCAGCGGTTCGACCGAATCGACTGCATACCCTACCCGCCCAAGAGCGGATACCTCCCAAGGAGATTCATGTCTGAGACCCCCCGTCACGAGTCTAACGGCTCCGGCCCCCGCCAGCACCGCAAGAACAGCGGAGGAAAGGACTTCCGCTCCCAGAAGGGCGGCAAGAACTTTGGCGGCAAGGGCGGTTTCAAGCGTAACGACCGCGGAGGCAAGAAGTTCGACGGTCGTCGCTCTGATTCCCGTTCCAAGGCACCTCGATCCAACGGCCCTGAGTCTGAGGCACCTCGCGAAGAGGTACGTAGCATTGGTGGCCGTGCAGGCTACCGCCCCGCAAAGCCTAAGGCGCCAGAAATTGACGACGACATCACCGGTCGCGAGCTGGACGGCGCGACCTTCCGTCAGCTGCGCGCCCTAGAACCGCGCAACGCAGAAACCGTCGCAAAGCACCTCGCCATGGCCGGTCGCTACCTCGACATCGACCCCGAATTCGCGCTGGAACACGCCGTTGCAGCATCCCGCAGTGCAGGCCGTATTGCCGCAGTACGTGAAGCCGTTGGCGTCGCCGCATACGTGGCAGAAGACTTCGAACTGGCACTGCGCGAACTGCGCACCCACCGCCGTATCAGCGGCTCCGTAGACCACCTGGCACTGCTGGTGGACTGCGAACGTGCGCTCGGCCGTCTGCCCAAGGCAATGGAAATGATTGCAGAGTTCAAGAAGGAAGAACTGCCCGCCAACGTGCGCGTGGAGCTCGCCATCGTTGAATCCGGCATCCTTAGCGATCAGGGCAAGAAGTCTGAGGCTGTCGTAGCACTGCAGATTCCTCAGCTGAACCCCAAGCGCGCCTTCGAGTACAGCCCCCGCCTGTTCAGTGCATACTCCGGTGCGCTGGCTAACGCGGGCCGTAACCAGGAAGCAGAACGCTGGGCACGCCTCGCATTCATGGCAGAAGCAGCACTGGGCCAGGGCAATTTCGCAGAACCCGAAATCTTCGACATCTTCGGTGAAGCAGGCCTCTTCGAACAGGAAGAGAAGTCCGTAGAACTCACTGAGACCGCAGAAGACGCTGAAGAGACCGCAGAAGACGCTGAAGAGACCGCTGAAGCTTCCGCAGAAGAGGAAGCAAGCGAAACTGCAGAAGAATAAGCTGAGGACGAGAAGACCGAAGCGCCCAAGACTGAAGAAGCAGAAGAAACCTCCGCAGAATAAGACTGCAGAGAATCTAAGAATTCTAAATATGTGACCTAAGTGTCAGCATGAAACCGCTGGACGCCACACCCAAGCAGGGGAGAGCGTCCAGCGGTTTTCCATATAATCGACCGAAGGCGCCAACGCTAGAGTGTCTAACAGGTACGATTAATAGCGACAACCGCCAGAGCCCCCGAGAGGAACACTCTATGACCACGAACGCACTCCTATCCCGCTACGATGCCCTCCTCTCCGATCTGGACGGCGTAGTCTACGCTGGTCCCTTGGCCATCGAAGGCGCACCCGAAGCACTCAACCGTGCCGAAGAAGAACTCAACGTACCGGTCATCTTCGTCACCAACAACGCATCGCGCTCCGTAGAATCTGTAGCAGAGCACCTGCGAGAACTGGGTATGCACACCCGAGCAGAACGAGTCGTCAGCTCCGCACAGGCAGGCGCCGCACTGCTCGCACAGCACGTACCCGCAGGCTCCAAAGTCCTCATCACCGGCACCGAAGCACTCGCCGACTGCGTTCGTGCGGTAGGCCTCGAAACCGTACGCACGGAAGAAGAAGGCCCCGTAGCCGTCATCCAGGGGTTCGACCCCAAGATCGGCTGGGAAGACCTTGCGGAAGCCGCCTACACCCTCGCAAACCCCGACATCCTCTGGATTGCCACCAACACCGACCAGAGCATCCCCAAGGAACGAGGCCAGGCACCCGGCAACGGAACCCTCGTAGCAGCCGTAGCAAGCGCAACCCGCCGCACCCCGCTTGTCGCGGGCAAGCCTGAAGCACCCATCTTCCACACCGCAGCGCAGGCAGTGAACTCCAGCCGCCCCGTCATCGTGGGTGACCGCCTGGACACCGACATTCTCGGCGCCAACAACGCAAAGATGGACGGTGCCCTCGTCCTCACCGGCGTACAGACCTACCAGGACGTCATCGAGGCCGTGCCGAACCAGCGTCCGACCTATATTCTGCGCACCCTCGAGGACTTCTTCGCACCCTACCCCGAAATTGAAGTGCTCTACGAAGGCTACGAAGTCACCGCAACCGGCCCCACCTGGCAGGCACGAGTCCGCGGTGAAAACCTGAGCCTGACCGGCCCCGAGATTGAAGATGCCGAAGCATTCGCGGGTAGCGAGAGCGAAGCCGAAGCATGGCGTGTAGCCTGCGCGGCATGGTGGGCAGCAAACCCCGAACAGGGCGCACACCCCAACATCCAGGGGATCCCCGGTGCCTAAAGAACCGGAGACTAATAGCACGGCAGAGGAAAACGCTGAGCTTGATGCAGAATTCGAGCGCCAACTCGCGGCGATCCTCGCCATGGACCCCGTAGAGCGCGTCAAGCGCCTCGAAACGATGAGCGAGCAGCTGGAGAAGGATCTCGAAAACCTCTCCTAGCTCGCGGCGGTGCCCCCTCAGAACAGCAATGCTCTGAGGTGGCACTAGATAACCCGTCACCAGACGACGACAGAAAGAAGACAAGGACACCGTGCGCCTCGATAAATACCTGGTCGAAGCCGGATTCGTGAGCTCCCGAACCCTCGCCGCAAAACTCATTGCGGCAGGAGACGTGCAAGTCAACGGCAAGGTTGCACGCAAAGCGTCCATGCTCGTGGGCCCGGAGGACACCCTCTACGTGAGCCAGAGCGAGCTGACCGAATACGTCAGCCGCGCAGGACACAAGCTCGCAGGTGCCCTCGATGCGTTCCCCGATATCAAGGTGGAGGGCAAGCGCTGCCTGGACGCGGGAGCATCCACCGGAGGCTTTACCGACGTGCTACTTCGTCGAGGAGCAGCCCACGTAGCCGCCGTTGATGTAGGACACGGACAGCTCGTGGACACGCTACGCGAAGAACCGCGAGTCGGCGTGTACGAAGGACTCAACGTTCGCTACATGAAGCCCGAAGACATTGGTGGGCAGGTCGAACTGACGGTTTCTGACCTCTCGTTCATCTCACTGACCCTGGTCATGGAGGCGCTAGCGAACGCCACCGAAACCGGCGGCGACCTGGTGCTCATGGTCAAACCGCAGTTCGAGGTCGGCAAGCACCGCATCGGACGCGGGGGAGTGGTGCACGAAGAATCCGCCCGCCGTGAAGCAGTGGAAAAAGTTCAGGCATCTGCGGTCAGCCACGGAATGCGTGTGATGGGTATGGAACCCAGCCCGCTCCCCGGACAGGACGGCAACGTAGAGTACTTCCTCTGGTGCCGAAAATAAATATAGTGTCGAAAATAAATAGTGCTAAGGCAGTCTGAGAAAAACCGCTCGATAACGTAGGACGCGTTGAAGGCGGGGTTTTCTCAGGCTGCCGCGCTATTCGCAGGTATTTTAGAGATACCCCAACTGCACACTATTCGAAATAATTTTCTAAAAATATAGCTCTTTAGAAAATCTTCGAGAACATATTCGGTATGATAGGTGTAGATACACCATCTCAACACCCCGATCTCAATACCCCGATGGGAGAGAGTCGTTATGGCAGAGCACGAAAGCCACGCACCGCAGGAAGCATCCGCACAGGTAGCTGCCGCAGGTGCGCGTCATAGTTCCGAACACCACAGTTTCGAACGTCATGGTTCCGAAGACTCGGTGGGACAACGTCACCGTAAGATTCTCGTCTTCGCCCACGTGGGGCGCAAAGAAGCACGAGATGCCGCCCGACAGGCATGCACCCAGCTCTACGAAGAGGGACTCGCACCCGTCATGACTCGCTCCGATTTGGAGACCCTGAGCGAAAACTGGGACGAGCCCGTTCCTGTGCAGGTCGTCCACGAATCCGTGGCGCTCATCGATATTGAACTCGGCGTGGTGCTTGGTGGTGACGGTTCGATTCTTCGCGCCGCTGAAATGGTGCGCCGAACCAGTGTTCCGCTCATCGGCGTGAACCTGGGGCACGTCGGCTTCCTCGCCGAATCCGAAGAGAGCGACCTGACCGAAACCGTTCGCTGCATCGTCAACAACGAATACACCGTTGAAGAACGCATGGCAATCGACGTGGAAGTCTGGAACGACGGCAAACGCGTGCACAGCGACTGGGCACTGAACGAAGCCAGCGTTGAAAAGGGCAATCGCGAAAAAATGATTGAAGTCATTATTGAAGTGGACTGCCGCCCGCTCAGTAGCTTCGGATGCGACGGCGTGGTCATGGGAACCCCCACCGGCTCGACCGCCTACGCTTTCTCTGGTGGCGGCCCGGTCGTCTGGCCCGAAGTTGAAGCAATTCTCATGGTGCCGCTCTCGGCTCACGCGCTTTTCGCGCGCCCGCTGGTAGCAGCACCGACCTCCACCCTGGCGGTAGAAATGATGCCCGGAAACGGCGCCTCCGGCGTGCTCTGGTGCGATGGCCGCCGAACCGTAGAGTTGGACCCCGGCTCCCGTATTGAGGTGCGACGCTCCGAAAAGTCGGTGCTGCTCGCCCGTATCCACCCGGCTCCCTTCTCTGAGCGACTGGTGCGTAAATTTGAGCTTCCGATCCGTGGCTGGCGTGGCCCGCAGGACACCGAGAAGCACTAAAGAAAAGGAATGAACGTTCGTGATTGAGGAAATCCATATTCGAGACCTCGGCATCATCACCGATGCGAGGCTCCCCCTCGAACCCGGATTCTCCGTGCTGACCGGCGAAACCGGCGCAGGTAAAACCATGGTCGTCACCGCCCTCGGCATGCTCCTGGGCGCCCGATCCGACGCATCCAGCGTGCGCAACGGCGCCAAGAGTGCCCTTGCCGAAGCAGTGATTCGCCTGCCCCACGGGCACCGCGCCCTCGAGCTTGCCGAAGAGGCCGGCGGCACCGCCGAAGACATCGACGAACAGACCTCCGAACTGCTTCTGGCGCGCACCGTCAATGCCTCGGGACGCTCCCGTGCCCACGTCGGCGGTTGCTCCGCACCCATCGGAACCCTGTCTCAGATTGGTCAGACTCTTGTTGCAGTCCATGGCCAGTCCGATCAGCTGCGCCTCAAATCAGCTGCAGAGCAGCGCCAGTCCCTCGACCTGTACGCCGGTGAAGAGCTCGCCAACCTGCTTGAGAAGTACCGCGAAAACTACGAGCGATACCGTGCCGCCGCAGCAGAGCTCAAGGAAGTACGCGAAAACTCTCGCGCACGCGCCCTCGAAGCGCAGACCCTGCAGGGTGCCCTAGAAGAAATCAGCGCCCTCAACCCGCAGGCCGGGGAAGAAGAAGAGCTCAAAGCCGAAATGGTGAAGCTCATGAACGTTGAAGCGCTACGCATTGCGTCGGCAACCGCCTCCGCAGCGCTCAGCGGTAGCGAATACTCAGCCGGCGACGAACAGAGCGTCATGAGCCTGCTCGATGCAAGCCGCTCCGCGCTACAGGCACAGGCAGACGCTGACGAAGAGCTTGCCTCCCTCGCCGCGCGCGTCAACGAACTGTTGATTCTTGCCACCGATATCTCCTCGGATCTGTCCTCCTACATGGCCTCCTTGGATGTTGAAGGCCCCGAACGTCTGGCGCAGGTGCAGACTCGCCGCGCCCAGCTGGCGACCCTCACCCGCAAGTACGGTGCCGACATAGCAGAGGTCCTCGAATGGGCCGAAGAATCACGCGCACGCCTCGAGACCCTGGTGGATGACCCGCAGCGACAGGAAACCCTGGAAACCGAGCTGGTACAGCTACGCAAGGTGCTTGGCGCCCAGGCAGAAGAGCTGACCGCCCTGCGCCGTGCCGCCGCACAGAAACTGGCGGACGCCGTCAGCGAAGAGCTCACTGCTCTTGCCATGCCGAACGCCTCCCTGGCCGTGGAAGTTGCTGAAGCCGAAAAGTTCTCGGTGCACGGCCGAGACACCGTGACCTTCATGCTGGCGCCGCATCGAACCGCCGTGCCGCGCCCGCTCGGTAAGGGCGCCTCCGGCGGCGAGCTCTCCCGCGTGATGCTCGCCTTGGAGGTAGTGCTTGCCGAAGTGGACCCCGTACCCACCTTCATCTTCGACGAGGTGGACTCCGGCGTGGGCGGTAAGGCCGCTATCGAAATCGGTCGCCGCCTCGCCATGCTCGCCCGACACGTGCAGGTTCTGGTGGTCACCCACCTGCCGCAGGTTGCCGCCTTCGCGGATCAGCACATCCTCGTGCTGAAAAACGATGACGCGTCCCTCTCAAAGGTCAAGGTACTTTCCGAAGAGGAACGCGTGGTGGAACTGGCGCGAATGCTCTCTGGACACGATCAATCAGAATCGGCGCGAGAGCACGCCCGAGAGCTGCTAGCCGCCGGTCGAGAAGTGCCGCAGGGGCGTTGAAACCGGCAGGGAAAAGCATGAAGAAAGTGCTGGCAAAAGCGCCGAAAGGCGGCATCTTTCGCACTAAAGACCATCAAAGGGGCAGAAGTGCGCGAGCGTGCCTCGGAAAGTTGTCGGTACAGCCCGTGCCGGTGACCAATAGCGGCGCATGGAGCCCAGAGGATGTGAGATACTCTGTGAATGTTCCTACACCTGCTTCTACACGGCGCGGCGGGAATAATAAATCCCCAGCTCCGTTTACAGTGGTGATAAGGACAAATAGGGGAGGGAAAACCGCCTGAGAGAATCCTCTCGCGGCAAAACCCTCTGCTTGGATAGCAGACAAGAAAATGGTAGGCTTGAATTCCGTGGTGAATGAAAAAAATAACGCTCTGAACGCGTCCTCTAACGACAAGGTAACCCGCCAGATTTTCGTAACTGGCGGCGTTGCATCTTCTCTCGGTAAGGGCCTGTCGGCCTCTTCCCTCGGTCAGCTTCTTCGCGCACGTGGCCTCTCTGTGACCATGCAGAAGTTCGACCCCTACCTGAACGTCGACCCCGGTACGATGAACCCCTTCCAGCACGGTGAAGTCTTTGTCACCGACGACGGTGCTGAAACCGACCTCGACATCGGACACTACGAGCGCTTCCTGGACGAAAACCTCGACCAGTCCGCTAACGTGACCACCGGCCAGGTCTACTCCTCCGTCATCGCCAAGGAACGCCGCGGCGAATACCTCGGCGACACCGTCCAGGTCATCCCTCACATTACCGACGAAATCAAGGCCCGCATGCGTCACGCAGCGGAAATTGAAAACGCACCCGACATCATCATCACCGAAATCGGTGGTACCGTTGGCGATATCGAGTCCCTGCCCTTCATGGAAGCAGCACGCCAGGTACGCCGCGATGTTGGCCGCAAGAACGTCTTCTTCCTGCACGTCTCCCTGGTGCCCTTCATCGGCCCCTCCGGCGAGCTCAAGACCAAGCCGACCCAGCACTCCGTCGCAGCACTGCGCGGCCTGGGCATCCAGCCTGACGGTCTGATCCTGCGCTGTGAGCGTGAGGTCCCCGTATCGCACCGTACCAAGATCGGTAACGCATGCGACGTGGACAGTGACGCGGTCATCTCCTGCGCCGACGCACCCAGTATCTACGACATCCCCAAGACCCTGCACAGCCAGAAGCTCGACGACTACATCCTCGACTACTTCGGCATTGAGGCTCCCGCACCGGACTTCACTCAGTGGGACCGCCTGCTCGACGCAGTGCACCGCCCCGCAGCAGAGGTCAACGTTGGCCTGGTCGGTAAGTACATCGACCTGCCCGACGCATACCTGTCCGTCTCCGAGGCTCTGCGTGCCGGCGGCTTCGCAAACAACGTGAAGGTCAACATCAAGTGGGTTGCAGCAGACCTGTGCGCAACCGACGAAGATGCCGACCACCAGCTGCGCAACATGGACGCAATCCTCGTGCCCGGCGGCTTCGGCATCCGCGGCCTGGACGGCAAGATCGGCGCCCTCAAGTACGCACGCGAGCACAAGCTCCCGACCCTGGGCATCTGCCTCGGTCTGCAGTCCATGGTCATCGAGTACGCACGCAACGTACTGGGTCTGGCCGAAGCATCCTCCACCGAGTTCGATCCGGAAACCTCCGTACCGGTCATCGCAACCATCGAAGAGCAGAAGCAGTTCGTCGAAGGTGCAGGCGACCTGGGCGGCACCATGCGCCTGGGCCTGTACAAGGCAAACCTGGTTCCCGGCTCTCAGGTTGCTAAGGCGTACGGTGCAACCAAGGTTGCAGAGCGTCACCGCCACCGCTACGAGGTGAACAACGAGTACCGCGAGCAGCTTGAAGAAGCAGGCCTGCGCATCTCCGGTACCTCCCCGGACTCCTCGCTGGTCGAGTACGTGGAACTGCCCGCAGAGGCACACCCCTACTACGTGGCAACTCAGGCACACCCTGAGTACCGCTCGCGTCCGACCCGCCCGCACCCGCTCTTCTCCGGCCTGATTAAGGCTGCTCTGGAGCGCCGCGGCGCCTAACATCTAGGCACGAACGTTCAGCATCCCGCTCACCCCGCGCAGGGGAGGGCGGGATGCTTTCGTATAAACCTGAACATGCCTTATTCCGTGCCCGTACCTGACGCGCCAAACGTAGCGGGGCTAAGAAGCCGCCTACAATGAAAGAATGAGCAACAACCAGCAGATTATTGATGTACCCTCCGAACGCACCATCCGCACCCGCACCGTGAAGTACAGCGGCTATGTGATTGAAACGACCGTTGAGGAGTACGAACTCAACGAAAATACCGTGCTGACCCGCGACGTCGTGGAAATGCCCGGCGCCGTCGCCGTGGCGGTCCTCAACGACAGCAACGAACTGCTGATGCTCAACCAGTACCGCCACCCGGTGCGCATGAACCTCTGGGAAGTACCTGCAGGACTGCTCGACATCGACGGTGAAGACCCCCTGGTCGCCGCGCAGCGCGAACTCGCCGAAGAGGCAGACCTGCAGGCAGACACCTGGAACGCTCTGACCGACTACTTCAGCAGCCCCGGCGCAACCAGCGAAGCAGGCCGCGTCTACCTGGCACGCAACCTCTCGGAACTGCCCGCCGAAGAACGCAGCGAACGCACCGACGAAGAAGCAGAAATGACCTACCGCTGGGTGCCCCTCGCCGAGGCAGTGCAGCTGGTGCTGGGCGGAAAGATTCATAACGCGCTCGCTATCCAGGCGGTACTCGCCACCTACGCGGCGGTGCAGAACAACTTTGAAGGCCTGCGCCCCGCCGAGGGCGGCTGGGAGTTCCACCCCTACATGGGGCAGCGCCGCGAAAAGCCGGAGAACTTCCGCAACCACTAAGAACGGAGCATGGGGCGGGGGAGTAGCCCGCCTACGGTAGGTCCACATCTCAAGAGAACCGACAGAGGAGATAGAGTGAAGCAGGCAAAAAGCACGGTGAGCAAGACATCCCGCGGCGCGGGTCTGCTCGGTGTGCCCTCTTCTGCCGGTTCCTCCGTGCTGGGTTCTTCTGCTCTGGGTTCTTCTGCTCTGGGTTCTTCTAGCCTGGGTGCTTCCCACCAGGAGGCGCAGACCCCGCTCCAGAGTGCAATCGAGCAGTACCTCATCCACCTGCGCGTGGAGCGAGGAAGCAGCGAGCACACCATCGCCTCCTACGCGCGCGATCTGCGGCGATACAGCGCCTACATGGCGACCCTCGGCGTCATCGACCCCGAACGCATCACCACCGCGCAGGTACGCTCCTTCATGCGGGAACTCGCCGCCCCCACCGTGCCCCTTGCCGGATTCGAAGCGGGGGAGAAGAACAACCAGAACGCGCAGGAATCTCGGGAAGCGCAGGAGGAAGCCGCAGAATCGCTGGCACTGATGATCGCCTCCGAATCGGGGCGAGGGACTGGAAACGGGCGCGCTGGAAAAGGTCGTGCTGGGAAAGGTCATACCGGGCAACCGGAGAAAGCCGGGGTGCCAGAAAAAGAAACGCCAGCCGCTGAAGGGGCACCGAACCTGCCCCTGCCGCTGGGCCCGAACTCCATCGCCCGCACCATGGCGGCAGTCCGCGGAGCACACGCCTTCTGGGTCTCCGCGCTCATCGTGCCCACCGACCCGGCGGCACCGGTCACCCCGCCAAAGAACGTTAAACGCCTACCCAAAGCAGTCAGCGTAGAAGACATCCAGCGGCTACTCGCCGTACCCGACCGCGAAACCGCCACCGGGCTACGCAATCGAGCCATCCTCGAATTCCTCTACGCCACCGGCGCGCGCGTGAGCGAAATGCTCAACGCCGATATTGACGACGTGCACTTCGAGGGAACCCTCACCGATGAAGACGGCAACCAGATCACTTTGCCCGGCTACGTTCGACTCTTCGGTAAGGGAAACAAAGAACGGCTCGTACCCATCGGAAGCTACGCCCAAAAAGCAATCCAAGACTACCTGGTGCGTGCCCGCCCCTCCCTCGTAGCGCACGGTAAAGGCACCGCCGCGCTCTTCGTCAACGGACGAGGCGGCAGACTCGGACGCCAAGGCGCCTGGCTCATCCTCAAAGAAGCCGCCGAAGCCGCCGGGCTCAGCTCCGACTTCTCACCGCACTCCATGCGCCACAGCTTCGCAACGCACCTGCTGCAGGGCGGCGCCGATATTCGCGTGGTGCAAGAACTGCTCGGGCACGCCTCCATCGCCACCACTCAGGTGTACACCAAGGTCACGCCCGAGGGGCTCATGGAGGTGTACCGCATGGCGCATCCGCGTGCCCACGAACGGGGATAAAACCCCGTCAATCCGCGGAACAGCCGCTCTTGAGGTAACCTTATAGACAACGCTTAAACTTTAAAACTTCGAATTCATTGATGAAGGTGAACCATTGACTGAAGCTCAGGCTCAAGAACTCGGCCCCACCGGTCGACCCCTGCGCGTATACCCCGACCCGGCTCCGCTGAGCAGCCACGGTCCCGCCCGCATTATCTCTATGGTGAATCAGAAGGGCGGCGTGGGTAAGACCACCTCCACCATTAACCTGGGCGCGGCACTGGCAGAATGCGGCCGTAAGGTGCTACTGGTCGACTTCGACCCGCAGGGTGCTCTCTCCGCCGGTTTCGGTGCGAACCCGCACGAACTGGACCTGACCGTCTACAACGTCATGATGGACCGCAAGGTCGACATTAAGGACGTCATCCTGCCTACCGGCGTGGAGAACATCGACCTGCTGCCCGCTAATATTGACCTCTCCGCAGCTGAAGTTCAGCTGGTCAACGAAGTGGCTCGCGAGCAGGTTCTCGCCTCGGCACTGCGCAAGGTCCGTGACGAATACGACGTCATCCTCATCGACTGCCAGCCTTCCCTGGGCCTGCTGACCGTCAACGCACTGACCGCCTCCGAAGGCGTCATCATTCCGCTGATTTGTGAGTTCTTCGCGCTGCGCGCCGTCGCACTGCTGGTTGACTCCATCGAGAAGGTTCAGGATCGTCTGAACCCCGACCTCGAAATCTCCGGCGTACTTGCCACCATGTTCGATGCGCGCACCATCCACTCCAAGGAAGTTCTGGCACGCATCGTGGACGCATTCGGCGACAAGGTCTTCGACACCGTCATCAAGCGCACCGTGAAGTTCCCGGACGCATCGGTGTCCGCTGAGCCGATTCTCAGCTACGCCTCCAGCCACCCCGGCGCGGAAGCATACCGCCAGGTGGCACGCGAACTGATCTACAAGGGCGGCGCACGCTAAAGCCCCCACACCTATACGCCCTCTGCTGAGGTGACTCTCACCCTTGAGTCACACCGGCAGAGGGCGTATAATTGTGTGGATTCTAAAGACCCCGCACACTGCTTACGCCGAAAAAATAGGCGAAGTAAAAGCCGCATCTGAGACGGCACCAACAAAGCCGGGGAGAATAAACCTAAGGAGAATAGGTCGTTTATGACCACGAACGTCGCTGCCGTGAGGGTACCGACACCGAACGCAGACACCGCCGCAAACGCCCGGACTGAGGGCCGCGGCCTGCAGAACCCGGAACGCGGTTTCACCCTCACCCTCAGTAATTTTGAGGGCCCCTTTGATCTTCTACTGACCCTGATTTCGCGCCGCAAACTCGACATTACCGAGGTGGCGCTCGCAGAGGTCACCGACGAGTTCCTCGCATACCTGCACGCCCTCTACGCTGAAGGCACCGAACGCGCACTCGACGAAGCCAGCGAATTTCTGGTCACTGCCGCAACCCTGCTGGAACTCAAAACCGCACGCCTGCTCCCGCAGCATCGTGAACCCCTCGAAGAGGACGTTGCACTGCTGGAGGCACGCGACCTGCTTTTCGCCCGTCTGCTGCAATACCGCGCCTACCGCGAAGTTGCCGATATTTTTGCTGAACGCTGGGCGCAAGAAGCGCAGCGTTTTCCCCGTGCGGTAGCCCTTGAAGAACGATTCGCCCAGGCGCTACCCGAGCTGGTTTTCACCGGAGGTGCCGAAGAGTTCGCCCGCATCGCCGCAGCAGCGCTGAGTCGAATCCCCAAAGAGCCCGAGCCGGAACCCGAAGAAATCGTTGAAGAACTCAACGAGCACCTGCACGTTCCGCTAACCACCATCGCGGCTGAAGAACACTACATTCTGCACAGCCTGCTCGATACCGCGGTGCGGGAACTGAGCTTCGCCGAACTGGTTCAAGGATCCGGCGAACTAGAAATCGCGGTGGTTCGTTTTCTCGCCCTGCTCGAGCTCTACAAAGAAGGTGCCTTGCACGTAGAACAGGACGCACCGCTCGGATCCATTCGGGTACGTGCGAGCGCGAGCGCGGCACAGTTCGTGATTCGCGAAGAAACAGATGCTGAGGACGAGCACGAAACCGGTGAAGCGCCTGAATCACCCGAAGTGAACGAGCCTGAAACTAACACGGAACCGGTAGAGGAGGATTATGAGTAATCACGGCTCACGCTTTGACCGTGAATTTACCCCTGACGACCTTGCCATCGTGAACATGGGCTACTGGGATCCGAACGCAGATGAGGATTCGGAACAGGCTGACTTGGCATCGATAGAGGCGTCTGCAGAGACCGAGTTTTCAAAGCCTGCTGAGACGGACGCTGAACCGGCTGAGCACGAGGTAGTTGCTGCTCCTCTGGATGAGATGACCGAAGAAGCTGAGGAGGCTGAAGCCGCCGAAACGGTAGAGGACTCCGATGGCTCCGACATTTCCAACAGCTCCGAGGAATCGCAGGAAACTGCATCCCGCGAGTCGAAGGAATCGGTAACGAAATCGGCAGCGATTCCGGTGGGAGGCCCCTCCACCGCACCCAGTGTGGCGGTCGATGCCGAAGCCGAATTCTCCAAGGTCGAGGCAATCCCCGGCGGCGTCAAAAGCGCCATCGAAGCGATCCTTGCCGTTGCCGAAGCGCCCGTGAGCGTGCGTGAACTCTCCGCCGCTCTCATCGTCAGCGAACGAGCTGTTGAGCACGCGCTCGACCAGTTGTACCGCGAGTACAACGGCGAAGAAAGCGGCTACGGAGAAGACGAAAACCGGGGGGCGCCCGAACCGCGCGGATTCCAGCTGCGGAACATCGCAGGAGGCTGGAAGCTCTACGCCCGCGACGACTTCGCCCCCTGGGTGGCACGCTTCGTGACCCGTTCCAAGAGCGCGACGCTGAGCAAACCCGCCTACGAAACGCTCGCCGTGATTGCCTACCAGCAGCCGGTGACCAGGGCGAGGGTAGCCTCCATTCGAGGCGTAAACGCGGACGCGGCAATCCGTCAGCTGCTGCAACGGCAGCTGATTCGTGAAGCAGGGCGAGAAGCCGGAAGCGGCGCGACCCTCTACGAAACCACGGAGCTGCTACTGGCGAAGCTCGGGTTGAACTCCCTGGAGGAGCTGCCGGCGCTCGCGCCCTTCCTGCCCGATGACACGGAAGCCGCAGTGCTTGCCGAGGGCAACGACTAAGACAACGACAACGAATCAATAAGACGAACGAACGTTCGGGAAAAGCCTGAAATGTTCGCACTATACGACAGAAAAGAGAAGAACACCATGGCATATGGAAACTCCTCCCGCGGCGGCCGCTCTGCATCCGGTCGCCCCCAGAACTCCCGCGGTGGCCGTCCCGGCGCTGCTCGTCCCGGTCAGGGCGGTAAGCCCAGCGCTAAGGGCGCCTCCGCACGCGGCGGTCGCCCCGGCGCACCGAAGGGTGGCGCAGGCAAGGGCGGCGCGAAGGGCTTCGGCGAGAAGAAGTTCGGTGACAAGAAGTTTGGCGAGAAGAAGTTCGGCGCAGGCCGCGCAGGTTCCGGCCGAGGCCGCGGCACCGAACTGCCCAAGCGCGAACGCCGCGCACCGGGCCGCCCCTACCGCTCCGGCGAAGCCTTCGCGAACGAGCGCGGCGAATACCGCGTCAGCAACTACGCTGGCCCGCACCGCCCCCGCCGCCCCCGCAACGCCCCGGTAGACCACTACGAGTTCTACGACCACGACGGCGTGCGCCTGCAGAAGCTGCTGGCTCAGGCCGGTGTGGCATCCCGTCGCGTCTGCGAAGAAATGATTACCGAAGGTCGCGTTACCGTCAACGGTGAAGTCGTGACCGAGCTGGGTGTGCGCGTTGACCCCTCCAAGGTGACCGTGCAGGTGGACGGCATGACCGTGCAGACTAACGACAAGCTCGTCTACATGGCATTCAACAAGCCCGCCGGCGTGGTCTCCACCATGGAAGACCCCGAGGGTCGCCCCTGCATCTCTGACTTCCTGCGTTCCTCCATGAGCGAGCGCGTGTTCCACGTGGGCCGCCTGGATGTCGAAACCGAGGGTCTGCTGTTGCTGACCAACGACGGTGAACTGGCGAACCGCCTCACCCACCCCTCCTACGAGGTGCCCAAGACCTACCTGGTGCAGGTTCCCGGCCCGATGGAGCCCGGCGTCGGCGCAGCCATGAAGAAGGGTATTCGCCTGGAAGACGGCGTGACCCGCGTTGACGAGTTCAAACTGGTGGACTCCACCCCCGGCCACGTGCTCGTTGAGGTGACCATCCACTCCGGTAAGAACCGCATCGTGCGCCGCCTCTTCGATGCCGTCGGCTACCCGGTTGAGCGCCTGGTCCGCGTTGAGATGGGCCCGATCCGTATTGGTTCGCAGAAGCAGGGTACCGTCCGTAACCTCTCCAAGGTCGAGATCGGTCACCTGCTCGCTTCGGTGGACATGTAATAACGCTAAGGAGTTGTCATGAGCTCGCCCGCTGAGCTTTCCGCATCTGAGCTGCCCATGGACTCAACGCTGACCGGGCCGGTACTCATTATCGGCTCGGGTCTGCTGGGTGCCTCTATTGGTTTGGGGCTGCGTGCGGCAGGATGCGAGGACGTGTACGTCCAAGATATTTCACCCACCGCCGAGGCTGTGGCGCAGGATATTGGTGCCGGTACAAGTTTCTCCACTCTGTCGGAGGAGGAGCGCACCGCCTTCGCCCCGCAGCTGGTGGTGGTGGCTGCGCCTCCGGATAGTGCCGGTGCCGTGTGCGCTCGCGCGTTGAACACCTATGCGCCTCGACCGGAGGCGGGCTACCCCGGCGCCGTGGTGACGGATGTTGCCTCGGTGAAGGTGCAGCCGCTGGCTGATGTGCTTGCCTCGGGTGCGGATGCGTCCCGTTACGTGGGTTCGCATCCGATGGCTGGGCGTGAGAAGTCTGGCCCGGTGGCTGCTCGCGGTGAGCTGTTCCAGGCGCGTCCGTGGATTATCTGCGAGCACGATTCGGTTCACCCCGAGTGTGTGCGCCTGGTGCGTTCTGTGGCGGTTGAGCTGGGCGCGATTGTGACTTCTCTGAGCGTTGAGGAGCATGATCAGACGGTTGCCCTGATCTCTCATGTGCCGCAGGCGATGAGTTCACTGTTGGCTTCGCGTCTGCAGGACACTCCGCTGTATGCACTGTCCCTGGCGGGTCAGGGTTTGCGCGATACGGTGCGTATCGCGGCTTCGGACCCGACGCTGTGGGTGCAGATTTTTGCGGCGAACGCTGACCCGATTGTGCAGACCCTCTACGGTGTGCGTGATGACCTGAACCGCCTCATCGCGACGCTGGAGAACCCGACGGCGTCCGGCGCTCGCCTGGATTTGGCGCAGCTGATGAGTGAAGGCAACGCGGGCGTTAGCCGTATTCCGGGTAAGCACGGTACTGCCCCCGCCGCGTTCGCAAAGATGACGGTGCTGGTGGACGACACCCCCGGCACGCTGGCTCGTTTGCTTGCCGAAATTGGTGAGCTGGGCGCGAACCTCGAGGATTTGCGTCTGGAGCACTCGACGGGTGCCCCGGTGGGTATGGCTGAAATCTCGGTCAATCCGTCTATTCATGAGGCGCTGGTCCGCGATTTGTCGGCTCGCGGTTGGCGTGTTGTGAAGTAGAGTTAAAGCTGTATTTTCCGGCATAAAGTTTGAGACGAATTTTAAGGAGTGCTGATGCACGAGAACCCTAAACTGACGATTGCTATTGACGGTCCCTCCGGTTCCGGTAAGTCGTCTGTGTCTAAGGAAGTTGCACGCCACTTTGGCCTGGCGTACCTGGACACCGGTGCAATGTACCGTGCCGCAACCTACCGTGTGCTGGAACTTGGCATTGACCTGAACGACGCTGAGGCGATCGCGAAGGCTGTCGAGGAGATGCCCCTGGTGTTCGGTACGAACATTAAGGAAGAAGAGATTCTGATGGGCTCGACTGATATCCGTGAGGAGATTCGTAGCGAGCGCATTTCTTCGGCGGTGTCTGCTGTGGCTTCGGTTCCGGCGGTTCGCGAGCACCTGATTGGCCTGCAGCGTTGGATGATTAACCACGCTATTAACGGCATGGTCGCTGAGGGCCGCGACATCACCACCGTGGTCGCTCCCGACGCTGATGCGCGCATCCTGCTGACTGCTTCTGAAGAGGTGCGCATGGCGCGCCGCGGCCTGGAGAATGCGGAGAAGTCCGGTGCTTCGGGTGACTTGAGCAAGCAGATCGCTGAGCGTGATGCGAAGGATTCGAAGGTCAATAACTTTATGGAAGCTGCTGAGGGTGTGACCCTGGTGGACAGCTCGGATCTTGATTTTAATGCGACGGTCTCTGCAGTGATTAATGCTGTGAATGACCAGTTGAAGGCGAAGCGCGCGGGCTAGGCCCCGCCGAAACGCTGGGGGAGTGGTGCATCCGCTCCCGAGAAGACGTTGAGCCGCGCTCGCGTGCTGGCCCTTGGGTTGGGCGTGGGGCGGGTAGAGAAAGGAATGCGCATGGCTGAGGACGCTATCCGCGACGATTACGAAGATAAGTACCTGGGCGGTGGCGAGGACGACGTTATCGAGCGCCTCGCTGAGATTGATGATGAGACCGCTGACCAGCGTGCTCAGGCTCTTCTTGAGGGTCTTGAGGACTACGACCTGGATGAAGAGGACCGCGCCCTGCTGGGTGCCTGGGGCTTCGACATTGAGGAAGAGGAAGAGCAGCTCGCTGATCCGGTAGTGGCGATTGTTGGCCGCCCGAACGTGGGTAAGTCGACCATCATTAACCGTATTCTGGGCCGCCGTGAAGCGGTGGTTGAGGATAAGCCGGGTGTGACTCGTGACCGCGTGTCCTATAAGGCTGAGTGGCTGGGTAAGAGCTTCACCCTGGTTGATACCGGTGGTTGGGAGTCTGACGCTCGCGGTATTGATGCTCAGGTTGCTGAGCAGGCTGAGATTGCTGTGGAGCAGGCCGATGTTGTGGTCCTGGTGGTTGACGCTCGCGTGGGTGTGACCGCTTCGGACGAGCAGATTGTGCGTATGCTGCGCCGCGTGAAGAAGCCGATCATTCTGATTGCTAACAAGATTGATGACGCTCACCTGGAGCCGGAGATTTATAACCTCTGGTCGCTGGGTATGGGTCAGCCGTTCCCGGTGTCGGGTCTGCATGGCCGTGGCCTGGCGGATGCTCTGGACGAGATCCTTGAGGTCATGCCGGAGCACTCGCAGTTCGCTCAGCCGGAGGCGCTGGGTGGCCCGCGTCGTGTGGCTCTGGTGGGTCGCCCGAATGTGGGTAAGTCGTCGTTGCTGAATAAGTTGGCTGGTTCTGAGCGTGCCGTGGTGAACGACCTGGCTGGTACGACTCGTGACCCGATTGACGAAATTATTGAGCTGGGCGGCTACCCCTGGCGTTTTGTGGATACCGCGGGTATTCGCCGTCGCCAGCACATGGCTAAGGGCGCGGAGTTCTACTCTTCGCTGCGTACTCAGACTGCTCTGGAGCGTTCTGAGGTTGCCGTGGTGCTGCTGGATGTTTCCGAGCCGATCTCTGAGCAGGACGTGCGCATCGTGCAGACCGTGATTGATTCGGGTCGTGCGATGGTCCTGGCATTCAATAAGTGGGATACTCTCGATGAGGATCGCCGCTACATGCTTGAGCGCGAGATTGAGCGCGACCTGGCGCACGTGCAGTGGGCTCCTCGCGTGAACATTTCGGCGAAGACCGGCTGGCACAAGGACAAGCTGGTGCCCGCTCTGGAGCACTCGCTGGAGTCGTGGGATTCGCGTATTCCGACCGGTCGCCTGAATGCGTTCCTGGGCGAGATTGTTGCCGCGCATCCGCACCCGCTACGTGGCGGTAAGCAGCCGCGTATTCTCTTTGGTACTCAGGTGTCTTCGCGTCCGCCGAAGTTCGTGCTCTTTACTACCGGTTTCTTGGATCCGGGTTACCGTCGCTTCATTATGCGTCGTCTGCGTGAGACTTTTGATTTCACGGGTACTCCGATTGAGATTTCGATGCGTGTGCGTGAGCGCCGCTCTCTGGGTGAGCGTCAGAGCGCGAAGGCTAAGAAGGGCAAGAGCGGCCGCCGCTAGTAGCGGGGGTGTCTGCTTGATGCCGTGTTGCTGGGCTGGCTCCCTTGCTAGGCTTGGCCCCCGCGCGTTGGGTTCTGTACGGAAAATCTGCAAGGAAATCCGTGAGGAAAAGATTTTTAAGATTTTTTCTAAAAATAGGGATTCTGGCTTGCGCGGGGGATAAAAGCCCGGTATAGTTATTCGAGTGTTCAGGGGAAACCTTGAAAACAATATCGTGAATAACGAATCGGGTTGTGGCGCAGCTTGGTAGCGCACTTGACTGGGGGTCAAGGGGTCGCAGGTTCAAATCCTGTCAACCCGACAGATAAAGCTCCGGAAGGTTTTCCTTCCGGAGCTTTTTTGTATGCCGTTTAGGGGTTTTGTTTTGCTTGCTTGGATGAGGAGATACGGGAATTGGCGCCAAAAACACGGCTGGAAGCACCGAAGTGCGCTCTCTTCCTTGAGATGGCGGGGGAGAGGCCGGCATTGCACCTGTAAAGCGGTGGGGCTTTAGGTTAGGTTGCAATTATGAGCTTGAATCTAAATGTTGGAATATGCCCGATTTTGTGGGTGATGGGTGGTACATTGGGTACACAAGGAATCGCGTTTTAGCGGTCAGAAATTTTAGCTTCGGCACTGAATTTCCCTTGACAAATCAAGGAATATTTAGGTTTCTGTGACTAAAACACGACTTCATACACACTGAATTTCATAGCTGCAAAACCAACACGAACCCAAGCGAAGGCAAATATCCCGGTGGGATAGCCTCCCCAACGCACAAGACGGCAGGGAGCCAGGCCTTATGCACACGGCACACACACCGCCACGAGCGTCGCTGGGAAGGTTTTACGGCACAAATCGATCCCGCCCCTCGGGCGCGGAAAGGAACACAATAAACCATGTGGCAGCAAGTCTATGACCCGCTGAACTCGAGCGCACTCTCCGCACTCGTGGCAGCAGTCCCGATTATTTTCTTCCTTCTGGGCCTCACCGTCCTGAAGCTCAGCGGTATTAAATCTGCCGTTATCTCCCTCGCTATTGCACTGGTCATCGGTTGCGCTATCTTCGGCATGCCCGTTACCGCGGGTGTGGGCTCCATCCTCCACGGCTTCCTCGCGGGTATGTGGCCCATCGGCTGGATTGTGCTCATGGCAGTGTGGCTCTACCGCATCTCCGTGCGTTCTGGCGGCTTTGAGATTGTCCGCTCCTCCATCTCCTCTGTCTCTACCGACCAGCGCATCCAGATGCTGCTGATCGCATTCTGCTTCGGTGGCTTCCTTGAAGGCGCTGCAGGCTTCGGTATTCCGATTGCTATCTGTGCTGCACTGCTCGTGTCCCTGGGCTTCAACCCGCTCAAGGCCGCAATGTTCGCTCTGATTGCTAACGTGAGCTCCGGTGCGTACGGCGCTATCGGTATCCCCGTGACCACCGCAGCAACCCGCGGTGGCGTGGACCTACACGGTCTGTCCATCGAAATGGTCCTGGTTATCCAGATTATGGCGGGCCTGATTCCCCTGCTGCTCGTTGCTATTCAGGACGGTCTGCGCGGTATTCGCGAAGTCGGTCTGGTAGCTCTCATGGTTGGCGTTATCTACTCCGGCGGCCAGTCCGTTCTGCTCGCAACCCTCGGTAACCCCGAACTCGTCGACATCATCCCGCCGCTGCTGGCACTGGTCGCTCTGGCACTGGTCATGCAGAAGTGGCAGCCTAAGCACATCTTCCGCGAGCCCACCGCTCCCTCCCTGGAAGAAGTTCAGGCTCAGCAGAGCGTCAAGCACACCGGTGGCGAGATCCTCAAGGCATGGAGCCCCTTCGTCTACCTGTCCGTCGTGATTCTTCTCTGGTCCACCGCTCTGAAGCCCGTCTTTGCAGCTAAGGGTGCGCTTGGCTTCACCAACTTGAGCTTCAACATTCCGTGGGTGCACCAGAGCATCCAGCAGGCTGCACCGATTGTTCCTACCCCCAAGGCATTTGATGCGGTCTTCACCTGGAACATCGTGGGTGCATCCGGTACCGCAATTCTGGTGGCTGCAATCATCACCATCCTGACCTCCAAGATTAGCTGGGGCGAGGCTATCGAGGAGCTTGGCGGCACCTGGAAGCAGCTGCAGACCCCGATCCTCATGATCTGCCTGGTCATGTCCGTTGCTAACGTCATGAACTACGCGGGTATGATTACCTCCATCGCACTGGCTGTTGCCGCTGTGGGCGCAATCTTCCCGTTGCTGTCCCCGATCATCGGTTGGATCGGCGTGTTCGTGACCGGCTCCGTGGTGAACAACAACATCCTCTTCGCAGGCCTGCAGGCTACCACCGCACAGCAGATTGGCGTCAGCCAGACCCTGCTGGTTGCATCTAACACCGCCGGTGGTGTGATGGCGAAGATTGTTTCCCCGCAGTCCATCGCAATTGCAGCTGCTGCTGTGAACAGCTCCGGCGAGGAATCCAAGATTACCTCCATGGCGATCAAGTACAGTGCAGCTCTGCTGGCTATCACCTGTGTGTGGGTTTACGTCCTGTCTCTGGTTGGTATCTAAACAGCGTGAAACCCCGATGCGTGTAACCTGCCTTCTCTGAAAGTAAGGTGCCCGCGACACGGTTGAGCGAAAGCCCCCTTCTACTTCGGTAGGAGGGGGCTTTCGCGTTTCTGTGTTTGTGTGCTGGGGGGCGGGAGGTTCGCGGCTAAGGAGCGCAATTATGCACATAGGTATCATTTGTGCACACTTAAGGTCACCCTATCCTGAAGTCTCGAGGAAGACCTGTTAGCTTAGACAGATAAAGTCAAGAGCACCTAGTGAGAGGGAAAGGTTCCACTCACCGCCGCCGCGCCACGGTATATTGCCTCGGCATATCGCCACGTCAAGTAACCAAACGCCCGGCAGCTCAAGACCATCACGCTTCACCGATGGATCCATCCACGACGCAAGGACCGGACCCATCGGTTTTTATGCGGCCTAACGCTTCCATACAGCACAGGTGCCGTACCGGAAGAAGCGACCGCTAATACACACAGACCGAAAGGAACACCCGCCCCAATGTGGCAGCAAACCTACGACCCGCTGAACTCACCGGTGCTCTCCGCACTGGTTGCCGCAGTGCCCATCATCCTCTTCCTGCTGGGCCTGACCGTCCTGAAACTCAGCGGCCTCAAATCAGCACTGCTGACCCTCGGCACCACCCTCATCATCGGTTGTGCCGTCTTCGGTCTGCCCATCACTGCAGGTGCCGGTTCCATCCTCTCCGGCTTCCTCTCGGGCGCATGGCCCATCGGCTGGATCGTGCTCATGGCAGTGTGGCTCTACCGCATCGCCGTACGCGCCGGTAACTTCGACATCGTGCGCTCCTCCGTCTCCTCCATCTCGAACGATCAGCGCATTCAGGTGCTGCTGATTGCCTTCTGCTTCGGTGGCTTCATCGAAGGCGCGGCAGGCTTCGGCATCCCGATCGCTATCTCTGCGGCGCTGCTGGTATCCCTGGGTTTCAACCCCCTCAAAGCATCCATGCTGGCGCTGGTAGCTAACGCCGCATCCGGTGCATACGGTGCTATCGGTATCCCCGTGACCACCGCAGCTAAGGTCGGCGGCCTGGACACCGCGCACCTGTCCGCAGGCATGGTTCCGGTACTGCAGATCTTCGTCGCCTTCGTGCCGCTACTGATGGTCGCAATCCAGGATGGTATGCGCGGCATCCGCGAAGTCGGCCTGGTCGCACTCATGACCGGCGTCATCTTCTCCGGCGGTCAGGCAGCTATCCTGATGCTGCTCGGCTCTCCCGAACTGGTCGACATCATCCCGCCGCTGCTGTCCCTGGTAGCACTGGCGCTCGTGATGCAGAAGTGGCAGCCCAAGCACATTTACCGTGAACCCACCGCACCCAGCCTCGAAGAAGCCCAGGCTCAGCAGAACGTCAAGCACACCGGCGGCGAGATCGTTAAGGCGTGGAGCCCCTTCATCTTCCTCTCCGCAACCATCCTGCTCTGGTCCACCGCGCTCAAGCCCGTGTTCGCAACCACCGGCCCGCTCGGTGCTGCAACCCTGGCATTCCCCATCCCCGGCATTCATGAAGCCATCACTACCGGTGCCGGTAAGACCGTGACCGCCATCTTCTCCTGGAACACCCTGGGCGCATCCGGCACCGCAATTCTGGTGGCGGCACTGATTACCGTGCTGACCTCGAAGATTAGCTGGGGTGAAGCCTTTGAAGAACTCGGCGGCACCTGGAACCAGCTGAAGATGCCGATCCTCATGATTTGCCTGGTCATGTCCGTCGCAAACGTCATGAACTATGCCGGTATGACCACCTCCATCGCTCTGGCGCTCGCGGCAGCCGGCCCGGTCTTCCCGCTGCTGTCCCCGATTATCGGTTGGATTGGCGTGTTTGTGACCGGTTCCGTGACCAACGCTAACGTGCTCTTCGCGGGCCTGCAGTCCACCACCGCAGCTCAGATTGCTGTTGACCCGACCCTGCTTGTTGCCGCAAACACCGCCGGTGGCGTGATGGGTAAGATCGTCTCCCCGCAGTCCATCGCGATTGCTGCGGCGGCTGTGAACAGCGCAGGTGAGGAATCGAAGATTACCTCCATGTCCATCAAGTACAGCGCTATTCTGCTGGGCCTGGTCTGCGTCTGGTCCTTCGCGCTGTCGCTCATGGCTGGCTAACACATAGGGCTGGCTAAAGCCATTCCTGAGGCTCATACCAGGGGTAGATAGCAACGTGACGCTGAACCCCTGATGATCCTGAGGTAAAGCCCCTTCTCGACTCCATGCGGTCGGGGAGGGGGCTTTATCCTTACCAGCCGCCGTATAGGTTTGGCTCGAGCATCAGAAAGGGGCTGACCGGAGAAAATAACTACCGACAAGGACTAAATCGTAATGACTCTTAACTAGCGTTTCACACTGTAAAAGCACCCAGCACCTAGCAAAGGACCCACATGCCACAGTGATATAGTTCTCAGTGGGCATTGGCGCCGTAGGCGAGAGCACGAGCTAAGGAACTTTTAGCTTCGAGGCCTCCAACGAGAGAACCAACGCCCCGCATCGTGGAAATATCCTTCCCCGCGCCCCCTGCCTTCAGCCAAGGCTACAACACAGACACATGATGTTGCTACGCCTTTCACGTTCAGGGACCCTCAGCGGTAGAGGCGTCGTGAGGGTACGCCTCGTGCTACCCCATAAGGGCAGGCGGACGCACCCTACAGCGGCATCCAAACCGCTGTAGGTACACCCTGCAGCGAGGAAGGACATACCACTATCATGTGGTCGCAAACCTACGATCCCCTCAACTCCCCGGTGCTCTCTGCACTTGTAGCGGCATCCCCCATTATTCTTTTTTTACTCTGCCTCACGGTTTTCAAACTCAGCGGCATTAAATCAGCGCTAATCACCCTAGCCCTGACCCTGTGCATCGCACTCGGAGTCTTCCACCTGCCCTGGACAGCAGCCGCAGGTTCTATTTTCTACGGATTCCTCTCAGCGCTATGGCCTATTGCGTGGATTGTGCTCATGGCAGTGTGGCTCTACCGCATCGCGGTGCGCAGCGGAAAATTCGCCATCGTGAGGTCCTCTGTCTCCTCAATCTCAGCGGACCAGCGCATCCAGGTGCTACTCATCGCCCTCTGCTTTGCCGGGTTTATTGAGGGCGCGGCGGGCTTCGGCATCCCGATTGCTATTTCTGTGGCGCTACTGGTTGCCCTGGGCTTCAACCCGCTCAAAGCCGCTATGCTCTCCCTGGTCGCTAACGCCACCGTGGGTGCCTACGGTGCGGTTGGTATTCCCGTGACCACCGGTGCCGCTATCGGTAACGTAGACCTGGGGCACCTATCCAACCATATGGTTTGGGTCCTGCAGATCTTTGCGGCCCTCGTACCCGTGCTCGTGGTCGCTATTCAGGACGGTCTGCGCGGCATTCGTGAGGTAGGCTTAGTAGCGCTCGCAACTGGTATCGTGATTTCTGGCCTGCAGAGCATCATGCTGTGGGTCCTGCAGGACCCAGAGCTCATCGGCATTGTGCCGCCCCTTGTCGGCCTGGTGTTCCTGGCGGTCGTGATGCGTTTCTGGCAGCCCAAGCACATCTATCGCGAGCCCACCGCACCGACTCTGGAAGAGCTCTCCGCGCAGGACGAACCGACGTACAGCCTGCGCGAAGTTGCGAGCGCCTGGAGTCCCTTCATCTTCCTTTCCATCACCATCCTGCTCTGGTCCACCGTGCTGCGTCCCGTCTTCGATCATAACGGAGCCCTGGGCTTTGCAAACCTGAGCTTCCACGTGCCCGGTATCCACCACCAGATTGGCGACGGTGAAGGCCTAGCTATCCACGCGGTCTTCAACTGGAACATCCTGGGTGCGGCGGGTACCGCCATTTTGGTGGCGGCTCTGCTCTCTGCGTTCACCTCGAAAATTACCGTCCGTGAGACTCTGCAGGAGCTTAACGGTGCATGGCAGCAGCTGAAGAAGCCCATCTACATGATTTGCCTGGTCATGTCCGTAGCAAACCTCATGAACTACGCGGGCATGACCTCCTCCATCGCTCTGGCGGTAGCTACCGCGGGTGCACTCTTCCCGCTCTTCTCGCCCATAATCGGCTGGGTTGGTGTGTTTGTGACCGGTTCGGTGACCAACAATAACGTGCTCTTCGCCGGTCTGCAGGCAAGCACTGCGCATCAGATTGGTGTAGACCCCGCCATGCTGGTTGCAGCCAATACCTCCGGTGGTGTGATGGGCAAGATTGTGTCCCCGCAGTCGATTGCAGTGGCGGTTGCCGCCGTGAACGAGGCAGGGCAGGAGTCGAAGGTTACCTCCATAACCATCAAGTACAGTCTCTTCCTGCTGGTACTGCTGTGCATTTGGACGTACCTGCTCACGCTCATCGGGCACTAGGCTTTTTAAGCGACTCTTCCTGTCTTCGAGGAAGAACCGGAGAGATACGCAGAACGCTCGTTGCGAGGTCATGTCGCGGCGGGCGTTTGCCGTATCTGAGGTACCCAATGTCATACGATGCGGATAATCCACCCGGCAGGAGTAGAATTAGTGTTTGTGCCCACACACCGGAGACGTGCACAGGAGAGGCTGCCCGGCTGTTATCTGTGCGTTACTCTCTCGCCCGCTGCGTGAGACACACGGCTAACAGATGACCTACTACTCAAGGAGAAACAATGCAGGCACTCGCAACGGTCACCACCGTTTTTGCCTTCGTAGCAATCGCTATTCACGTGTACATCTGGATTATCGAATCCTTCCTCTGGACTAAGCCTAAGGGCCGCGAAACCTTCGGAATGACCGAAGAATTCGCCGAGTCCACCAAGGAGATGGCGGCAAACCAGGGCCTGTACAACCTGATGCTCTCCTGGATCGCCGCAACCGGTCTGCTCGCTTTCTGGTTCGGCTCCCCGCAGGTGGGTGTGGCACTCATGTTCGCAGGCCTGGGCTCCATGGCTATTGCCGGTGTCTACCTGTTCCTCACCTCCCCGGATAAGCGCAAGCCGGCACTGATTCAGCTGACCCCGCCGCTGCTGGCGCTGATTTTCCTCTTCGTGATGATCTAGCCCTGTGACGATCTAATTCAGAGCGGAACATCTCAACGTATAGAAGCCGCGTGCTTACTTCTACGAAGTGGCGCGCGGCTTTTCTACGCCCTCAGACGCGAGCACGCCGAGCGAGGGAGCTTAGGGCGAGGGAGCTTAGGGCGAGGGAGCTTAGGCAAAGAGCCCCGAACAGCCTCGCCGATGCGAACCCACCAGGTGCGCATCCACCATACCGACCGCGCACATGAGCGCATAGGCGGTCACCGGACCCAAGAACACACCTCCTAGAGCTTTAAAAGATTTGGTAAGAAGCGCGGACTCGGGTGTATCTGTCGGAATATCGTCCAGGGTATGTGGTGCGATAGTCTCGTGCGGCACGAAGGACCACAGCCACGCCGGTAGCCCGCCCGGTACACGTGTGCCGTCGGATAGGGTGCGCTCGCGCATCCGGTCCAAATCTTCATCGCGGAGCGTACGAACTCGACGGCGGCAGGCATTCGGCGCTTCAACGCTATCCGTATTGGTCGGGGTAGAAGAGTGGGTGATAAGGGGAAGATGAACATCCTCCGAGGACGCGTCACGCGGCGTGGCGGCAAGCTCACGCATCCGAAGGGTCAGTCGCGCGTTGGAGATGACCGCGCGAATCTTCCGCTCGTTACGGATAATCTCTTCGTCCTGGAGGAGCCGGGCAACATCCTGGTCGGTGAACGCAGCCACGCGTTCGGGATCGAACCCCTCGAAAGCGCGACGAAATGCCTCACGGCGGGCAAGAATCGTGCGCCAGGAGAGCCCCACCTGAAAAGCCTCGAGGCTCAGGGCTTCGAAGAGCCCCCGCTCATCGGTGACGGCTATACCCCATTCGGTGTCGTAGTAGTCGCGCAGAAGCTTATCAGTCACCCACGTGGGGTAACTCAGGGTGTTTTCGAAGGCGGTGGCGGGAATAGTAGGTTGCGAGGTCACGGTTTCTCCTCTCTGAGAGTGCTGAGCTCATCCGAGTATTTCGGAAGCATGTTCTACTTAAACAGTAGCTCTAGCGTGAGTAAATCGCAAGTATATTCGATTATGTGTCGTGGTGCAGAGCAATGAAACCGAAAACAAGTACGACAGAGGGCGGAGCCCGCATCCGATGCACGCTCCGCCCTCTGATAAGTCTCAAACACCGCCGGGTGACATGGCTAGAAGAGCCGCGCCTCCCGCACCTCTTCCGGCTCCTCCAAATCGAGGAGGAACTGCTTACGCTCAACACCGCCAGCGTAGCCGGTCAAACTACCATCAGCACCAATAACGCGGTGACACGGAATCATAACAGAAACCTTATTGCGGCCGACCGCCTGACCCACAGCCTGCGCCGGAGCACCCGGACCAACCGCACGCGAAATCTCGCCGTAAGTGGTGGTGTACCCGGCAGGAACAGTCTTCAGATGCTCCCACACAATCAGCTGAAAATCGGTGCCCTCAGGATCTAGAGGCAACGTAAAAGAAGTGCGCTTGCGCTCAAAATACTCGGAGAGCTCTGCCTCAGCACGCGACAGCAGCCGCGCCGCAGCATACTCACCGGCTGGCTCTTCACCATCTGCAACGCCGTGCTCCCGCAGATAGACATCCGGATTCTCAATCAGTCCACCAAGCTCATGGGGGAGCGGAAAATGCGCCTGGTCCTCGTACCAGATGCCGACGACTGCATCCGCGCGGGCGGCGATGTAGAGAGTGCCCACGGGGCTTGCGTAGCGCGTGTACCAGCGCGCGAGCGCTTCCGGCGGCTGCGGCGAATCGGTCGCTTTGGTCATGCTCTTCCTCGTTTGCTCGTGGGCGTGTACTGCAGATGGTATTAGAGGTAAATATCCCTTTCAACCATCATAGGGGAGGGGCGCCTCCGTACCGTACCCGTGGCGGGTTTTGTCTATAACTGACCGCTATATATGAGATGTATGCACCGCCGTTGAAACATCTCAGGATGCCCCGGCAATTTTGATTGAACCCCAAGAACTGGCATTCTGTGAAGTACACACCGATACACCGCAATTCAATACTCCGGCTTCTCCACCCCGCAGAGGGTGGGGGGGATGACCTGTGTTTCTCGTGCCTCAACGATGGGCTCAACGACGACTGAAATTGCAAGGAGAAACATGGAAGACCTGAAAGACATCCGCCGGCAACTCAAAGAAAACCCCGAGAGTCGAGAGCTCAATAACCGTTACGCGCAGGCGTGCCTCGACATCGCGAAAGAATATACCGTTACCTCCCAGGGGCATATCTTTATTTGCTCGCCCTCAGATTTAGAAGCCGTACGGTACGTCATGGCCAAGATCCCTGATGCTTCGCATCTAGACGGTGAAACCTTAGATGAATACAAATGTCTGAAGAGAGCTGTTACCCAGGCCCGTATAAATAGAGGTAGGCCTGGTAGCATGATGGGCATTTACTATGCCATCATCCTTTTTATAGCGATGCCTATAATGGCGGTACCAATCCTTGCGCTGTGGGAGCTCACCGCGGGGAGCACCTCAGACCACACCCGCGACCCGAAAGTCCTCATCTTTCTGATTCCTGTCGCTCTCATTACCGCTGCGCTCATCTGGGGTGGATGGCTTTTTGAACGAATCCTCGGCTGGAAATATAACGCTCTTGTAGTTCAAAAGAACAAAAGGACAGAACTAGATAGAGCTGAAGTCGAAGAGCGTCAAAGCACTGGCTCAAACCGTCCAGACATGGTTGCAGGGCCGGACTCTGAACCGCGATCTTAAAGTAAATGTGCCGCCTCACCGGTATTGGTGAGGCGGCACATTTTGCTGTCTAGGGGATGAGGAGCTCGCTACTTAGCGGCTGCCCTGTCAGAATTACGCTCCATCAGAATTACGCGCCGTCAGAAGTGCGCTCCGTGTGGTGCAGATGCGGCAGGTGAGTCGAGTGCAGGTCGTGACCGAGCACATCGTGCGCGTCCGGGTCCTCGTTCGGGAGCATGTGTGAGTACTTGGAGTAGTAGCGGTACAGCGCGTAGGCGCCAATCACAGTCAGTACGATAGCAACGCCCAGAGCCCACGGTATAGCTGCGGGAGAATACATGACAGAGAAGAGCACCAACAGCCAGGAGAGAGCAGCTGCAAGAACTGAAACGTTCATAGTAATAATTGCAAGCTTGCGGCGACGGACATCAACCATAATCGGTGCGGGAAACCCGCTCCCTCCTTCCAACGGAGCCTCTCTCCGTTCTCACGACCACCGGAAGGTGCCAGATACGTAACTAACCGCCATCTTCGGTGGTCAGAATAGAATCAATAAGCCTATATATCTATGATACGGCGCTTGAAGTGGACATCAAAGGTAAATAAACGCTGTTAGACCAACCCCCACACAACATGTGAACGGGTATCTCAACAAGGGGCATAAAACCAGTGATTTTTACAGCGAGAACTGCAACACGAAAAATGAAACCCGCTCATCGTTAACGCAGAGAACCAAGTAACAAGAGATAAAAGTCCGTCCGCCGCAGTACGTGAAGCACCGTGGCGGACGGGAACGTAAATAAAGTATCAGCGCGAACCGTCGACTCCTGTCAGGACAGCGCATGAATATGTCGCGTACGCGTCCTGTGCGGTACTGACACCTCACGAACAACACCGCGCCAGGTGACCGGCGGAAGATACCGAATTTACAAAAACCAACGGTACCCCAGCACTAATTTTTGTAGAAATTACGCCGCAATAAACGCTGAATTGAGCGTCATAAAACAGCGAAAAGCCCCGGCTGCTTCAACCCCATAGCGGGGGAGAAGCAGCCGGGGCGTCGCTAGTACGCGGGCCGTGCCGTTAGGCAACGGGTGCTGTGATTAGGCGGTCGGAACGTCCTCGTCAACCCACTCGAGGGTGCGGGAGACAGCCTTCTTCCACAGGCGGTACTGGCGGTCAACCTCTGCGGGCTCCATGGAGGGCAGCCAGCGCTTGTCCTCAGCCCAGTTGTCCACAACGTCCTGCTCGCCGCTCCAGAAACCAACAGCGATACCTGCAGCGTATGCTGCGCCCAGAGCGGTGGTCTCAACAACCTTCGGGCGGATCACGGGAACGCCGAGGATGTCAGCCTGGAACTGCATGAGGAACTCGTTAGCGGTCATGCCGCCGTCCACGCGCAGCTCGGAGAGCTCAACACCGGAGTCAGCGTTCATTGCGTCCAGAACCTCGCGGGTCTGGAACGCGGTTGCCTCCAGTGCCGCACGCACGATGTGTGCACGGTTCACATAGCGGGTCAGACCAACGATGACGCCGCGAGCGTCGGAACGCCAGTGAGGCGCGAACAGGCCGGAGAACGCGGGAACAACGTAGCAGCCACCGGAGTCCTCAACGGAGGTAGCCAGTTCCTCAGACTCTGCAGCGTTCTCAATCATGCGCAGGTTGTCGCGCAGCCACTGAATCAGGGAGCCGCTCATCGCGACCGAGCCTTCCAGAGCGTAGACGGGAGCTGCGTCGCCAATCTTGTAGGCGACGGTGGTCAGCAGACCGTTGTTGGAGAAGACGGGCTCGTTGCCGGTGTTCATGAGCATGAAGTTACCGGTACCGTAGGTATTCTTCGCCATACCCTTCTCGAAGCAGGCCTGGCCAAAGGTGGCAGCCTGCTGATCGCCCAGGATACCGGCAATCGGGGTGCCGTTAAGCAGACCGGTTGCGCGGCCGAAGCCGTACACCTCGGAGGAGGACTTGATTTCGGGCAGCATGCTCATGGGGATGCCCATGTCAGCAGCGATCTGCGGATCCCATTCGAGGGTGCGGATGTTCATCAGCAGGGTACGGGATGCGTTTGTTACGTCGGTGACGTGAACGCCGCCGTCAACACCACCGGTCAGGTTCCAGACCAGCCAGGTGTCGGTGTTGCCGAAGAGCAGGTCGCCGCGCTCTGCGCGCTCGCGTGCGCCTTCAACGTTGTCCAGGATCCACTTGATCTTGGGACCGGAGAAGTAGGTGGAGAGGTTCAGACCAACGATGTCGTGGTACTTACCAACGCCCTCTTCGCCTGCGAGTTCTTCAACGATTTCCTGGGTGCGGGTGTCCTGCCAGACGATTGCGTTGTAGACGGGCTCGCCGGTGTTCTTGTCCCACACGACGGTGGTTTCACGCTGGTTGGTGATGCCGACTGCAGCGATTTCGTGGTGGTTGACGTCGCCGTTTGCCATTGCGGTTGCTACGACCTTGCGGACGTTCTGCCAAATCTCGGTTGCGTTGTGCTCGACCCAGCCGGCCTTGGGGAAGATCTGCTCGTGTTCGAGCTGACCGTGCGCTACGTTCTCGCCTGCCTTGTTGAACAGGATTGCGCGGGAGCTGGTGGTGCCCTGGTCGATGGAGAGGATGTACTTGCGCTCGGTGTTGAGGGTTGCGGAGTGCAGAGAAGTCGTCATTGATTTTTCCTTAGAACAAAAGAACGGGGGGGGTATTAGAGAGGTTTAGAGGGGCAGAACTGCCGGAACGATCAGGCCTGCGAGGATAGCGCCGATGATTGGGCCAACAACCGGAACCCATGCGTAAGACCAGTTGGAACCGGTCTTACCGGGGATGGGCAGGAAGGTGTAGGCGATACGGGGGCCGAGGTCACGTGCGGGGTTGATAGCGGAACCGGTTGCGCCACCGAGGCTCATACTGATGGATACAACGACCAGGGCAACAGCCAAGGGGCCAGTCTGGGCGGGGGTCTTACCGGATGCGATGATCCAGCCAATCAGGACGAAGGTGCCGATAATCTCGGTGAGCAAGTTCCAGCCGTAGGACTTGATGGCGGGGCCGGTTGCGAAGATGCCGAGGCGGTCGCCCGGGTCCTCATCGAAGTGCTTCTTGTAGGTGAGGTACGCTCCGGTTGCGCCGGCCATTGCGCCGAGCATCTGAGCGACGATGTACAGGGCAATGTTGCCGGGGGTTGCGGGAACGCCGGTTGCCAGGTCGCGGCCTGCGGTTGCCAGGCCGACGGTCACTGCGGGGTTCAGGTGTGCACCGGAATGGAAGGAGAGGTACACGGCGGTGAACACTGCCAGACCCCATCCGAAGGTGATAACACCCCAGCCTGCGTCCTTAGCGTAGGACTTCTTGAGGGTCACTGCGGCGCATACGCCGGCACCGAGCAGAATCAGAATGAAGGTGCCGAAGAACTCGGAAGCGAAGATTCCGAGGGTAGTGGGGGCACCGGATGCATCCACGAGAGCGGATGAGCCGGCTGCAAGTACAGTTCCTGCGGAAGCAAGAAGAGACATTGATGCTCCTTGAAGACGAAGCGTCTGGAAGGCAAGCGAACCTTTGCTTGCGTGTTCCCGTGCGTCCTCACCGCACGGGCGGATCGGGGCACAACGCTGTGCTGAAATGTGTAGCGGTTGCTACGAAAATTTGATAGATGTTTCTGGTTGAGAAGCAGATCGTACCAGTGAGCTAACCCTGTATTTAGCGCTCTGCTTCTTTGTGCTGGGGTTTATCGTAAACGGCTATTTAACCGTCCGTCCACCCCTCACCGAGAAATATGAGATAGCCCATGTTCGGTGAGGGGCGAACGGTTGGTTCGTACCAAATAATCGGTTACGAAAGGTGTGCGAAAGCTCTAAGGATTAGAGCTTCACGCGGGGTGCCACGGGGGTGACAGCCTCAATCTTTGCCGATGCCTCAGCGTCGGTGGAGGTGGACTCCGCCTCGCGGATAGCCTGCACGCGTGCGGCGTAGAGGTCGCGCTCTTCCTTGACCTTCTTGTCGTCCCAGCCGAGCTCGGCACGCATGATGTCGAGGATTTCGTCTGCTGCTGCCAGGCCGCGGTCGCGCTGCTCGAGGTCGAGGCGTACGCGGCGGACCAGCACGTCCTCCAGGTGCAGGGCGCCTTCGTAGCGGACAGCGAAGACGACGTCTGCACGCAGGAACTGGGGTGCCTTAGCCAGGGGAGCACCGAGGGAGGGGTCAGCGTCGATGAGAGCGCCGAGGTCCTCAATCTGCGCGCCGTAACGCTCGAGCAAGTGGGTGATACGGTCCTCATCCCAGCCGTAACGCTCTGCGTAGCGTGCACGGTTAGCAGCGATTGCGTGGTAGCCGTCTGCACCGACCAGGCCGATGGTTGCGGTCACGGAGGGGTTCTGCTTAGCCTGCTCGCCCAGTGCGAAGTCGACAGCGTCGGCAGCCATGACACGGTAGGTGGTGAGCTTGCCGCCTGCGATGGCGCTCATGCCGGGTGCAACCTCGGTCACGGTGTGCTCGCGGGAAACCTTGGTGGATGCTGCGCCGTCCTTGACCTTGGGCTGCAGCAGCGGGCGCAGACCGGTGTAGGTGCCGATGATGTCCTCGCGGGTCAGCGGGTTAGCGATCAGCTTGTTGGCCTGCATCAGGACGTAGTCGATGTCCTTGCTGGTTGCGACGGGGCGCTCGCGGTCCTCGGCGTAGGGGGTGTCGGTGGTGCCGATGATCCAGTAACGCTGCCAGGGGATGATGAAGAGAACGGACTTCTCGGTCTTGGTGAAGATACCGCTGGTTGCGTTGATGCGGTCGCGGGGAACCACGATGTGGATACCCTTGGATGCCAGAACCTCCAGGCCTGCATCGGGGTTAGCCAGGGACTCGGACTCTTCGGTCCACACGCCGGTTGCGTTGATGACGTGCTTTGCGCGTACGTTCAGGCGCTCACCGGTCTCCAGGTCTGCCAGCTCTGCGCCGATGACGCGGCCGGATGCGTCCTTGGTGAAACCGACAACCTGGGTGCGGGATGCAGCCAGTGCGCCGTAGCTTGCAGCGGTGCGGACGACGTCGATGACGAGGCGTGCGTCGTCAACGCGTGCGTCGTAGAACTGGATTGCGCCGCTGAATGCGGAGTCCTTGATGTCGGGGAAGACGGTCTTGGTGCCGGCCTTGGTGAAGTGGCGCTGGGAGGGGACGCCCTTGTTGCCGCGGGAGCCGAGGAATGCGAGGGTGTCGTACATGCCGATGCCGATTGCGGAGTATGCGCGCTCGATGACGGGCATCTTCAGGGGCCACAGGAAGGGCTGTGCGTGCACCAGGTGGGGTGCGATCTTGTTCAGCAGCAGGCCGCGCTCGGTCAGTGCTTCGGTCACGAGCTTGAAGTCGAGGTTGTAGAGGTAGCGCAGGCCGCCGTGAACGAGCTTGGAGGACCATGCGCTGGTGCCTGCAGCCCAGTCGCCTGCTTCGACGATACCGGTGCGCAGACCGCGGGTTGCTGCGTCGAGGGCAATGCCTGCACCGGTGATGCCGCCGCCGACGACCAAGATGTCGAGTTCTTCGTTGACCATGCTCTTGAGCGCCTTGGCGCGGGACTCGGCGGTCAGCTGAGACTGCTGTGCAATGTGCTGGGAGCTCATGTACTGCTCTTTCCTGTATTGCCGCTTGTGCGGCGTGGGGGTTTCATCTTGCATTTAGTAAAACCCAATGGTGAAATAATAACCAAGCAGTATGAACGGATTTTCACTGGGGGTCTGTGGCAGATGAACGAACGCGCTAACCATACCTACGAGGCAGCGCAGCTTTACTACATTCACAACATGACGATGGACGCTATCGCGGCCCGTCTGGGGGTCTCTCGAGCCACTGTGTCACGTCTGCTTAAAAGTGCTCGTGAAAGCGGCATGGTGCAGATCCGTCTAGATGATTCCTTCCGTGCCCGCAGCGAGCTTGAGCGCCGCATCGGTGAGCGCTATAAGGTGCGCGTTACTCTCGTGAATGTCCGTTCGGATGCTACCCCCATTGCCCGTATGAGTCAGGTATCCCGTACCGCGGCGGCTCTCCTTGATTCCCTGATTGATAATGGAACGAGCCTGGGTGTGGCGTGGGGTTCAACGATGACTGAGATTTCTCGTCATCTGCCGCGTCGTCCTCTGAAAGGCGTGACTGTCGTGCAGATGAACGGCGCCGGTAATGCGCACCATTCGGGTATTCCGTACTTGGGTTCCTTGCTGGGGCAGTTGGTGAATGCCTATGATGCGCAGACTATCCATTTTCCGGTTCCCGCGTTCTTTGACTATGCGGACACGAAGACCGCCATGTGGCGTGAGCGTAGCGTGCAGAAGAATCTGCATGCCCAGCAGAATGTTGACCTCGCTATTTTTGGCGTGGGTGCTTTTGGTGGACCTATTCCTTCTCACGTGTATTCGGGTGGCTATTTTGAGGTGCAGGAGCAGCGTCAGTTGCGTGAGCTGGGCGTTGTGGGGGATATGTGCACGATTCTTCTGCGTGAGGACGGCTCGTGGGCTGATCTTGAGTTGAATAAGCGTGCGTCCGGTCCGACTCCGAAGGAGCTTGCCCGCATTCCGCGCCGTATTTGCGTTGCGTCCGGTACTCACCGTGTGCGTGCTTTGCGCGGCGCGTTGCGTACGGGCGCAATTACTGACTTGGTTCTTGATGATGCCCTGGCAAAGGCGCTCATGGAGAAATAGCTAAAAATAATCGTCGCGGACACGAGGTTCGCGGGTATGAAGGTCCGTGGCTATGGGTTAAAAGGGCACCTTGAATCTGAAAGGGTAGTGCTTGAGAGCTTTCCTAGTGAAGCTCTCAAGTGTTGCCTGAACAATGTTTCAAGGTACCCTTTAGTGTCGTCAAAAACTGCTTTCTGACCCTACAATGTGAAACGTTTGCGCATGTGAAAGCGCATATTTGTGCACTCCATTGAAGGTGTGCGCCACTCACCGTTAGAAAGAGCCAACCATGACCCCCACCTATAACGCCCAGGCGAATCCGCACCTGGGCGCACCCGGCATTACCACCATGCACGGTGATGCCCAGTCTTCCGACGCTACTCCTCTTGCTGGCCCCGGCGCTGGCGACTGGAAGATTACCGGCACGAAGCTCGGCGGCGCCTGCCCGACGATCCTTGCTGGACGCGACGGCTTTATTCAGGTGCTCTGCACCCAGGTCTTCGCCCACGGCGAGTTCATTACCCCGAAGCTTTCTATTCTTGATCCTCATACCGGCCGCGAGCTCTCCCACTTGGACATCCCGAAGGGCGCACTGCTCGGTGGCGTGTATGCCTACCTTGACGCGCAGGACCGCATGGTTTTGGTGGATGGCTCTCAGTGCCTGTTGCGCCTCTCCCACTCTGCTGACGGACGCAGCATCCGAGTTGATGAGCGTATTGACCTGAGCCGCATGCTCGCCCAGAGTGCTAATGACGCTGTGGTTGGTCTGGTACCCGACTGGTCCGGTCGCATTTGGGTTGCGACGAAGAACGGCTACATTGCGGTGATTGATTCTGCTCGCGGCACGATTCGCTCGATGCGCCTGAATAAGGCGTCGATTGCGGGTGAGCGTATTGATAACTCGATTTCGGCGTGCCCGCAGGGCGTGAGCGTGGTGACTTCTCACGCTATTTATATGCTGAACGCTACCGCAACCGGTGCGCCCACCCTCAAGTGGTGGCATGCCTACGACCGCGGTAGCGCCCGCAAGCCCGGTAAGCTCGCGTGGGGTTCGGGTGCCTCCCCGACGTTCTTTGGCCCGAACGGTTCGGATTACGTGATGCTGACCGATAACTCTGATATTCAGGAGTCGGTCATTGTGTACCGCACCGATAACGGTGCGAAGGTCGGTAGTGCCGGCCTGTTTACTGCCGGTACCTCTGGCACTGAGAACTCCATGATTGGTGTGGGCAACACGATGGTCGGTGCAAGCACCTACGGCTACCCCTACCCGAAGTATCCGGAGGGTGCCGGCCCGTCGGTTCCTGCGAATGCGCTTTTTGCTCCCGGTATGGAGCGTTGGGATATTACCGACCGCGGTCTGCGTAAGATTTGGGACCGTAAGGATGTGTACTCTTCGGCTGTTCCTCGCTATTCCACCGCTGATGGTCTGATTTATACCTGTGAGCGTCGCCGCGGCCCGGCTGGTTTGGCGAATGGCGCTTACGCCTGGGCTGTCGCGCTGGAAATGGAAACCGGTAAGACGATGCACGAGCAGCGCCTGCCTCAGCATGTGAGCCTGCTGCTTGGCGGTGGTGACACCCTGCAGATGGTGGGCACGATTGACCGTTACGGCACCTGGTGGCAGGGCACGATTAGCGGCGTGTACCGTATCGCGAAGGCTTAGAGGAGTAGAAAATGACTAAGAATAATCTGATGAACGCTTCTCGCCGTACCGCGTTGAAGGTTGCGGGTGCTTCGGCTGCCCTGGTAGCTGGCGGCGTGAGCGCTGCGGCGGCGGCAACTCGTTCGGGCGGTAAGCGCGCTCGCGTGACCCCGGTGACCCAGCGCCCTGGCGGACAGCGTGGCGGGCAGCGCGGCGGTGGACAGCATGGCGGTGGACAGCACGGCGGCGCGGCGAGTTCTGCGCTGGTGCAGGTTCCGATGCGCTATAACGAGTCGTGCATCCGCCTGGAATTGAAGGCTGCTAACGGTGTGCAGGCTGTGTCTTTGCAGAGTCAGCCGGCACGTACTGTTGCTTTCCGGAATCTGCCGACTCGCCTGAGCATTATTAATGAGGGCAATTCGACGCTGCCGGTGGGTACTCGCCTGATGGTGCGTGCTCGCGCGCAGGATCCGAAGACTGGTTTGTTGTTGAATCCTGCGGTGACTCTTCATGTTTCCTCGGGTCAGGCGGTGCTGCCTTCGGGCGGCTTGGGTGCTTCGGCCCTGGTGGCTCCTGTGGATGCTCTGAATCTTGATGCGGTGCGCCGTAGCGAGCAGACCGGTCAGGCTGGTGCTGGCAGCGAGAACGTTCTGGAGTTGCGCACTGCTATTCCTCGCGGTCACCGCTTGGATGTTCAGCTGAATTATCAGGTGGCTTCGGGCGTTGCCGGTTCTGCGTTGAAGCAGGTTCATGTGAGCGCTGTGCTGGATATGGCGGCGGCTGGTTTGTCCTCGTCGTTCTACGAGGTGCAGAGCCCGGCTGTGGTTGCTTCGTTGAACTAGCAGTTGGGCTGGCTCCTGTGAAGGATGGGTACGGCGGGGGAACGGCTCCGCTGTGTGTTTTTATACCTCTATATATAGGCGCCTGTTCAAAAAGGTATGTTGAAAGGTCGGGGTCGTTCGTGGGAACGGCCCCGACCTTTGCAGTATCTAGTCTGCCGGCGTGGGCGGCAGCTGGTTTTTCTTATGCAGTTTCGGTCCTGTCGTGTTCGCCGAATGCCACCTGCACCGCGTGGTGCAGTGCTTCACGCACCATGGCGATGGCGGGGTTGGCGGCGGACTCTCGGCGCACGGCGGTAAAGATTTTGCGGGAGGGTTTGCCGGGGAGCTCTACGATGCGTAGCCCCTCTGTGGTGGAGAGGGAGGAGAGGATGAAGCCGGGCACGATGGTGACGGCGAATCCTGCTTTGACGAGGTTGGAGTTCGTGATCATGTCGTTTGCGCTGTAGCGGATGACCGGTTCAAATCCTGCGGTGCGGCACTGGTTGAGCGCCCAGCTGCGGGAGGTATTCTGTTCCATTTCGAGGACCCAAGGGAGTGCGTGCGCCTCCTCAATCGAGGTGATGGTGGAGGTGCTGGGCACGATGAGGCTGAGCGGGTCTTCGGTGAGTAGCTCGGAGTGCAGTTCGGGGTATTCGGGGATGTGGTGGTGCGGGTAGGCTTCGGAGAGCACCATGTCGTATTCGCGGCTTCGGGTCAGGGAGGTGCCGGTTTCGGGGTCGATTTGCAGTACTTGCAGGGTGAGTGAGGGGGCGTGTTCGGCAAGGTAGCTGAGGGTTTCCGGTAGCAGTGCGAAGGCTGCGGACTGGAAGATGGCGAGGCGAACCATGCCTGCAGGTTCGCCGGTGAGGTTGGCGACGGAGGTTTGCATGCGGTCGAGTTCGCGCAGGATGCTGCGGGCGCTGTCGACGATGATGAGTCCGGCGCTGGTGAGCTGTACGCGCCTGCCGATGCGCTGCAGAAGCGGGGTGCCGGTTTCTTTCTCGAGGGTGGCAATCTGCTGGGAGACGGCGGAGGGAGTGAGGCTGAGCGCTTCTGCGGCAGCGATGACGGTGCCTCGTTCTTGGATTTCGAGGAGCATTTGCATGCGTCGAATGTCGTAGATTGACACGTTATTTCCTCCCTGGCGCGCCCGGTTGTTCTGCAGATTGTGCCGCTGAGCTCTTCCGTGGTGCGTCTCTCATCGTGGACTCTTGTCTATGGTACCGCGTGGGCTTTGTTGCAGCTCTTTTTGAGATGGCGGGAATCTCGGGTAGGCATGTTGGCTTGTGTAGTGGGTATTTTGCGTGAATGTGATAATTCTTAGAGTCGAAGATGCTTTTGGGAATGGGGTTGAAGTGTTCGATTGTTACGAAATCGGTTCGGTATTTGCTTTCTGAAAGTGCTAGCCTGAGAGGGATTGATAGCGATGTCGCTATGGTCTTCGTTTCTTCTCTTTGGGCTCGGTGTTCGGAGGGTTGCCGGGCGGGAACCGCACCGCACAATCATTTAGAAAAACTAAATGGATTTTGGAAAAAACATTCAGTTTTTCTAATGAGGTATTTATTACCCTTTTGTGGTGAAATAGAGACATCGCCAAACGTGGTGTGCACCGCACACAGTGAGATAGTTAGGAGTCAAGGATGACCCATCCTTTCGCATCTGAGCACTACCAGAAGATGGCTCTGGAAGCTCGTCAGCTTGTTCGTCAGTGGGTAAATGAGTCCCAGTCGATCAAGCCCACCTTCGCGGCTGAGCAGCTCGCCGGTGTTCTGAAGGACCCCAATGGTCTTCCCTTCACCGTCGGCTTTGTTGATGGCGTTATTCGCCCCGAAGACGACAACGTCTCCGGCCGCAACCTTTCCCGTATTTCAGGCCTGGCACCTTCCTTCCTGCCCTGGTACATGAAGTCCGCTGTTGGCTTCGGTGGCAAGCTGGCTGGCAAGGTCGCATGGCCCACCGTTCCCGTTGCACGCCGCGTGCTGCGCGAGATGGTTGGTCACCTGATCGTCGACGCTTCCGAGGAGAAGCTGGGCGACGCAATTGCAGAGCTGACCAAGACCGGTAACCGCCTGAACGTCAACCTGCTCGGTGAGGCAGTTCTGGGTGACAAGGAAGCAGAGCACCGCCTGGCTGAGACCAAGCGCCTGCTGGCACGTGACGATGTTGACTACGTCTCCATCAAGGTGTCCGCTGTTTCCGGCCCCCACCAGCACTGGGCATTCGACGAGGTTGTTGAGACCGCTGTTCGCCGCCTGACCCCGCTGTACGAGCTGGCTGCATCCACCTCCCCCAAGAAGTTCATCAACCTGGACATGGAGGAGTACAAGGACCTGGATCTCACCATTGAGGTGTTCACCAAGATCCTGGACCAGCCCCACCTGAAGGACCTGGAAGCCGGTATCGTGCTTCAGGCATACCTGCCCGACACCCTGGCTGCAATGCAGCACCTGCAGGAGTGGTCCGCAAAGCGCGTTGCTGCTGGCGGCGCAGGCATCAAGGTCCGCCTGGTTAAGGGTGCAAACCTCTCCATGGAAATCGTGGAAGCTGTTATGCACGGCTGGCCGCTGACCACCTGGGACACCAAGCAGGCTGCTGACACCAACTACAAGCGCGTTCTGGACTACGCACTGCGTCCCGAGCACGTGAAGAACGTTCGCCTCGGTATTGCAGGCCACAACCTCTTCGACGTTGCTTTCGCACTGCTGCTGTCCGAGGACCGTGGCGTGAAGGACCGCGTCGAGTTCGAGATGCTGATTGGTATGGCTGAGCAGCAGGCAGAGATCATCCGCCGTCGCGTTGGCCACCTGCTGCTGTACGTGCCCGTCGTGAACCCCAAGGAATTCGACGTTGCTATCGCATACCTGATTCGTCGTCTCGAGGAGAACGCTTCCTCCGAGAACTTCATGTCCGGTATCTTCGACCTGGCAACCGACGAGTCCATCTTCAAGCGCGAAGAGGACCGCTTCATGCGTGCACTGAACTCCGTCACCGATGAGGTTCCCGCATCCAAGCGCACTCAGAACCGTCTGACCGAGAACGAGGACAACGTCTTCGTACCGGCAGGCCGCTTCGAGAACACCCCCGACACCGACCCCGCACTCTCCGGTAACCGCGAGTGGGGCCGCGCAATCCTCGAGCGTTCCAAGACCACCAAGCTGGGCATCGACACCCTCAAGGCTAACGAGCTGACCAGCGAGGCTGAGGCTGAGAAGCTGATCAAGGAAACCGAAGAGGCTGGCAAGGCATGGGGCAAGCTCTCCGGCCACGAGCGTGCAGAGATTCTGCGCAAGGTCGGTAAGGCAATCGCACTGCGCCGCGGTGACCTGCTGGAGGTTATGGCAGCTGAGGCTGGCAAGACCCTGGAGCAGGGCGACACCGAGGTCTCCGAGGCAATCGACTTCGCATACTACTACGCAATGCTGGCTGAGGACCTCGAGAAGATCGACGGCGCAAAGCCCAAGTCCGTTGACCTGACCCTGGTTGTTCCCCCGTGGAACTTCCCGACCGCTATCCCCGCCGGTGGTGTTCTGGCTGGTCTGGCTGCAGGTTCTGCTGTCATCTTCAAGCCCGCAACCATCACCGCTCGCACCGGTGCCCTGATCGCAGAGATCATGTGGGATGCAGGCGTTCCCAAGGAAGTTCTGAAGCTCGTCAAGGTTGTTGACCGCGCTGCAGGCAAGCTGCTCATCTCGCACCCCGAGGTTGACCGCCTGATCCTGACCGGTGGTTACGAGACCGCTGAGCTCTTCCGCTCCTGGCGTGATGACTTGCCCCTGTTCGGTGAGACCTCGGGTAAGAACTCCATCATCGTCACCCCGAACGCTGACATCGACCTCGCCGTCAAGGACGTCGTCTACTCGGCATTCGGTCACGCAGGTCAGAAGTGCTCCGCTGGCTCCACCGTCATCCTGGTTGGCTCCGTGGCACAGTCTGAGCGTTTCCGCCGTCAGCTGCTTGACTCCGTCAGCTCCCTGCACGTGGCACACCCGCAGGACATCGAATCCGAGATGGGCCCCGTTGTTCAGAAGCCGGAAGAGAAGCTGTTGCGCGGTCTGACCACCCTCGGCCCGGGCGAGCGCTGGCTCGTTCAGCCCAAGGAACTGGACGACACTGGCCGCCTGTGGAGCCCCGGTGTTCGCGAAGGTGTCAAGCCCGGTTCTGAGTACCACATGACCGAGTACTTCGGTCCCATCCTGGGTATCATGACCGCTGACACCCTGGAAGAGGCAATCGAGCTGCAGAACGCACCCGATTACGGCCTGACCGCAGGTCTGCACTCGCTGGATGCTGACGAGCTCGAGCTGTGGCTCTCCAAGGTCCAGGCAGGTAACCTGTACGTGAACCGTGCAATTACCGGTGCAATCGTTCAGCGTCAGCCCTTCGGTGGTTGGAAGAAGTCCACCGTTGGCTCCGGTACCAAGGCTGGTGGCCCCAGCTACCTGATTGCTCTGTCCGACTGGGAGCCCGCACAGGCAACCGCAACCGCAACCACCCAGTCGGTGACCGTTCGCGAGACCCTGGCTACCATCGAGAACTCCGAGCTCGGCAAGCGCGATGACTTCGCATTCATCAAGCGCGGTGTCTCCTCTGACGCACACGCTTGGGACACCGAGTTCGGCTTCGGCCACGATCCCTCGAAGCTGGGCGTGGAGCGCAACATCCTGCGCTACGTACCCACCCAGGTTCTGGTTCGTGCAGACGAGTCCGCATCCGCAGCAGAGACCCTGCGCGTTGTGCTCGCCGGTCTGGCAGCTAACGCACCGGTTGCTCTGTCCGTCGGTAAGGACCTGCCGGTCGACGTTCGTGGCGTCCTCGAGAACAAGGGCATCAAGTACGAAGTCAAGTCGGACGCTCAGTTCCGTGAGTACCTGGCATCCAACGCAAAGACCCCGGTCCGCGCACTGGCTGGTACCCCGCTGGAAGGCACCCGTATCCGCTACATCGGTAACGATGAGAAGTCCATCTACACCGCACTGGGCGGTCGCCCGGACGTTGCAGTGTACTTCGCACCCGTCACCGAGGCTGGCCGTATCGAGATGCTGCCCTTCCTCCGCGAGCAGGCTGTTTCGATTACCGCACACCGTTTCGGTAACCCGAACCGCTTCTCCGAGCGCGTCATTTCTTCCCGCTAAGGCGCTGTGAGAGTTTAGCTCTCTAGCCTAAGGCTCAGGGCTCTGCACCTTCATGGTGTGGGGCCCTGAGCCTTTTGGTGTGTCTGATGGCTGTCTGCTGGAGGTGAGTAATAGGGGTACTTCTAGGGCCTTGGGAAGGGGCGCTTATTGAGCGGTTAGATAGGATAAGGAAAATATAGTGTCATAGAAGTGGTACGGGGGTGTTTGGACGTGCCCCGCGTTACTTCTTATGTGATAATTGGTGTAGGACGTTCCGTCATCCCACATACGGAACGACACCGTGCGCGGGACGGTCCGCGCTACGCAAGAACACACTGAAAGGACACCGCTGCTATGAGCAACGTTCCCGCAGAACTCTCTTACACTTCTGAGCACGAGTGGGTTTCCGCTCTCACCGCCGAGGGCACCGTACGTGTTGGTATTACCGACCACGCTCAGGATGCACTGGGTGACGTCGTCTACGTCGACCTTCCCTCTGTTGGCGATTCTGTAGCTGCTGAGGATAGCTTCGGTGAGATTGAGTCCACCAAGTCTGTCTCTGATCTTTTCGCTCCCATTGCGGGCGAGATTGTTGCAGTGAACGAGGGTCTGGAGGATGACCCCGCACTGGTCAACTCTGACCCCTATGGCGAGGGCTGGATCATTGAGATTCGCCCCGAGAACACTGATGACCTGGCGAACCTGCTGGATGCAGAGGCATACAAGGCTGAGCTGGACAAACTCTAAGTCGATAGACTCTAAGACCTTCTATAGGCCTCGGATAAGAGGTATGTAGTGGTGAGACGGCGAGACCGATTGGTCTCGCCGTTTTTCTTTTAAAATGCACACAAACGCAAATAGTTGGGCGCATTTAAGGTTAGTCTTGAAGGTGTAGGAATTCACTAAAGGGGCTTGAAGGATGACTAAACCCCTAGTGGGAGCCTCTTTCAAGTTAAATGTGATGAAAACTTCAACTATCGCGAGAAGATAAAATTTTCCTCGTAAAGCAGTCCAATATGAGATATATGTGTTCGAGGTATTGGAATTTTGCTAAAATTGGTACTGTCTCTACTGAATAATGTTTGATTGTATGGCTATTTTTGGGTTCAAAAAGCCTCTGAAAAGGGCGAACTAAATAGCAAAATGCCTTGTGAGGCTATAAGATTGTCTCGAAGGTTTGCGGTTTATCATTTCGTGATAAACAACTAAACTTATCTATCACACTCTCAACACTAAGCAAAGATGTTCGGCACGAAGCGAGACCCCCGACCCGGGGAACGAGCCATTCACTCAAATACGGCGAGTATCGTCATCGACCGAACAAGTACCCGAAAGACATAGATGACCTCACGCATCGATGAGAACCTCACTAACGCTGAGGTTCAACTAGAGGACGTGGAGAACGGCGACTCTGACCGTAACCCGCGTGACGTTAAGAGCCGGACCATTGGTCAGGTTCTTAGCCAGCTTGACCTGGAGTTCCCCGGAATTAGCGCCTCCAAGATTCGCTTCCTGGAAGAGTGCGGTCTCGTGCACCCCAGCCGTACCGAAACCGGTTACCGCAAGTACTCCCAGACTGACATTGAGCGCCTGCGCTACATTCTCACTATGCAGCGCGACCACTACATGCCGCTCAAGGTAATCCGTCAGCACCTGGAGGACCTGGAAGCCGGACGCGTACTGAACTCCATGCCCACCACCGTAAGCGAAGACGTCCTGGATACCGTCCTCGGACCGGACGAGCAGGAAGGCCGTACTTACAGCCTCCGTGAGCTGGCAGAATACGCTAACACCACTCCCGAACTGATTCGCGAGCTGATTGACTTTGGACTGCTCGAAGATGGCTCGGATGTGGAGTACACCGATTACGACGTGCTGATCGCCCGCGTGAGCGCGGAGCTGACCCAGCACGGCATTCAGCCCCGTCACCTGCGTGCGTTCAAGTCTGCGGCAGACCGCGAAATCTCCCTCGTGGAAATTGCGGTAGCTCCGCTGGCATCGCGCCGCGACGCAGCCTCCCAGGCTCAGGCGCAGGAACGAGCCGACAAGATCCGCAAGTTGTGCCTGCAGCTGCACGCAACTCTCGTCGAATCGGCGATGCCTACCTACGAGTAGGCGAACGAAGACGCAGGCTGCCGGACAGCCTGTCGTTCGTGAACTCTCAGCGGTTCTACCGCACCCCAAATGGGGATTTCCTTCGGGAAACACCGCTGACCACGGTGATTCCCTCTATAGTCCCTACCCCTTACCAACTATAGTCCCTACCCCTTACCAACGGGTAGCGGCCTCTAGACTTGGACGAAGCCGACGCTGGCACGCTCGGATTTTCTACCCCTTCGTCCAACACGAAGAGCTTTCTCACCAGGGGGCTCCCGGCCTGCCAAGGCTATTCACTCAACTCAGCTGTAAATGCGTACGGACTACCAGCCCGTACGCATTTACTTTTTAAATTTCCCCTGTTTAAACTCCCCTGTGCGGGGGTGCCCAGAAAAAGCGAACGGAACAGCGGGGAAGGAGCGCCCCTACGAGGCGTTATTGAGGCAAGAATGAATCTGAAAAGATCATTCGCTCCGGTGGGTTCAATTTTAAGTAGAGCCCTCTATCAGTTAAAATAGATTGAACAGCCGCGCCTATCGCGCATCGGTCGCACTGTTGAACCGCTGTGTAGTATTGAAAACCGCGCCGGAACCCAGTAGAGGAGCCACGCGAATCATAGACGCAGATTCTAGACCTCAACCCTAGAATCTCACCCCGAGAATCGGGTCTACACCGGAACGATATCGACCACATTTGATAGGGCGCGGTGAATCGCATTAAACGGGTTAATGAAAAGGAGGGACCGTGCTAGAGCAGCAGGTAGCCGAAAATGCAGGCGAGGCCGCAGGCACCCATGAGGCACCCCAGGGCTTCGACCAGCCCCTGGACGGCTTCGACACCCTCTTCCCCGTAGCACCGCCTCCGCGCGGTGAACAAGGCGTACTCTTCACCGACCCGGTCTCCGTCGTCGAGGAAAACCTCGGCTACCGTGGCGCCGTCGCCTGCAAGGCAGCCGGCATCACCTACCGCCAGCTCGACTACTGGGCACGCACCGACCTAGTCGTACCCACCGTGCGTGGCGCCTCCGGATCCGGTACCCAGCGCCTCTACAGCTTCCGCGACGTGCTCGTGCTCAAGATTGTGAAGCGACTGCTTGACACCGGCGTGTCCCTGCAGCAGATTCGCACCTCCATCGAGCACCTGCGTACCCGCGGCATTGACGACCTCGCGAACATTACCCTCATGAGTGACGGTACCACCGTCTACGAATGCACCTCCCCGAGCGAGGTCATTGACCTGGTTCAGGCAGGTCAGGGCGTCTTCGGTATCGCTATCGGTCGCGTCTGGCGCGAAATCGAAATGAACCTCAACGGCCAGCCCGGCGAAGAAATGCACGAAAACTTCGAAGGCGACGAACTCGCCGCCCGCCGTGCCCGCCGTGCACAGGCATAAAACATAAAACTTAGATCAGCCCGCGTTTACCACCTGCCAGGTGGCGAGCGCGGGCTGAAGCTTTAAACCCGAGGGAATATTCAATGCCCGCCTGAGAAAAACTCAAGATACACCGCTGTCAGAGCCAGAAGAAAAGCGAAGATTCGCTAAAATGAAGGGGCATTACACCTCACTCATAAAAGGGACCTGCATGCCCCGCATCGTCAGTATCAGCAGCCTCAAGGGCGGCGTTGGCAAAACGTCCATCACTTTGGGGCTTGCCTCCGCGGCATTACACAGCGGACTCTCCACACTCGTTATTGACCTCGACCCCCACGGCGACGCCAGCACCGGCCTGGCGGTGGATGAATCCATCCCCGACGTCGCCTCCCTAATCGCCAGTTCCAATGAGCGCGCCTTCGCGGAGGAAGCCGGTAGCTCCTCCTGGAACGCGCTCGTCGGCAAACCCACCCTGCTGACCAATAACCCCGTGACCACCGGTAGCGTGAAGGTGGCGCGCGGTTCGGCTCGTTCCACCCTCGTGGACCGGCAGGAAGCTGCGCCGTTCATCCGCCGCTTCAAGCGCATGGTGGAGGCGGCAGCGGACGCCTACGACGTCATCCTAATTGACTGCCCGCCGTTCCTCGGAACCCTGTCTTCAATGGGCTGGGCGGTGAGTGAGCGCATCCTCTCGGTCGCTGAGCCTTCTCTTTTCTCCGTGGCGGGCACCGAACGAACCCTGCGCGCCATCGTGCGCTTTCAGCAGGAAAGCGGCATCAGCATCGAAGGTGCGGGCGTCATTATCAACAAGATGCGCCCCAACGATAGCGAACACAGCTACCGACGCGACGAAATGCGTTCCCTCTTCGGTGAGCTCGTGGCAGAACCCGTGCTCGCTGAAAGCCCCGTGCTGCAGCGTGCCCAGGGCGCCGCGTATCCGATTCATTTTTGGCCCGACGAAGAATCGGTTGATCCCGCCATTGACTTCACCCGCCTGCTGGCTGGGCTGATGGCTGATATCTAAGCGCTAACCTCTAATCGCAGACATCTACACGTCACTAATCCGCGGGCTCGAATAGTCCTCAGCGCTTGAGGTATCAACGCTTGAGTGCGTCTTCTCAAAGAACCCCTGTGTTCTCAGCGCTGTGTTCTCAGGGCTGTGTTCTCAGGGCTGTGTTCTTTGGGATGTCGCATTTTCGCATATCCGGCAACATTGACACGAGATTGCGGGAATAGCCGGTAGCCTCCACGCGTTATAGTGGCAGTAACAGAAATAACCCCGCCATCGAGGGGGGCACGCTGGGAACGAGCCCAGCCTCAACACCATCAACGAGAGGACCACATGAGCATCGAGAACGTAGAACGCATTGACGGCGTAGCACAATACGACCTCATCGTCATCGGCTCCGGATCCGGCAACACCCTCATCGGCCCCGAATGGGACGACAAGAAGGTCGCCCTCATCGACGGCGGCATCTTCGGCGGCACTTGCCTCAACGTTGGCTGCATCCCCACCAAGATGTACGTCTACCCGGCGACTATCGCGCAGAAGACCCGCGAGGTCAAGCACCTGGGCGTCGACGCGCACGTAGACGCCGTGCACTGGGCACAGATTCGTGACCGCATCTTTGCCTCCCGCATCGACCAGATCGCTGAGGGCGGCCGCGACTGGCGTGCCGGCCTGCCCAACGTCGACTTCTACGACCAGTACGCCCGCTTCGTAGGCTCCCACACCGTCGAGCTGACCGACGGCACCCGCCTGCAGGGCCGCCAGATTGTGATTGCGGCTGGTTCGCGCGCCGTGCTGCCTCCCGTTCCCGGTATCGACTCCTCCAAGGTCTACACCAACGACAATGTCATGCGCATGGACGAGCTACCCGCGCGCATGGTCGTCATCGGCGGCGGCGTGATTGCGGCAGAATTCTCCCACGTTTTCTCTGCATTCGGCACCGAAGTGACCCAGCTGAACCGCTCCTCCCGCCTGTTGCGCAACGTGGATGAAGAGGTCGTGGCACGCTTTGAAGAAGCCGCAAGCAAGCAGTGGAACATCGTCAAGGATGCGTCCCTCTCCGAGATTCGTGAGAACGCCGACGGCAGCGTGACCGTCGTAGCGAAGCGCACCACCGAGAACGGTGAAGAACTGCTCGAAATCCCGGCAGACGCTGTGCTCGTGGCTACGGGTCGCCGCCCCAACACCGACACCCTCAACGCGAAGAACTACTTCGACGTGCAGGACGGCGGTCAGCTCAGCGTCGATAAGCACCAGCGCGTGCTCTACAACGGTGCACCCGTACCCGGCGTCTACGCCCTCGGTGACGTGTCCAGCCGCTACCAGCTCAAGCACGTTGCAAACCACGAGGCCCGCGTTGTGCAGCACAACCTCAGCCACCCCGAGGACCTGCGTGCCAGTGACCACCGCTACGTACCCGCCGCGGTCTTCAGCAACCCGCAGATTGCCGTGGTCGGCATGACCGAAGAGCAGGCGCGCCAGGCCGCTGAGCGTGAAGGCTTTGAGATTACCGTCAAGGCACAGAACTTTGGCGACACCGCCTACGGCTGGGCAATGGAAGACAAGATTGGCCTGTGCAAGCTCATCGCCCGCAAGGACAACGGCGTGCTGCTCGGCGCACACCTGGTCGGTGAAGAGTCCTCCGTGCTCATCCAGCCGCTCCTGCAGGCAATGAGCTTCGGTATGGATGCGCGAACCCTCGCACGCGGCCAGTACTGGATCCACCCGGCACTGACCGAAATCGTTGAGAACGCGCTGCTCGGCCTGGAATTCGACGAGCCCGCAAACTAAGAATTCGCCATCTAACGACGGCTAGATAACGCCCGGAAGCCGAGGCATCTAGCGAACAAACAGAGAGGAGGGGGGTCGTACCGCTTAGGTACGACCCCCCTCCTCTCGTTAATGGTGGCCAGAGCCGGTTATGCGTTGTCGCTTTCAGGTTTCTTCTCAGCCTTCTTAGCTTCTGCCTTTTCAGCAGCAGCTTCTGCAGAAGAATCCTCAGCCTTTTCTGCCTTCTCAGCCTTATCTTCATGCGGCTTCTGCATCATTTCAGCGGTCTGTTCACGCAGCTCCTCAAACTTCTCAGCCGCCTGCTCACGCAACTCTGCAAGACGCTCCGCCTGGTGATCCGCGTACTCGTGCAGACGCTCAGCCGCCTGCTCACGCAGTTCAGCGAACTTTTCAGACTGCTCCGCTGCGTACTCCTGCAGACGAGCCAAAGAATCCGACGTGCTATCAGAAACCTTACCGTACATCTCATCCACGTAGGAGGAGAAATCCTGCAGAATCTTCGCGCGGCGCAGCTTCTGCGAAGGAGTCAGGTAACCATCTTCCTCGGTCAGGTCACGGTTCATGATGCGGAACTCGCGAATGCCCTCGGCACGGGAAACCAGCTGGTTCGCCTCGTCCACGAGCTTCTGAATTGCGGCACGAACCGCCGGGTGAACGGCAGCCTCCGGAATGGAGAGCGAACGCGGCAAGCCCAGGTGCTCCAACTGCTCGGGCAGGGTATCCGGATCCAGGGTCACCAGAGCCGCAATGAACGGCTTCTCATCGCCAACCAGCATCGCCTGAGAAACCAGGGGAGAAGTGCGCAAATGACCCTCCGCAATACCCGGAATCACGTTCTTACCGCCGGCGGTGACAATGATTTCCTTCTTACGGCCCACAATCTTCAGGTAGCCTCGTTCATCGAAACGAGCCAGGTCACCGGTACGGAACCAGCCGTCCTCGGTGAACGCATGAGCATCCTCCTCGGGGTTCTTGTAGTAGCTGCTAATCACGCCCACGCCACGAACCAGAAGCTCGCCGTCCTCAGCAATGTAGCCTTCGGAACCGGGGATGAGCGGGCCAATCATGCCAATCTGGTACGGGTCGATGCGGCCAGCCGCAATCGGGGCGCAGGTCTCGGTCAGGCCGTAACCCTCAACCACCTGCACACCCACCGCGTGGAAGAAGTGCGCCAGGCGCTCGCCGAGGGGGCCGCCGCCGGAGACCGCGTAACGCAGCTCGCCGCCCAGAGCCGACCGCAGCTTCGAGTAGACCAGCTTGTCGTACAGAGCGTACTGTGCCGCCAGCTTGACGGGCACGCGGCCCTCAACCTTTGCCTGCGACCAGCGCACCGCAATATCGGTGGAACGCTCAAAGAGAGCCTTATTGAACTTGCCGCCCTTAGCCGCCTTCGCCATGGCACCCTCGTACACCTTCTCAAAGACGCGGGGAACCACCAGCAGCATGGTCGGCTTGAAGCTATCCAAGTCAGCAGCCAGGTTCTTGATATTGGGGGAGTGGCCGATAACCAGGCCAGCGTCCAGTGCCAGCACCTGAATCAGACGCGCCAGAACGTGCGCCAGCGGCAAGAAAAGAATAGAGGAGTTACGCGAGTTTGCAATCTCAGTCTCTGCAAACTTAGTGTTGGCACTCAGGTTCAGGAAATGACCGTGAGTCAGCGCGCAACCCTTGGGGCGACCGGTCGTGCCGGAGGTGTACACAATGGTCGCGATGTCATCACAACCGGCGGCGGAACGTATCTGCTCCAGCTGCTCATCGCTCACCTCGGACGCGCGAGCGCTGAGGGTATCAAGGTCGCCGTTCTCAATGACCCAGCGGTGCTTGAGCTGGCACGGCTCAGACGTAGAAGCGGCGTATTCTTCAGCCTCAGCCACACGATTCAGGAGCTTCTCATCCTCGACGAAGATGGCGACAGCCTCAGAATGGGACAGAGCCCACGCAGCCTGGGCGGCAGCGTTCGTCTCATATACCGGCACAGAGACAGCGCCGGCATACCAAATCGCGAAGTCAATGACGGTCCACTCAAAACGGGTGCGGCTCATAATACCCACACGGTCACCCGGGCGGATACCAGCGGCAATCATGCCCTTAGCCAGGTCGGTCACCATCTGGTGGAATTGCTGGGAGTGAACCGGCTGCCAGTTACCCGGAGACATCTGACGGCGGTACAGCAACGGGTTGGAGCTATCGGCACGGTGGCGCTCAACAATGCTTGTCAGATTCAGTGAGGGGTCGACAATAACCTCAGCGGGAGTGGAGAAGACTTTCATAATGCGCCTTTCAAATCAGGGCGTGAGCCCGTGGCGGATCCGGTGCCGCGGGCTGTCCTCGATGGCCCAAGGAGCCGTAATATCTATCTGCTGTTCTACTCGCTACGGCGGGTGATGCTTACGCCAGTTGCAGCGAGCGGAGCCGCAGAACTAGTGGTTTAGGGATGCGACAAAAGCTTGGATGGCGGAGAGCAGATACTCTGCGTCATAGTCCAGAGTTGCCACATGGTAGCTACGGGTCAGCCACCTAAATTCTACAGGAACTGAACAATGTTCGAGAAAATATCTGTGGGAGCTATCCAACACAGTATGATCGCCCAGTGAACGCAAATACAGAACCGGCGACTTCAACTGCGGAATCAGAGCACGAGTCTCAGCACCCAAAAGATGCAACTGATGCACCGCCGCGGTCGGAACGAGAGAATACGCACCCTCGCTCACGCCCGGAACCGCAATATCGGAACCGATCGCCTTGAGTACCGGCAGAACCTTCGAGACCTTGCCGGCGTGGCGCATCATCGGGTTCACATCCACCATATAGGGGTTAATCAGCACTGTACCCGCCACCGGCAGACGCGCCGACAGGTGAGTCGCCACCGTACCGCCCATCGACATTCCGATGACCACCACCTGCAAGCCCTGATTGGTCAGGCGGCGGTACCCCCGCTCAGCAGAATCCAGCCACTGCTGGTACGTGCTATCACGCAAATCCTGCCAACGGGTCGCGTGCCCAGTCAGCACAGGCATCTCTACCGCATAACCGAGCTCCATAAAACGCTGAGCCACCGGGCGCATACTGTGCGGCGAACCCGTAAAACCATGCACCAGCAAAATACCCACGGAATGCTGCCCCGAATCAGGGGCAAAAGAAACAGGGGAGTGGTCGAATGCATCCTGCTCTTCCCCGAGGCGACGCGCCAAAGATTCCTTAACATTTTGGGTTGCAAGAAGCCTGCGCTCGCGAGCCTTACGCCGAATCCTTTTGACCGGTTCCAGCGAATTATCGAAAATGCTCATGGTCCTCCTTCGCCTACCTGCAGCACTATTAGCGTAGGCGAGGCTCTATAGCGTACCCCGACCGGCTACCACAGATACAGCACCGATGCTGGTATATCGCCCCCAGCGCACCCGATACACCGGTGCGCAGAAAAATCGTTCTCTTTCTTTTATTATCTCGCTACGCTCCAGACAAGATAGAATTGACCCGGGAATATTCAGAGAGGAGACCCCAATGCCTAACACCGCCCTCTATTCAACGCTCAAGGTTCTTGGCTCACCCCTGCTGCAGGGACTGTACCACCACGACGTGGTTGGCCTGGAAAACCTGCCCGAGGGGCCCTACATCGTCGCCAGCAACCACCTGGCATTCTGCGACTCCATTTTTATTCCTCTCGCCATGCCGCGCACCGTGAACTTCCTCGCCAAGAGCGACTACTTCACCACCCCCGGCGTGAAGGGTCGCGCCATGGCGGCGTTCTTCCGCAGCGTTGGCCAGCTTCCCATGGACCGCTCCGGCGGCCAGAAGAGCCAGGAATCCCTCAATGCCGGCGCGCAGGTCCTCAAGGACGGCGGCATCATCGGCATCTACCCCGAAGGCACTCGTAGCCCCGACGGACGCGGCTACCGCCCCAAGGTCGGTGTCGCCCGCCTCGCAGTTGAAGCAGGCGTGCCCGTAGTGCCCATCGGACAGATCGGTACCGACCTGATTCAGCCCTCCGGCTCGAACCGTATCCGTCTGCGCCACGACGGCAAGCCTATCCAGGTGCGTACCATTATCGGCAAGCCCCTCACCTTCGAGGAATACACCGACGGCTCAGACCTGAGCCACCGCGTTCAGCGTGAAATCGCCCACCGTATTGGCTCCGAGATTCGTGCCCTCAGCGGCCAGGAATACGTGGACGTGTACGCCGACCGCGTCAAGAAACTCATGGCTGATAAAAACATGAGCGCTGATGAGGCAGTCGCACACCTGCAGCACTAAACATTGAGACAGCACCCTGAGATAGCATCCTGAGACAGCACCCCGGGTGCGCACATACGCCAGATGCACACATACGCCAGAGGGCGGGATGCGGTACATGCCGCATCCCGCCCTTTCGTATGCGGCTCTGCAGCGGTGTATATCAACCCGCGTATCGCCGACACCGGGTGGCGCTATCTAAACATGTGAGATGTACCTGACTGCAGGGTTAGGTGTTGAAGCAAGCAAGAGTACAATTAGGTCTATTCGGCCTGAAGAATCGCAAGCCAGCACGCCGCACACGGCGCGCCGAACACCCGAAACGGCGGCTGAATCAGAAAACGCACAAGACCATCCCGATGGAGTGAAGATGAGCAACCAAAACCTCAGCACCTCGCAGGCCCCCGACCACGGCCTGGACACCTGGCGTCAGCTGCACATTGACCAGCAGCCCACCTGGAGCGAGCACGAAGATTTTGAGAGCACCATCGCCGAGCTGAACTCGGTACCGCCGCTCGTCTTCGCCGGTGAAGTCGACGCCATGCGCCAGGCACTCGGTGAGGTTGCTGAAGGCCGCGCATTCCTCCTGCAGGGCGGCGACTGCGCAGAAACCTTCGCGGGTGCAACCGCCGACAAGATCTCTGGCCGCGTCAAGACCATCCTGCAGATGTCTGCAGTGCTCACCTACGGCGCCTCCATGCCCGTGGTGAAGATGGGCCGTATGGCGGGCCAGTTCTCCAAGCCGCGCTCCGCAGACATGGAAACCCGCGGCGATGTCACCCTGCCCTCCTTCCGCGGCGAGACCGTCAACGGTTTCGACTTCACCCCCGAAGCCCGCGTACACGACCCCAAGCGTATGCTGCGCGGCTACCACACCAGCGCATCCACCCTGAACCTGGTGCGCGCCTTCACCAAGGGCGGCTTCGCAGACCTGCGCGCCGTACACCAGTGGAACCGCGGCTTCACCTCCAACCCCGCACACGAACGCTACGAGAAGACCGCCAACGAAATCGGCCGCGCCCTCAAGTTCATGGAAGCATGCGGCGTAAACTTCGAAGCCCTCAAGACCACCGACATGTACGTCGGCCACGAGGCACTCGTGCTGGACTACGAGCGTGCCCTCACCCGCATCGACTCGCGCACCCACCTGCCCTACGACACCTCCGCACACTTCCTGTGGATTGGCGAGCGCACCCGCGGCATCGACGATGCACACGTAGACTTCCTCTCCAAGGTCCGCAACCCCATCGGCGTGAAGCTGGGCCCGACCACCACCGCTGAGGATGCACTCGCACTGATCGACAAGCTCGACCCGAACCGCGAGCCCGGCCGCCTGACCTTCATCACCCGCATGGGTGCGAAGAATATCCGCGAGAAGCTGCCCGCAATCGTTGAGGGTGTGCAGGCTGAAGGCGCGAAGGTCGTCTGGGTTACCGACCCGATGCACGGCAACACTATCTCCGTGCCCTCCGGCTACAAGACCCGCCGCTTCGACGACGTGCTCGACGAGGTCCGCGGCTTCTTCGAGGTCCACGAGGCACTGGGTTCGTTCCCCGGCGGCATCCACGTGGAAATGACCGGCGACGACGTGACCGAGTGCCTGGGCGGCTCCGACGCTATCGACGAGGCAGCACTGGCTGACCGCTACGAGTCCCTGTGCGACCCGCGTCTGAACCACTCGCAGTCCCTGGAAATCGCGTTCCTGGTCTCCGAGTACCTCAAGAACCGCGCATAAAACGTTCATGCGCCTCGCCGTGCTAGTCGGTGAGAAATAGCAGAAAAAACAATGCCCGGGTCTTCATTCATCATGAATGAAGACCCGGGCATTGCGTTTAACCTGCGCACTGCAAAGACGAGGACAGAGTGCACAGACGAGGACAGAGTGCTTGGGGGACACTACTAGAAGGTCAGGAACGCCTCAATATTGTGCCACCACTGCGACTGCACCAGTGAGGTCGCAAGCCACCAACCGGTAAAGCTCGAACACATGCCCAGCAGAATCAGCGCCAGAGCCCAACCGCCCACCGCCATACCGGAAGGCGGGGTCCTAAACTGCTTGGCGGGCAGGCGAGGATCCTTCTGCGAAGACTGCTCGGACTCCTGAGAAGAAGCGACCTCCTCTGCCGGTGAAGCCTCAGCTGCGCTCGCCGACCCCTTAGACTTCGAACGGCGCGCACCCGAGGGGCTCAACGAACGCTCCGCATGAATCGGGGCGTACTCGCCATGAGCTGAGATGAACTCCTGTTCCGTCTGCGGGCCAATGCCGACGGACTGAGTGAGCGAGCCTTTTGTTGCGGAGGCGCGGCGGCCCATGAACGAGCCCAGACCGCGCTTGCCGGACTTACCCTTTGAGCCTTCCTGTTCCTGATCGGGGTCAGATTCGTCATTATCGGAGGCGGAACGCACCAACGGTGGAATGCCCTGGCGGTTCAGCACGGAGTCCTCAGCATCCACGTCGGCAAGGTGCACGCCCTGACCCGCTGCCGAGGCATCGTACACGAGGCTGTCGGGGGAGTACACATCGTAGGCGAGCAGATCGCGGGCATCGCTAAACGCGCTAATCGGGGTGTTACGCACCATCTGCGCGGCACCGCTACGCTCCGCAATATCGGCAACAGCCTCCCATAGAGGAAGCTCCGGCTCCGGGCACGAGGGCGCGCGCCAAGCACGCTCAGACTCACCCAACGACTCAGAAATCTCCAGCAGAGCCGTGAACAGCTCGGTCGCATCCTCCGGGCGGGCGTGAGGCTGCTTGCGGGTACACCACGAAATCAGCCCCGCAATGTCGCGGTCCGCACCCGGCACCACATCGGTCAGCGCGGGCATCTCAATATTGGCGTTGTGGTAGAGCACCTGCTGGTCGTTCTCCAAACCCACAAAGGGCAGACGACCTGAAAGCATGCGGTACATCATCACGCCGAGCGCAAAAATATCGGCTTGCGCGCCGACCTTCACCTTCGGGTCCAGAACCTCCGGCGCCACGTAGGCGGGGGTGCCCATGGGGGCACCCGCATCCACCTGATCGTCACGGCGGGAGAGACCAAAGTCCGTCAGCTTCACCTGGCCGTTAGCGTCGAGAAGAATATTGCCCGGCTTAATATCGCCGTGCAGATAGCGGTTAGCGTGCACCTCCGAGAGTGCCTCCACCACCGGAATGAGGATATCCAGAGCCTCACCCAGCGAGAGGGCATTACGCACACGCAGCAGCTGGCTCAGCGTACAACCGTGCACGTACTCGAGCACGATATACATGACCATCTGACCCGAAAAATATTCGGTACCCGATGAAATCACACCCACCGTATGCCCGCCGCCACCCACCTGGCGCATCGAGCGCTCCTCACGGTGGAACTTCTGACGGTTCGCTGCATCCTCAGCCAGAGCGGGGGAGAGAACCTTGAGCGCAACCGGGTTATTCGACCACAGGTCCAGCGCATAATACACTTCGCTCATGCCGCCGCGGCCAATAAGCGAACCCACCTGGTAGTGACCCTCAATAATGGCGCCACTGAGCCACTGCGAAGAACCAATAGCGGTATCCGGGGCAGCGGGACGAGTGGCGGGAGGAACAGAAGTATTTGCAGAAGAACGAGGGTTCACGGGAGAAATCCGGCGTGGGCTGGGAGTATTCATACGTCTCAACATTTTAGCCCGCCCACCTGGGCAGAAGCGATGCCAAAGGGCGCCGAGCAGGTGAACACTCAGCGAATTCTTACAAAGTGCCGGTGGACCCGACTCCAACGCAAGAACCGCCGGCAACGCGCAAAAAAGAAAGGTGCGTAGGAGAGCTCCCGCTCCAGATGCGGGTCAAAAGTGGTAAATACGTGCCAGCTCTGGCACTCTTAAAAGGTGACTAACGAAAATATTGCTCAGACCTTCGCCCTCGTCGGCGATTGGGTAACCATCCCCGAAATTGCGCAGGCCCTCGACCTGAAGGTGACCCGCGTTCACAACCTGATTTCTGACGGTACGCTCATCGCGCTGCGCGACCCGGAAACCAACGTGCGCAAGGTACCCGCACTGTTCATGAACGGTTCGCGAGTACTCGAATCCCTCAAGGGCACCCTCGCGGTCCTGAAGGATGCCGGCTTCAGCGATGAAGAAGCTATCGTGTGGCTGTACACCAGCGACGAGTCCCTGCCCGGCCGTCCCATCGACGCGCTGATTGACGGTCGTAAGACTGAGATCCGTCGCCGTGCGCAGGCACTGGCTTGGTAATCTGGCTCGGTAATAGCGGCTCAGAACTATAGCTAAATACGTTGAGGCGGCATACTCCGGTATGCCGCCTCAACTTGTTTAACGTTCTAACTGCGTTGAACCTCTACGCCTTACGACGCAGGGCATCTACGCCTTGCGACGCAGTGCACGGCCCACGATATCGGTCAGCGCCGCATACGTCAGCTCGTCCAGGTTCATCGCCTCCAGCGCCTCAAACACAGCCTGAGACTTCTGCTCAATCAGCTGCTCATGCTTGGCGAAAGCGCCCGAAGAAACCATCAGCTCACGGATGCGCTCCACCTGCTCATCACTCAGCTCGGGGTTGCCCAAGCTATTGTGCAGAAGCGCTGCGTCCTGCTCGTCGAGGGCAGCGGAGGTGAGCGCCACCAGCACGGTACGCTTACCCTCACGCAGGTCATCGCCAGCAGGCTTACCGGTTACCTCGGGCTGGCCGAAGACGCCCAGCTCGTCATCACGCAGCTGGAAGCCCTCACCCAGCGGCAGGCCGAACGCACGGTAACCGGCAAGTACCGGGTGCTGCTCGCTCACGGCACCGGCACCGCTCTCCAGCGCGGCAGCCTGCAGAGCCAGAGCACCACCAATCGTGAAGGGGTGCTCGCACGAGTACTTGGCAGACTTGAAACGAATCACGTTCAAGGCACGCTGCAGAGCCGCCTGAGCGTCCTCGGTTTCAAGAACCTCGGAGTAGACGTCCAGGTACTGACCCGCCAGAACTTCGGTGCGCATCCGGTCAAAAATAGTGCGCGCAGGGGCGCTATAAATCGCTCCCTCACCCAGGGACGCGAAAACCTTGGCAGACCACGCCAGGGTCAGATCGCCGGCAAGAATACCGCCGGTCAGACCGTAGTTGAAAACATCACCGCGCCAACTATTCTGCTCGTGCGCCGCTTCGAAACGCTTGTGCACGGAGGGAGCGCCGCGGCGGGTATCGGAGCGGTCGATAATGTCGTCGTGGATCAGCGCGGAGGTCTGGAACAGCTCCACCGCCATGCCGGCCTTCACAATAGACCAGGATGCGCGGTTCTCGGTTACGGGTGCGCCGCCGGCACCTCGCCAACCCCAGTAGCTCAGCAGGGCACGCAGGCGCTTGCCGCCGGTGGAGAGGGATTCAATAGCCTCCAGCAGGGGTAGAGTCTCAGAAGAAATGCCCTCGAGTAGCTCGCGCTGGCGGGTAAAAAACTCAGCCATGAGAGTGTCAAAAGCGTGCAGGTAGGCTCGCTGCTCTTCAGCAATACGCTCGGCGAGGTGCGCAGAATCCGCCGGGATATTCGGTGCCGCTACTGTGAGGCTCTCGGTCGCCTGGGGAGTGGGTGCTCCGGAAGGAGAAGGGGGAGTCATACTATCCTCGCTGATGGTCGCTATGTACGGTCCTGATGCCGTGCGGTGTGCACTTCTTCTAGCTTAGTGGAGAAAAGCCCAAGAGAACGTATTTACGAACACGTTTACGATATATTGCCCCTATTGTTCGTAGAAATGTGCTATATTTTCGGTAGGTGGGCGGAATCGCGATGAGAGGAGGCGACATGGGGCAGACGCGAACCGGCAAGAACAGCGGCGCAAGGAATGGCCGCGTCATTATGCACCTGGACATGGACGCTTTCTTCGTCAACGTCGAACTCCTCGAAAACCCCGCTCTGCGCGGCGAACCCATTATCGTGGCGCCCCTGGGCCCCCGCTCGGTCGTATGCTCCGCCTCCTACGAGGCGCGCGCCCACGGAGTGCACTCCGGCATGCCGCTCAGTCGCGCCCGGAACCTCAGTCCCAACGCCACCGTCCTGCCGCTGCGTGGCGACTACCGGCACTACTCCCGCGCCGTCATGGCAATCCTTCACGATCTGAGCCCCTACGTTGAGCAGGTCAGCGTGGATGAAGCCTTCGTAGACCTCACCGGCGCCTACCTGCACGGCCAAGACCCCGTCGCCCTGGCGCAGCGTGCTCGCGACCGCATCGCGCAGGAGTTCTCCCTGCCCTCCTCCGCGGGGGTGGCGCCCAATAAACTGCTCGCCAAAATGGCGTCCACCGGCAGTAAACCGAATGGGCTGTGGGTCATTCCACCCGAGCGCGTTCAAGAATTTCTTGACCCGAGAAAAGTCTCCGACCTGTGGGGAGTGGGTGCGAAGAGTACCGAGCAGCTCTCCCGATACGGTATTCACACCATCGCCCAGATGAGGTCCATGAGCCTGGACTGGCTCAAAGAACGCTTCGGCACTGCCCCGGGCGAGCACCTCTGGGCCATGGCGCGCGGTATTGACGAACGCCCCGTGATCACCGAACGTGAAGAGAAAAGCATGGGCGGCGAGCACACCTTCGAGACGGATACGACCGATGCCCAGGAGGTGAGTGCTGCTATTCGGGAGCTGAGTCTCAAACTGGGAAAGCGTCTGCGATCTGCCGGGAAACTCGCCGGAGGGATCAGCCTCAAAATCCGCTACAACACCTTCGAAACGCACACCCGCGCTATCCCCCTAAACGTGCCCGTGGACTCCGGTATGCAGATTGCTTCCCTGGCTCTGGAAGCCCTGCGAGCCGATGAAATTCTGGTGGGTCAGGAGGCGCCACGCGCCCTGCGGCTCATCGGAGTGCGCGCCGAAAAGCTCGCCCGCACCGAAGACGGGGTGCAACAAACCCTCTTCGACTCCATCGAGAGCGGGGCAAACCCACGCTCTGCACAAACCGCCTCAGCACAAACCGCTTCCTCACAACGAGGCGGCGGGGGAGCGGACAATAGCCCGCAGAACGGTACTCGCTCGGGAGCTGGCGCTCACTCGGGGTCCGGTGCCCGCCTCGTGAAGAGCGGCAGATGGTCCGAGGTTGAGCACGTCATGGACGCCATTCATCGCAAGTACTCGCAGGAAAGCCTCAAACCAGCCTCCGGGGTGGCGGTGCCGGATCAAAAGGCCGAGTAAACGGCTGAGTAAAAGGCTGTGCAAAAGACTGAGGGAGGGAAGAGGGGAAGCATCGCAGAAAGAGTAGCGCCCTCCATAGAAGACCTTAAGGTACTTCTGCCTGAAAAAGAATGCGCCAACCCCACCCGGCGGGGTACGATGGGAAGCGTACGACGGGAAGAAGCGCTCACCGCGCCAGCTGGTACACCAGCTAACCCTGCTGATACGAACGTCATCTTGAGTAGAGACACCTCAAAGGAGAAAAACGATGGCACTGTCCGAGCGTGAACAGAAGGTTCTGGACCAGCTCGAAGAACTCATGAGCAATGAGGATCCGCACTTTGCCTCCTCCATGTCCTCAACTGGCAATACTGCGCCGGTCTTTAGTGCTCGCCACCTGGCTCTCGGTATTCTCTTCGTTCTTATCGGTCTGGGCATCATTATCGGTGCGGTCGCATCTAATATGATCTGGCTGGGCGTATTCGGCTTCCTCTTCGCAGCGGGTGGCGTGTACTTTGCGACCACCAGCAAGAAGACCCCGGTCGACTCCTTCCTCGGCGGTAAGGCAGAGGGCGCAGCTCGCGTGCGTCAGCGCGAGCAGAAGGAACGGTCTTCCTTCATGAACCGCCTCGAAGACCGCTGGGACGAGCGTAATAACGGTCAGTTCTAGAGCATTCAGGACGCAGAAACTTTGCGGCCTAGCTTTTAGGGCTGCCCCCGATGCGAACATCTCAAAACTCAAGACCGATCAAGCGGAGGTAAGAATTCTCTTACCTCCGCTTTCTCGTGCCCATTTATGCCCCAAGTTCCGGGCGCCGGGCGTTACGCCCCGAACCATGGACATACCTGAGCCTCTTCGAAGTAGGCAATCTGAGGGCGGCACGCTGAGCAGGAGCACACCCGAAGCTGTGCAGAAGATATGCGTAAGCGTTAAAAATGCAGAAGAGAGCATAAAAACACTAAAAGATACTCTGCCGGGTGGGGTAGGTGGTGGAAAGTGGGGTAAAGTGGAGGGGAAAGCTGAAAGTCAGTCCTATCGTCGTGCCCTCAAGCAACCGACGAAGGTGCAGGGCCCGGCACACCCCGCCACCGGCACCTACAGGATTCGTGGAGCAACCACGCTCCCGCAGGCTTCAGCACATCGGCACACATCAGGGGCACACATCGGGGAGGTGAAGTGAATGTTCTTAGGTACCTACTCACCACGAATGGACGCCAAAGGACGCATCATTCTTCCCGCCAAATTCCGTGAGGAACTCTCAGCAGGCCTCGTTCTGACCCGCGGTCAAGAACGATGCCTGTACGTTTTCCCCGCCGCAGAATTTGAACGCATCCACGAACGGATGCGCACCGCGCCCCTGCCGGGACGAGCCGCCCGAGACTTCCTGCGAGTCTTCCTCTCAGGAGCCTCAGACGAACTGCCTGACAAGCAGGGACGCATCACCATCCCGCCGATACTGCGCCAATACGCAGGACTGACAGGCAACCTCGTCGTCATCGGATCCGGTACCCGCGCAGAAATCTGGGACGCCGTAGCCTGGGAAGAATACCTCGTCCGCACCGAAGCTGAATTTGCCTCCCTCGACGAGGACCCGTTCAGTCCGCTACTCTAACCGGCATCCCGCCGGTGCGACGGCTACCGCCCTGGCATCTCTAGCACCCGCACCACTCTTCCGTAAGCCTTCCCAGCCTTCCCGCAGGACAAACTCTCACAGGAGCACCCATGAGCGTAGACCACGCCCCCGAAACCGGTACGACCGCATCCGGCGCTGCCACCAAGGTCACCGGCGCATCCATTGAGAACCTCTCCCAGCGTGAAGCCAGCGAACGTCACGTGCCCGTCATGCTGGACCGCTGTATTAACCTGCTGGCACCCGGCATTGAACGCGCCGTTGAGGAGCGCGGCACCGCCTACGTTATTGATGGCACCCTCGGTATGGGCGGTCACTCCGAGGCGCTGCTTGAACGCTTCGAAAACCTTGTGCTGATCGGTATTGACCGCGACCTGCAGGCGCACGCCATCGCCGGTGAACGCCTGGCGCGCTTCGGTGACCGCTTCGTACCCGTGCACGCCGTCTACGATGAAATTGACCGCGCCATGGAAACCGCCGGCGTGCAGGGAATTGATGGCATCCTGATGGACCTGGGTGTCTCCTCTATGCAGTTGGACGAACGCACCCGCGGCTTCGCCTACTCCTACGACGCTCCCCTGGACATGCGCATGAACTCCGAAGACGAGCTCACCGCCCGCATCGTCGTCAACGAATACAGCGAAGACCAGCTGCGCCGCATTATCCGCAACTGGGGCGAAGAGAAGTTCGCATCGCGTATCGCCCGCGCCATCTGCACCGCCCGCGCCAACGCGCCCCTGGAAACCACCGGTGAGCTCGTACGCATTATCCAGAAGGCTGTGCCCGTCGCCGCGCAGCGCACCGGTGGACACCCCGCCAAGCGCACCTTCCAGGCGTTGCGTATCGAAGTGAACCACGAACTGGAAGCCCTCGAACGCGCCGTACCGGCAGCCCTGGAGGCGCTCAACCTCGGCGGCCGATTTGTCGCCATGAGCTACCACAGCCTCGAAGACAAAATCGTCAAGAGGGCACTGACCGCGGAGGCAACCTCCAAGGCACCCAAGGGCTTCCCGGTAGAGCTTGAAGAGCACAAGCCCACCGTCAAAATCATTACCCGCGGCGCCGAACCGCCTACCGACGAGGAAATTGAACAGAACTCTCGCGCCGCCAGCGCCAAGCTACGCGCCGCCGAGAAGATCCGCATCCCCGCCAAGTAGAAGACAGAAAGCGAAGAAGAGTGAGCACCCAGCACGCATCCCAGCGCCCCACCCGCACCCAGGGCGCCCCGCGGAGTCGACGCGCCGGTTCCTCGCGCCCTGCCGCCGGCACCCCCGGCGCCGTTGGCTCTACCCGCGCATCCTCTACTGGCGGCTCTACCGGGGCGAGCCGCGCCTCCACCCGAGCACACTCCGGCCGCACCCGCACCGCGCGTCTGGAGCCGGTCACCGCCTCCCAGCCGGTGGTCCGCCCCGTCAGCACCGCCGCATCTCACGGCGGTAAGCGCACCTCAACGAACGCGAGCCGTGTGCCCTCGAGCGTCCGTGCAGCAGCACGCACCGAAGAGACCCGAGAAGAGAAGCCTAAGCAGCGTAACCCGCTGTCCACTGTGCGCCGCCGAGCCCGTAAGCTCAGCCCGCCCACCATGCTCGCTGTTTTTGCGGCAATTCCGCTGACCCTGATTTTTATTCTGCTGCTCAACGTACTGATCGTGACCCGCCAGTACGACATGGTGGATTTGCGCGCGCAGGAGCAGCAGCTTGTGCAAGAAAATCAGGCGCTGCAGCAGGAGATTGGCTTCAAGGAAGCCCCGCAGGATTTGGCGATTCGAGCAAGTACCCTGGGCATGTTTGTGAGCTCTTCGCAGGCGACCCTGAACTTGCAGTCCTCCACGATTGAGGGCACCCCCGCCCCGGCTGCAAGCCCCACCGGTATTGAAGGATCCAAGCAGGAGAACCTGATTTCGCCGCCGGCAGCGGGTTCGGAAGAAAGCTACGCCAAGGGCATTGTGGATGCTGACAAGTCTGTTCAGCAGCGACACAGCCAGGCGAGCGCTACGGCAAAGGCATCTGCAAGCGCCTCGGCAAGCCCCGCGCAGCAGGCTAACCCCGCCCAGCAGGCTAACCCCGCACCGGCGAATAGCGCACCTGCTAGCCCCGCCGCATCTGCTGCACCGAGCGCCGCTCAGCAACCCAGCCCTGCCGCTAGCCCCGCGGCAAGCCAGGCTGCACGATAAACACCATTGACCACAGGATGCACAGCATCACCGATAGACTAGACCAGCGAAAGGACCACCGCATGAGCTCCGACGCGCGTAAGAACGCGAACGAATCGGCATCCGGTCAGCCGGATCTGACCCGCCGTGGCTTCGTCGCAGGCGCCGCAGCCACCTGCGCTCTGGGCGTTATCGGTGCGAACCTGTTTATCCGCCAGGGCTTTGACCCCGGTGCGGTGGCGAATGCGTCCCGTCAGAAGCGTCTGCGCTCGCAGGTGCTGCCTGCTGTGCGTGGCCAGATTCTCGATATCAACGGTAACGTTATGGCGCGTACCGTGCAGCGTTATAACCTGACCGCAGATCAGAGCGCTGTGGCGACCTTCAAACGCTACAACGAGGACCGTACCCAGAAGATTGAGGTGACCCCCAACCAGCTGGTGTACGAGATGGTCGATATTCTTAAGACCGTTGACCCGGGTATTACCGATGAGTTCATCAAGTCCAAGCTGGACGGCACCTCAAAGTACTCGGTGATCAAAGCAAATATCACCCCGGAAATTTTCAATAAGATTGATGCCCTGGGTGCGCCCTTCATCTACGGTGAGGCGTTCTCTCAGCGCCTGTACCCCAACGGTAGTGTGGGCGGTTCCGTGGTCGGTAAGTACAACATTGTTGAAGAGGCAGACGGCAACGGTACGGGCGGTACGGTGTCCCGTAACTACTCCGTGGGCATTGAGCGTGTCTTTGAGAAGGAGCTTGCCGGTACCCCCGGTGAGCGCACCTACGAGATTAGCGCTGATGGCGTGCGTATCCCCGTAGCGAAGGAAGAGCAGCGCCTGGCGGTGGACGGTAAGAATATTCGCCTAACCATTAACCGTGATGTGCAGTATTTTGCGCAGCAGGTGGTGCGTGCCCGCGCCGAGGAGCTGAAAGCTGAATGGTGTACCGCCATTGTTATGGATGTGCGTGACGGCTCCATTTTGGCTCTCGCTGATTCCTCCACGATGGACCCGGGCGCGGCAACCATTGAGGACGCGGCGGACATGACCCCGCGCGCTATTTCGCAGAGCGTGGAGCCCGGTTCGACCGAGAAGATGCTAACTGCTTCGGCGCTGATTGAGCAGGGCCTGACGACTCCGACTAGTGTGTATGATGTGCCCGCGACCCTCACGATTGACGGCCAGACCTTCAAGGATGCGTTTGAGCACGGGGCGCAGCGGCGTACTTTCTCGGGCATTATTCATGACTCGATGAACACCGGTACGGTGCTGGTCGGTCAGAAGCTCAGCAAGGAAGAGCGCTACAACTGGTTGAAGAAGTACGGCGTCGGCGAGTTTACCGGCATTGAGCTGACCGGTGAGGAGCAGGGTATAATCGCTGATTGGCGTGATTGGGATGGCCGTCAGCAGTACACTGTGCTGTTCGGTCAGGGTGTTGCGCAGACTCCGCTGCAGACCGCCATGATTTTCCAGGCGCTGGGCAATAAGGGCGTTCGTCTGAAGCCGCGCATTGTGGACGCGATCATTGACGCCGACGGTACCGAACATAAGCGTGCCGTAGAGCCTGGCGAACGCATGGTCAGCGAGGAGACTGCCGCTTCCTGCCTGACTCTCATGGAGAATGTGGTGGAGCAAGGCCACGCCCGTCCGGCGAAGGTGACCGGCTACCGCGTGGGCGGTAAGACCGGTACTGCGGAAACTCCGAGTGAGAAGGGCGGCTACGACGGCAACACGACGTCCTTTATTGGTGTGGCGCCGATTGAGAACCCGCAGTTCTTGGTGGCGGTGACCATGCAGCGTCCTGAGGGTAGCGTGGGTGCGAACGGTACGACGGCTGAGTTCTCCAAGATTATGGAGAAGACCCTGCACACCTATAATGTGCCGCGTTCTACCGGTGAACCGGAGTTGATTCCGCTTTTTGCTGAGGATAGCCCCAATAAGACGAGCTAAAGGCGAGCGGGGGAGAGGTTCCCGGTAGCTGATTCGTGATGAAGAAGCCCCGGGACTGAACACCTGTCGAAGCCTAAAGCCCGTAGAATATTGAATGACCCTGTGTGCCTTGAGCGCATTGACCATACAGAGCTCACCGCTTCGGACAGCGGAGAGGAAAGAAGGACGATGGATACCGCATCTCACGCACCCGGCCAGAACCTGCTGGGCGGCGACGCTCAGACTCTGCGCCCGAATTCTGTGCGCCCGGTGAGTTTGGCGCACCTTCGCGAACATCTGCAGGGATTGGGTGCTCAGGTGAGTTCCCAGCTGGCTAGTGGCGTTCAGGGTTCTGAATCCGGTGATTCTGTTGAGGTTACCGGTATTAGCATGGACTCCCGAGGTGTTCGCCCGCAGGACCTGTACGTGGCTCTGCCCGGTGCGAAGGTGCACGGTGCGCAGTTTGCTGAGGCCGCGTTGAATCTGGGTGCTTCCGCTATTTTGACGGATGCTGCCGGTGCGCAGCTGCTGGGTGAGGCGCCGGTGCCTGTCCTGGTGACTGAGAACCTGCGCGAGTATGTCGGTCCGTTGGCTGCGCTGATTTATGGTTCGGCTTCGTTCCCCGCTACCCACCGTTACGCGGTGACCGGTACGAACGGTAAGACCACCTCCACCTATATGTTGGAGTCGGTGTTCCGCACCGGTCTGGGTGTGAAGACCGGTCTGATTGGCACTATTCAGATTCTGATTGATGGTGTGTCGGTTCCTTCGAAGATGACCACCCCGGAGTCTCCTCACGTGCATTCTCTGCTGACGATTATGGGTCAGCATCAGGTGCGTTGCGCGGCGATGGAGGTGTCGTCGCACGCGATTGATTACCACCGTGTGGACGGCGTGAAGTATGCGGTTGCTGGCTTTACGAACCTGACTCAGGATCACCTGGACCTGCACGGCACTATGGAGCACTACTTCGACTCGAAGGCTCAGCTGTTCACTCCCGAACGTGCCGAGCTGGCTGTGATTACTGCTGATGACGAGTGGGGCGAGAAGATGTTCTCTGCCGCTTGCGAGCAGATGGGTGCGCAGCAGGTTCACCGTCTGGTGACTGCTCGCGGTGCCGGTCTGGCTGAGGTGCCCGCAGAGTTTGGTGCCCGCGACTGGGCTGTGGTGAAGGTTCAGCGTGAGGGCCTGGGCCACCGCTTCCATGTGGCTAATGGCGCCGGTGAGAGCGTTGAATGCTACACCGGTCTGCCCGCTGACTTTAACGTTTCGAATGCCGCGCTGGCGGCTCTCATGGCGTACCTGGACACTGACTCCGCTGAGCGTGAGCGCCTGCTGCCCGAGCTGGCGTCCGGTTCGGCTCTGACTCCGGTGGTGCCGGGTCGTATGCAGCTGATTTCTTTGGCTCCGCACGCGATTGTGGACTTTGCCCACAACCCTGACGGCCTGACTCGTGCCCTGGAGGCGATGGATCGCCCCGGTGATGGCAAGGTCATGATTGTTTTCGGTGCGACCGGTGAGCGTGACCAGCTCAAGCGCCCGATTATGGGTGCGATTGCTGCGCAGAATGCAGATATCGTCATCGTGACTGATGATGATCCGCACGGTGAGGCACCCGCGCCGATTCGTGCCGCCGTTGAGGAGGGCGCGCAGAAGGCTGAGAACCGCCGAGCCACCAAGATTCTGAATATCGCTCCGCGTGCCGCCGCTATTGAGGCGGCAATTGCCTTGGCAGGCGAGCACGACGCCATCCTGATTGCTGGCCGCGGCCACGAAACCGAACAGGATGTTGACGGCGTGGATATCGCCCTGGACGACAGTGTTGAAACTGCTCGTGCCCTGCGCGCGCACGGTTTCGAGATTCTGCCTGATTACCAGCGCATGCTCGATGAAAGTGACTCTAAGACCGCTGAAGGTATGGTGAAGAATGATTAAGCTCAGCGCCGCCCAGATTATTGAGGCAACCGGCGGCACCGCTATCGGCCTGGAGGGCCGTGAGGAGCAGGTGTACGCAGACTTCGCCACCACCGACTCCCGCGAGGTGCAGACCGGTACCCTGTTCGTGGCGAAGCCCGGTGCGGTCACTGACGGTCACAGGTTCATCCCCATGGCGTTTGAGCGGGGCGCGACCCTGGCTCTGGTCGAGCGTGAAGTACTCGATGAGCAGGGCGTGCCCTACCCGAGCATCCAGGTGCCCGATGTGGTGCTGGCGATGGGCGATTTGGCGCGCTATTCCATTGAGCAGATGCGCGCTCAGGGCGAGCTGACCGTTATCGGCATTACCGGTTCTGCCGGTAAGACCACCACCAAGGACCTTCTTGCCGCCATTTTCACCCCGGAGGGCCCGACCGTTGCACCGGTCGGTTCCTATAACAGTGAGGTGGGCGTGCCCCTGACCGTTTTCCGTGCGGATGAGTCCACCCGCTACCTGGTCATTGAGATGGGTGCCGACCACGTGGGCAACATCGAGTACCTGGCGAATATTGCGCACCCCGATCACGGTGCAATCCTGAAGGTTGGTACCGCGCACGCTGGCGAGTTCGGCGGCGTGGACAATATTGAGCGTACTAAGGGTGAGCTGGCTGAGGGCGTTCAGCCGACCGGCTCCCTGGCTCTGAACGCTGACGATGAGCGCGTGCTGCGCATGGCGTCGCGTTCGGTTGCCCCCATTACTTACTTCGGCGTGGGTGAGAAGACCGACGCGAACGGTCAGCCCTACGAGCGTTACGTGGCGGCGCTGAATCTGCGCACCACCGATGCCGGTTGCCCCGAGTTCACTCTGCGCCTGCCTGACGGTAGCGAGTACGAGATTTCCTCGCAGCTGATTGGTGAGCACCACGTGCACAACCTGCTGGCTGCGGCGACTGTCGCCTACAACAGCGGTATTTCCGGTGAGAAGATTGCTCGCGCGCTCAACAAGGCGGCGGCAGCTTCGAAGTGGCGTATGGCTCGCACCGACCGCGCTGATGGCGTGACCGTCATTAACGACGCATACAACGCGAACCCCGAGTCGATGGCAGCGGCACTGCGCACTCTGGCGCAGCTGGGCCGCACCGTTGACCCGGCGACCGGTCAGCCGCACCGCACCTGGGCTGTTCTGGGTGCCATGCTGGAGCTCGGTGACGCCTCCGTGGAGGAGCACGACCGCATCGGTCGCCTCGTGGTGCGCATGAACATTTCCAAGCTGATTGCTGTGGGCGACGAGACGAAGCCCATCTACAATGCTGCTCATCTGGAAGGCTCCTGGGGTAATGAGGCGACCTGGGTGAAAACCCCGGAAGAGGCAGAGCAGATCCTGCGCGCCGAGGTTCACCCCGGCGATATTGTGCTCTTCAAGTCCTCGAACGGCGCGAAGCTGGGCATTCTGGGTGACCAGGTTGCTTTCGCCGAGTACACCTTCGGCGCTGAGGAAGAGCAGGCACCGACCTGGCTTTCTGCCGGTGACTTTGTTGAAACCACCGATTTGAGCGACCACCTTGCCGCTCACCTGGACGGTACCGCTAATGGCGACCGTACTTCGACCGAACAGACCACGAACGAAGGGTAGCGCTTTATGATTACCGTGCTGATTGCTGGAATCTTCGGATTCCTCATCTCCCTCACCGCGCTGCCGGTGTTCATCAAGAAGATGAAGTCTCTGAAGCTTGGCCAGCTCATCCGTGAGGAAGGCCCGGCGGCCCACCAGCACAAGGCGGGTACCCCCACCATGGCGGGTCTGATTTTCATCCCCTCGGCGATTCTCGCCTACTTCTTGACCCTTGCGGTGAGCGCCCTGTTCTTCGGTACCGCGCCGGTACCGACCGCTACCGCGTGGCTGACCATCGCCTTCACCCTGGGCATGCTCGGTGTGGGCGCGGCGGACGACATCATGAAGTTCCGCAATAAGGGCAACGAGGGTCTGACCGAGAAGCAGAAGACCATTGGTCTTCTGGGCGTGACCCTGCCCTTCGCGTACCTGGCATTCCAGTTCCCGAACGAGTCGGGTGCTCGTCCGGCGTCGACCGCCATCTCTTTCGTACGTGACCTGCCCATCGATCTGTTCGCGGCGGGCGCGGTCTTCGGCTCCATCCTGCTGGTTGGTTGGATTACCCTCATCTCCCTGTCCGGTACGAACGCGGTGAACTTCACCGATGGTCTGGACGGCCTGGCTGGCGGCATCATGATGACCATCTTCTCCGGCTACCTGACCATCAGCATCTGGCAGTACGTACACGCCTGCTCCGCCGGTGCCGGCACCGCCTGCTACGATGTGCGCGACCCCGGTTCGCTGGCTCTGATTGCCGCATCCCTGGTAGGTTCGCTGGCTGGCTTCCTCTGGTGGAACGTGTCGAAGGCACAGATCTTCATGGGCGACTCCGGTTCCCTGGCGCTCGGTGGCGCAATGGTTGCTTTCGCGCTGTTCACCCGCACCGAACTGCTTCTGCTGGTCATCGCTCTGATTCCCGTGCTGGAAGTGTTCTCTGTGATCGTGCAGAAGTTCGTGTTCAAGACCAGCCGTAAGCGTTCGGTCGCAGCGGGGGAGAAGCCCCTGCATGCGCACCGTTACTTCCGTATGACCCCCTTCCATCACCACATGGAGAAGGTCGGCGTCAACGGCAAGTACTCAATTGATAAGCGAGGCATTGCCCCCGGTACCGTCAGCAGCGGCGAAGTGAACTCCGTGTTCCGCCTCTGGGTTGTTAACGCCCTCTGCGTGCTCGTTGCCCTGGCGCTGTTCTTCGGTGACTGGTTCTCGCAGACTTCTGGAGTGATTCACTAATGTCAACTAATGAACAGCCGGATACAGCTCGCATTGAAGCGAACGCCGCCGCTATTGCGGTGAACCCGGTGTATGAGAACGAGCGCCTCGCGGAGCTGACTCACTGGGGCGCCCCCTGGGCTAACCTGCGTGTGGTCGTGGTGGGCATGGGTACCAGCGGAGACGCTGTGACCGATGTGCTCGCTCAGCTGGGTGCGAAGATTGTTGTCATCGACGGGGCAGATACCCCGGAGAAGCGTGAGCGCATCGACCTGTACGCTAACGCCTACGGCAACGTTGAGGGCCTGTTTGGTCCCGAGCACATGCGCGCACTGCCCCCGGTGGATGGTCAGGAACCCGAGCTTGTGGTAACCTCCCCGGGCCTGCGTCCCGACCACCCGGTCATGCTGGACGCGTATGAGCGTCGCATCCAGATTTGGGGCGATGTGGAGCTGGCGTGGCGCCTGAATGAGCGCAGCGACCGCCCGACCCCCAAGTGGCTGTGCCTAACCGGCACGAACGGCAAGACCACCACCGTGGGCATGGTCGATTCCATCCTGAAGGCTGCCGGTAAGAAGGCTATTCAGGTCGGTAATGTGGGCATGCCCATCGTGTACGCGATTGCCGACGATGAGCCCTACGAGTTCTTCGCGGTGGAGCTGTCGAGCTTCCAGCTGCACTGGACCTACTCGCTGTCCCCGTACGCTTCGGTGGTTCTGAACATTGCTGAGGACCACGTGGACTGGCACGGTTCGTTCGAGTGTTACAAGGCTGATAAGGCTCGCGTGTACGAGCACACTCAGGTTGCCTGCATCTTCAACACCGACCACGTGGACACCCTGCGTATGGTCGAGAACGCGGACGTCATTGAGGGCGCTCGCGCGATTGGTTTCAGCTCCACTGAGATGCCCGCCGTGTCGATGCTCGGCCTGGCTGAGGACATCATGGTGGATCGAGCCTTCCTGAAGAACCGTTACAACGAGGCGTATGAGCTGGCGGTTCTGGAGGATCTCGCTCCGGCACCCGGTAAGATGCCCGCAAAGCACACCGTGGAGAATGCTCTGGCGGCTGCGGCTCTGTGCCGTGCGGCTGATATCGACCCGAAGGCTGTGGGCGCTGGCCTGCGTTCCTTCAAGACCGGTGCACACCGCAACCAGCTGGTGGGTTACGCGAACGACATCATGTGGGTGAATGATTCGAAGGCTACGAATCCTCACGCTGCGAACGCGTCGATGAGCGGTTACCCCTCGCTGGTGTGGATTGCTGGCGGCCTGTCGAAGGGCGTTGAGTACGATGAGCTGATTGCTGCTCACGCTCAGCGTCTGAAGGCTGTGCTGATTATCGGTACTGATACTGCGGCGTTGAAGTCGGCGTTGGCTAACCACGCTCCGCAGGTTCCGACCTACAATATGACCGCCGCTGTGGCTGATTCTTCGGACGGCATTGCCGTGATGAACGCGGCCGTTGCGAAGGCTGCTGAGCTGGCGCATCCGGGCGATACCGTGCTGATGGCTCCCGCGTCTGCGTCGATGGACCAGTTCAAGAATTATGCGGTGCGCGGTGATGCGTTTGCGAACGCTGTCGCCGCCCAGCTGGCTGACTCTTAGGACGCTACCTGCAGGGGGTGTCTCGGGTGACCGGGGCGCTTTCTGCGGGTTCTTCTCGGGGGTGGGATGGTAACGGTGTCCCACCCCTGAACCTTTTTCGTGTATTCGCCACGACGGATCCGTGGCAGTTGAGGCCTATAGGAGGGCATGTGAGTACCAGCGCATCTTCGGCGCGTTCGGCTTCTTCGGCGCGTTCGACTACGAGTGGTCGTTGGGCGTCTTTGCGAGCCGGTTTGGAGGATTTCTCTGCGCCGTTCCGTGCTCGTGCCGGTAGGCTGTACCGTCGTGGTTTGAAGGCTGACCTGTGGGATGTGCCGGTGATGCTGCTGGTGACGACCCTGGGTCTGGCTATTTTTGGCTGCATTATGGTGCTGTCGGCGTCGAGCGTCACCATGATTTCGCAGGGGCAGTCGCCGTTCTCGCAGGTTTCGTCTCAGATTATGTTCTTGGTCGTGGGCGTTCTCGCGATGGCGGGTATTACGCGTATCCCTGTTGGGTATTACCACAAGAAGTCTGTGGTGTACGCGATGCTGACTATCGCATTGGTCATGCAGCTTGCTGTGGTGGTCGTTGGCGTTGAGGTGAACGGTAACCGTAACTGGTTGAAGATCCCCGGCATCGGACAGATCCAGCCGTCGGAGTTTTCGAAGCTGGCGATTATTATGTGGCTGGCGTGGGTGTACAGCCGTCACGGCGATATTTCTCGTAGTATTTGGCGCACGCTGTTCCCCTCGATTTATGGTGTGGGTGCCCTGGTGCTGCTGATTATGCTCGGTGGTGACATGGGTACCGCCATGGTGTATGGCTTCATTTTTGTGGGCATGATGTGGCTGGCGGGTGCTTCTCGCAGCTCGCTGCTGAAGATTGGCGGCGCGTTTGCGGTGTTGGCGCTGGTGGGTGTGCTCAGTAGCGCGAACCGTGTGGCTCGTATTTTCGGTATTTGGGGCTCGTGCACGAACGCTAACTGTGACCAGGCGAATTCTGGTGAGGTGGCGCTGACGACCGGTGGCTTCTTGGGTGTTGGTCTGGGCCAGTCGCGCCAGAAGTATAACTACCTGGCTGAGGCGCATAACGACTATATTTTCGCCATTATTGGTGAGGAGCTGGGTCTGCTGGGTACGCTGGCGGTTCTGCTGCTGTATGTGGGCCTGGTGTACTGCGCGGTTCGTATTATGCTGCGTACTACTGATCCGCTGGTGCGTTTGGCTACGGGCGGCATCATGATTTGGTTGACCTCTCAGGCGATTATCAATATGGGCATGGTGTCCCGTATTTTGCCGGTGATTGGTGTGCCTTTGCCGTTTGTCTCCTATGGTGGTTCGTCGCTGTTGTCCTCGTTGTTTGCGGCGGGTTTGTTGTTGGCGTTTGCGCGGCAGACTCCGTTGCGTGGCGCGACGAAACCGTCGAATATTGAGACCCAGAGCGCGCGTGAGGTTCGTCGTGAGAATGCTGAATGGCAGCGTCGTACGCCGTTGCAGGATGTGCTGAATCAGGAAGAGGCTGCTCGTGCGGCTGCTGGTGGCCACCTGTTGAAGGAACATAATCCTTTGAAGGTTGTTTTCGGTCCGGAGAGTACGTTGCGCCGTTGGTTGGGTTTTGCGCCGGATCAGCAGCGCGAGTTGTCTCGTGTGGCTCGTGAGCAGGAGCGCCAGGCCCGGGAGCAGGCTCGTCGCGAGGAGGAACAGGCTCGCCGGGAGGCGGCGCAGGCTCGAGAAGAGGCGCGTCTGGCTCGTGAGGAAGCGCGTCTGGCTCGTGAGGAAGCTGCCCGTGTGAAGGCGGAGCAGAAGGCTGAAGCTCAGAAGCAGAAGGCCTCGCAGAAACCTGCACCGCAGAAGCCTGCACCGAAGAAGGCAGCTCCGCAGAAGGCTCCCGCTCAGCCTCGTACCGGTCAGCAGACTCGTATTGCCCAGAAGAGTACTGCCTCTACTCGAGCGGCACAGGGTAAGCCTGCTCAGCCTCGTACTGCTCAGCCCCGTACCGCTCAGCAGCCTACTGCTCAGAAACCTGCTGCTCAGAAGCGAGTGCAGCAGGCTCGTGGTGCTCAGCCCCGTAGCGCACAGCACCGTCCGTCGGGTTCGCTACCTGCGGGTCTGCAGCCGCTGCATCCTGAGGATCGTCAGCGTCGTGCCCAGCGACAGGGCAATCCTCGACAGGGCAATCCTCGACAGGGCGCTCAACGTCAGGCAGCGCCGCGACAGGGCACCCAGGCAAAGGGTACTCAGGCCAAGGGCGCTCCGAAGAACAGCGCCCAGCAGGCGCAGCGTCCGGCTCAGGGCGCGGCTCGGAACTCGGATCAGCGCGGCACCCGTAAGCAAGGCTAAACCCCGCGGAACCCGCTCCGCGAAGCCTGCATATCGGGGGCTGACATTCGGGGGAACGAGCTGCGGTTCGTGCCTCTACCCGTGATGAATATGTGCTGAATATAAGATAAAGCCCTCGCTATTGAGTTGTAGCTCAATGGCGGGGGCGCTCTTTTGAACAGGTGCGATAGCGTAAAATGATGCTGTACCGATGTGTTGGGAGAAAGACCTATGACGAAGAAGGCGCCCTCTATAGTCTTCGCCGGTGGTGGCACCGCCGGTCATATTAATCCGATGCTCGCGATTGCGCGTGCGGTTCGTGATCTTGAGCCGAACGCTAAGATTCTGATGCTGGGCACTGCGGATAAGATGGAAGCCGAGCTGGTTCCGGCAGCTGGTTTCGATATTGAGTTCATCCCTCGTGCGGCGTTCCCTCGTAGCATTAACCGTGCCGCTTTGGCTTTCCCCGCTAAGTTCTTTGGTGGCCTGTCGAAGACCCGCCGCATCCTCAAAGAAGCAGATGCAGACGTAGTTGTTGGCGTGGGCGGCTACGTGTGCCCGCCGGCGTATCTGTCGGCGTTGAGCGCTAAGATTCCCGTGGTGATTCATGAGGCGAACGCGAGGCCCGGTTTGGCAAACCGTCTGGGCGGTACGTTCGCGAAGTTCACCGGTGTGGCGTTCCCTAATACTCCTTTCCCGCGCGCGACCCTGGTGGGCATGCCGATGAAGGATGAGATTGCCTACCTGAACCGTGAGGCGCACCGTTCGAAGGCTCGCCGTAACCTGGGCCTGGACCCGCAGAAGCCGACCGTGATTGTGACCGGTGGTTCGCTGGGTGCGCAGAGCCTGAATAATGCGGTGGCGGCGTGCCGTGACCACTTTGCGGAGTGGGACTTCCAGATTTTGCATATTACCGGCAAGGGTAAGGCTGTTCTGGATGAGAACGGCGAGTTGTTGAGCGCCCCGAATTACCGTCAGATTGAGTTCAGCAACGGAATGCAGGATGTGTATGCTGCCGCTGATCTTCTGCTGGTGCGTTCGGGCGCGGCGACCGTCAGTGAGGTTGCCGCTGTGGGTGTTCCCGCGATTTTTGTGCCGCTTCCTATTGGTAATGGTGAACAGGCTCTGAACGCTCGTTCTCTGGTGGAGGCGTCTGCGGCTCTGCTGGTGAAGGATGCAGAGGTCACCGGTGAGTGGTTCGCCCGTGAGATTCCGGCTCTTATGGCGAACCCGGAGGAGCTGGAGCGCATGGGCGCTGCGGCGTATGAACTTGGTATCCGTGACGCGGCACGCGTTATGGCTGAAGCAGTATTGAAGGCAGCTGAGAAGTAATGACTGAATTGATGAATCTTGAGATGGTGTTGCCGGCACCGCTGAACCCGCCGTTCCCCGAGCGTGCGAAGATGAGCGAGTTGGGCCGTGTGCACTTCATCGGTATTGGTGGCGCTGGTATGAGTGCTATTGCCGCTCTGATGCTGCAGGCTGGTGTGACGGTGAGCGGTTCTGATCGTGCAGAGTCGGCTACTGTTGAGTCTTTGCGTGCTGCGGGTGCTCGTGTGGGTGTTCCTCAGCAGGCTGAGAACATTGTGGACGTTGATACCGTGGTGATTTCTACTGCGATTCGTGAGGATAACCCGGAGCTTGTTGCCGCTCGTGCGCAGGGTCTGCGTGTGCTGCATCGTTCTGAGGCGCTTGCCGCTGTGATGGGTGAGTCTCAGGTGGTTGCTGTTGCCGGTACTCACGGTAAGAGCACGACCAGCTCCATGATTTCTGTGATGTTTGATCAGCTGGGTGCGCAGCCGTCGTTCGCGGTGGGTACTGTGATTGCTGGTCGCGGCACGAACGCTCACCTGGGTGCTCAGGGCCCGGAGTCGATTTTTGTGGCTGAGGCTGATGAGTCGGACGGCTCGTTTGTGCGTTACCGCCCGGCTATTGCTGTGGTGACGAATGTTGAGCCGGATCACCTGGATTTCTATGAGACGGATGAGCGTGTCTTTGAGGCGTTCAACCGTTTTGTGGGTTCGCTGGCACCTAACGGTGTTGTGGTGACCTGCGCTGATGATGCGGGCGCGGCTGATTTGGCGGCTCGTTCTCGTGCGGCGGGTGTGCCCGTGGTGACTTACGGCGAGTCTGAGGGCGCTGACCTGCACATTAGTGAGATTACCAGCGCTGGTTCTTCCTCGTCGTCGCACCTGTCGTGGTCTTTTGAGTGCCGCGGTGTGCGTTATGAGGGTGAGCAGGATCTTGCGCTGAAGGTGCCCGGTATTCATAACCAGCTGAACGCTTCGGCTGCTTTTGCCTCGGCGTTGATTTCTGGTTACGAGGCTGCTGATATTGCTCGTGCTCTGGCTGAGTTTGTGGGCGCTGACCGCCGCTTCACCCTGCGTGGTGAGGTTGCGGGCGTGAAGGTCTTTGATGACTATGCACACCACCCGACCGAGGTGTTCCGTGCCCTGGAGACGGGCCGTACCGTGGCTGATGGCCACAACTTGTACGTGATTTTCCAGCCGCACCTGTTCTCTCGTACTCGCGAGTTTGCAAAGGAGTTCGCGCAGGCCCTGTCGATGGCTGACCGTGCTCATGTGCTGGATATTTACCCGGCTCGTGAGCTGCCGATTGAGGGTGTGACCAGTGAGCTGATTACCGGTGCTGGTTTCTCTGAGGTTCGTTACGCTACCGCTGAGGACGCTATTGAGGATATTGTGACCTGCGCTCAGGATGGCGATATTGTGATGACCGTTGGCGCTGGCGATGTGACCGCTTTGGGTGCGCGTCTGCTGGAGTCCCTGGAAATCCGTTACGGTGGCGAGTCGAAGAAGTCGGAGGCTTAGGCTGTGCCGATGAGTTCTGGTCTCTCTTCGGAGGGGCATTCCTCCTCGCGCGCACCGAAGGCTCCGCGTTCGCGTGCTCGTTTGCGCGCCCAGCAGGTAGCTGAGAATGTGCAGGTTGAGGCTAAGAAATCTAAGCCTGTGCAGGCTGAATCTGCGCAGTCTCAGTCCGCGCAGTCTCAGACAGTGAAGGTTTCGGTAACAAAGGCTGAAGCCCCTCATGCTGAAGCCCAGCCGACTGGTGCTACGCAGACTAATGCCGTTAAGCCTGCTGTGTCTGCAACCTCCGAGGTTTCTGCCCAGCCTTCTGGCGCGCAGTCTGCCGCTAATCAGCCTTCCGCTACTCAGTCTTCGAGCTCCGTGCGACACATGCCGCGTAAGCCGGTGGTGCATAAGTCGCATAGCCAGAACGGTGCTGATTCTTCGGCTTCCAAGAGCGCTGCGGCGGTTCATTCTTCGGCACAGTCTTTGAAGGATTCGGTGCGTTCTGCGCTGATGACCGGTCGTACCGTGTCTGAGGTTGAGCACGCGCCTGAGCTGTTTGATGTTGAAGCGTATGAGGATTCCTCGTCGAAGACTTCATCCGCCAAGGGTGCCTCTGCTCAGAGCAGCTCTGCTCAGACTGCATCCTCGCAGCCGGTGAAGAGTGCAGGTAAAGGCAGCGATAAGGAAGCTGGCAAGAAGTCGGCGTCCACCGCTGATAAGGCATCTGCCGATTCTGCTGAATCTCGCGAAGAGTCTGCCGCTCAGAAGGCTAAAGAAAACGCCGAAGAAAGCGCTGATAAGGCGGGGGAGAAGGCTGTTGAAGAGCCTCGCCCCGCGAGCCGTTTTGGTCGTTGGCGTGCCGAGCGTGAGCAGCAGCGTGCCGCGGAGATTGAGAAGGAGCGCGAGCGTGCGAGCCGTCAGGCTCACCGTGAGCGTCTGCGTCAGGATCCGGGCCTGGACGGCCTGCGTGCTGAGGAACGCCCCCGTAAGGAGCGTGCGCCTCTGACTCGTGCCCGTAAGCTGCTGTACACCGCCTCGGTGCTGGCTATTATTGCGGTGCTGTACGTGGTGCTGGTCTTCTTCTCGCCCCTGTTGGCGACTCAGAAGATTACGGTGCGCGGCGCATCCCTGCTGGAAACTACTCAGGTGGAGCAGAAGCTGGAGCCTCTGCGCGGTGTTCCGCTCACTCGCATCGACGAGAAGAAGGTGCGTGAGCTGATTGGGCAGGATAATGTGATTCGTAGCGTGCAGGTGGAGAGCCGTCCGCCGCATGAGCTGGTGGTGACTCTGAAGGAGCGTACCGCGGTTGCGGTTGTGAAGCAGGGCGATACGTACCATACTGTTGATAGCGATGGTGTGAGCCTTCTGGAGTCGGCAACTCAGCCCGATACGTCGGTGCCGCTGGTTCGTTTCAGCGGTGATGACCCGCAGACTTCGGCTGAGTTCCGCACTATTTCTACCGCGCTTTCGGCAATGCCCTCTGAACTTCTAGCTCAGGTTAAGGAAGCCGGCGCTACGTCAACCTCAAGTATCACTCTAACCTTGAGGGATAATACTACGGTGCAGTGGGGAACCGCTGAAGAGAGCGAGTTGAAGGCGAAGGTCCTGCTCTCCCTGCGCCAGGCTATTGCCAAACGTGCTCAGGAGGAGAAATCTTCCGAGGCACAGACGCAGAAGGTGACCGTCTATGACGTGTCTGCCCCGCGCGTACCGGTGACCCGTTAGGGGAACCATTCAGGCGCTTTATCCTCCCTTTTTGTGTGAAATCCGCAAAAAGAGGGGGTAATTGCGCTGTGTGACTAGGAACCGACAAAAACAGTTTGGTATCCTAGCAGATAAAGTCATTCTTTAGAGGAAACCTTCAGGCTTAGATTAAGCTGCGGGTCTTCCGAAGCTGGAACACGGAACAATCGAGGAATACATGGACGCTGGAACTCCCCAGAACTACTTGGCAGTCATCAAGGTCGTTGGTATCGGCGGCGGTGGCGTCAACGCAGTCAACCGCATGATTGAGGTTGGTCTGCGCGGCGTTGAGTTCATTGCTATCAACACTGACGCTCAGGCTCTGCTGATGTCCGATGCAGACGTTAAGCTGGACGTTGGTCGTGAGCTGACCCGCGGTCTTGGCGCGGGCGCAAACCCCGAGGTTGGCCGTCAGGCAGCCGAGGATCACGCGCAGGAAATTGAGGAAGTCCTCAAGGGCGCAGACATGGTCTTTGTGACCGCAGGTGAGGGCGGTGGCACCGGTACCGGTGGCGCACCTGTCGTGGCACGTATTGCCCGCTCCCTCGGTGCTCTGACCATTGGTGTGGTGACCCGCCCCTTCACCTTCGAAGGCCGTCGCCGCTCCAACCAGGCTGAGACCGGTATCGCTGCTCTGCGCGATGAGGTTGATACCCTGATCGTTATTCCGAACGACCGACTGCTGTCGATTTCGGATCGTAACGTCTCCATGCTGGACGCATTCAAGTCCGCTGACCAGGTTCTGCTCTCCGGTGTGCAGGGCATTACTGACCTGATCACCACCCCCGGCCTGATCAACCTTGACTTCGCTGACGTTAAGTCCGTCATGCAGGGTGCAGGTTCGGCTCTGATGGGTATCGGCTCGGCATCCGGTGAGGACCGTGCCGTGAAGGCAGCTGAGCTGGCTATCGCTTCGCCGCTGCTGGAAGCATCCATCGACGGTGCACACGGCGTTCTGCTGTCCATTCAGGGTGGCTCCGACCTGGGTCTGTTCGAGATCAACGAGGCTGCACGCCTGGTTCAGGAAGTTGCTCACCCCGACGCAAACATCATCTTCGGTGCGGTTATTGATGACGCACTGGGCGATGAGGCTCGCGTGACCGTGATTGCTGCTGGCTTTGACGCAGTGAACCCGGAGACCAACTCCAACGCTTCTACTGCTGCGGCTACTCAGGCTCAGCGCACCCAGGCATCCTTCGGCGGTTCCACCGCTGCGGCTGCTCCGGCTGCTAACGGCTACGGCTACAACGCACCCGCTGCTGCTCCGGCTTCCACCGGCGCTGCTGGCTTCGACGTTGACCTTCCCCCGGTTGTGGAGGAAGCTCCGGCTCGCCGCGACACCCTGGACGTCCCTGACTTCCTGAAGTAGTCTGCCCGGCTGTGAACGCATAGGCGTTGCACGGCTGAGAGTCTTATGAAGCTATAGGGGAGCTGAGAAACACGCACATTGTGCTGTTCTCGGCTCCCCTTTGCTATACCCGCCGTTATACCCGCTGACATCTGATGAAGGAATAGAAGATGAGCGATAACCCCAAAACTTCGCTGCTTGCCTCTGCCGCTACCCGCACCCTGGGTCCCTGGCGTGTGCGGGTGGGTTTCACCTCCCGCGCGGCGGGCAACCTGGGCCTGCATGTGGATGATGAGCTCGGCGGCGGTATGGATGCCTCCCTGGTGCGCACCCTCAACCACCGTGCCGCGCTGGAGGAAGCGCTGGGTACCGAGCCGTTCTTCTACCTGAACCAGGTGCACGGCGTGCAGATTGCCTACCCGGAAGATTATGAAGTGGAATCCTGCGCACCCGGTGCCCCGCAGGAGCGTACGGTTGAGCGTGCCCGCGCGGTGCTGGAGAACTCCCCGGTCGCCGATGCGGCGATTAGCAGTGAGGGCGTGCCCCTGGCGATTATGGTTGCCGATTGCATCCCCGTGGTGCTGGTGGGTGAGCGGGTCGCGAACTGGCAACCGATCCTGGCGGTGGCTCACGCTGGCCGCCGCGGCCTGCTTGACGGCGTGCTCCAGCAGACCGTGCAGCGGATGCGTCAGCTCGGCGCGGAGAAAATTACCGCCTGGCTGGGTCCGAGCATTTGCGGTAGCTGCTACGAGGTGCCCGAGGCGATGCGCATCGAGTCCACCGAACTGATTCCGCAGGTGCATTCGGTGACCAGCCAGCAGACCCCCGGCCTGGACCTGCCCGCCGGTGCCCGCGCCGTGCTCGAGGAGGCGGGCGTGCAGGTGAGCATGGACTGTGCGCAGTGCACGTTTGAGGAGCCCGAGGTGTATTCGCATCGCGGGTTCACGAACCGCGGTGAGAAGCCGGGCCGTATCGCGGGTCTGGTGTGGATCGAGAAGGCGGCAGAGCCTGCCGCCTAGAGCTGCTAAAGATAGAATCCGCTGAAGGAGAGAAGATGTCTGAAATGAACGTAGAAGAGAACCTGCAGTACACTCCCGAACGTGCCGAGCAGCTGCTGCAGAACTACCGCCGAGTGCTTGAGCGTATCCGCGCCGCGGAGCAGGACCACAGCGCAGTGCGTACCGAGGCGAGCGCCCCGGTGCAGCTGGTGACGGTCACGAAGTTCTTCCCCGCCTCCGACGCGGCGGCGCTGCTGGATGGGGGAGTGACTCTCTTCGGTGAGAACCGCGACCAGGAGGCGAGCGCGAAGGCTCGTGAGCTCGCCGCATACTGTGCCCAGCGTGAGGTGCAGCCCCCGCACTGGGCGTTTATTGGCCAGTTGCAGACGAACAAGGCGAAGTCTGTGGTCAAGTATGCCTCCAGCGTGCATTCGGTGGACCGCCCCTCCCTGGCAGACGCGCTGGCGAAGGCGTACGCAAACCAGCTGGCACGCTTTGAAGCGGGGGAGGCGCCCGCACCCGCGGCGGCGGAGCAGGGCGCGCTGACCTGCCTGGTGCAGGTGTCCCTGGCGGAGGTCGCGACGGCTGGCCACGCCGCTGAGGGCGCGCGCGGTGGTACGAGCGCCTCCGAGCTGCTGGAGCTGGTGGAACGCATCGAGAACCACGAGCATCTGCGTTGTGGCGGTGTGATGGCGGTGGCGCCGCTGGGCATGAACCCGGATGCGGCGTTTGAGAAGCTCTACGGTTTGGCGTCGCTGGTGCGTGAGCAGGTGCCGCACGCGACCGAGATTTCTGCCGGTATGAGCGGGGATTTGGAGGCGGCGGTGCGTTGGGGTTCGACCTGCGTACGCGTGGGTAGCGACATCATGGGTAAGCGCCCGGCGCTTTAGCCTCGCCTAAGCTACGTGCCGTGCGTTGCCCTTTCGAGCCCTGGGCTATTTTTCGAGCGCTGGGCTGCTTTCGGTGCAGACCTGCGGCATAATCATCGGTGCCCTTGACCGCCTGCGCGGGGTGGGCGCTGGTAATATATACATGCCGGTGCATGGCGTACCGTCACGCACTCACCTTCTGACGAAGCACCACGGCAGACCCTGTACATCACAAGCAAAGAACAGCGAGAGAATCATGGCGAAGCAAAGCCGTCTGGCGGGTTTCCTCGGCCTGGAACGATACCAGGACGCCGAGGCGACGCCGGAAGAATCCCCGCAGGCTGTGCAGGCTGACACCCGCAAGGAGGCGAATGCCTCCGCAAGGCAGGCTGCTACAGCACAGAAGACCGACAGCGCCAACAGGCTCTCAGCACTGCCCGGCTCGGCACAGTACAGCGTCGCCGAGTCGCAGAGCGAAACCTACCACCCGCAGGACGAACCCGCCTATACTGAACAGGAAGAGTACCTGCAGGCTGATAGCTACGATGACGGTACAGAAACCGAGTATCTGGACGCAGAAGAATCTGCCGACGGACGAGCAACCGTAGATGCAGCGGCATACGCCACCGCTCATACACCTGAAACCACAGCTGATCTGGCAGAAACCGAGCAGACTTGGGACGACGTCAGCGCAGACAATTGGGAGGAAACCCCGGTGCCGAATACCGAATATACCGAGCAGTACGCCGAGACGTACTCCAACGACGGCTACTACGACCAGGGCTACGAGCCCGAAGAAACCAACGGATACACCTACGGTTACGAGGAAGAAGAGGACGAATTGCGTCGCATCACCACTATCCACCCCCGCTCCTACAATGACGCAAAGATCATTGGTGAGGCATTCCGCGAGAACATCCCCGTGATTATGAACGTGGAAGAAATGCCTGACGCAGACGCAAAGCGCCTGGTGGACTTCGCATCCGGTCTGGCATTCGCACTGGAAGGCCGCATTGAGCGCGTCACCGCTAAGGTGTTCCTGCTGACCCCCTCCAACCTGGAGGTTCTGGGTGTGGCTAACTCCGAGGTTCCCGCCGGCTTTGAGACCGACGGCGAATTCCCCTTCGACCAGGGCTAAGGACTGATAGATGGGTTATATTTTCGCCCTCATTACGATTGTCGTCTACGTTCTCTACATTGCGATGTTGCTGCGCATGCTCTTTGACTGGGTGCGCATGTTCGCTCCGGAGTGGCGACCCAAGGGCATTGTGTTGCTCTTCGCCAGCGGCGTGTATGCGGTGACTGACTGGCCGATGAACCAGCTGCGCCGCCTGATCCCGCCGGTTCGTGTGGGTAACGTTGCGTTGGACACCGGCTTCCTGATTCTGATTGTTCTGTTGTCTTTGCTGCTGAGCATCATGATGCGGATGACCGCGACCTTCTCGTAAGCGCGTACTCCGCTAAGAGACGACAGCTGACGAGCACAAACGATAGACCCCCGCCTGCTTGACCCGTTCACGGGTTGAGTACAGAGCGGGGGTTTTCTGTACCTGTGTTCTGTACCTGTGTTCAGTACCTGTGTTCTATCTGGGGAGCGTCAAAATGCCGTCTCGAAAACCTTCTCAAAATGCACCGCAGGGCAGAAAATACAAGGGCGATAGCGGGGACTAGGGCGGATATTAGACGTGGTGAATCCCACCCTAGCGCAGAGCGAATATTTTACGATTCAACCGACGTATAACCGGGCACAGAAACCAAAGAATAGTAGAATTGGTGCCAACGACTGCATCGCGGCATGACCATGCCCTGAATCATCGGGACCCTGAAATATTGGGGCCACGCCCTATCTGGCTGGTGAATCCGCGGCACTCAACATCACCACCAAACCCCGTAGGGATACCCAGAGGAGAAGCCCATGGCAATCACCCCCGAAGACCTGATCACTAAGAGCTTCAAAATCGTAACCGAAGAGTCCGGTTACGACCGCAACGAGGTCGATGACTTCCTGGACGAGCTTGTTGTCGAACTGCGCGCACTCTACTCCGAGCGTGACGCCCTGGAACGTCAGGTTGAGCAGCTCTCTGCAAACGCACCCGATTCTCCGGCAGCGGCTGTAGCACCCGCACAGTCCTCGGCGGCATCGGCTGCACCTCAGGACGCGGCGGCGCTACTCGCCATGGCACAGAAGGTTCACGACGACTACGTGGCACAGGGCGAGAAGGCTAAGGCTGAACTGCTCGAAGAGGCAGAGAGGAAGGCAGACGCTATGGTGAGCGAAGCTCAGCAGCAGCGCGAAGAGGTTCTCTCTCGCCTCACCGACGAGAAGGAAGAGCTGGAGATCGCTGTTGAGGCTCTGCGTGGCTTCGAGAGCCGCTACCGCTCCAAGCTGCTGCAGCACCTGGACGCACAGGTTCAGGAGCTGAAAAACCTCAAGTCCATCGAGGCTTCCGCATAAATCAGTGTGCCTAAATAAGCTAACGACGCTTTGAAGCGTATGCCGCCCGGATTCTTTCTCTTCCACCGCTATTCACCGGGGAAGATCGAAAGAACCGGGCGGTATTCTCATGCCCGCCCGGCACGGCCTAAAAACCCAGCGTGCGAAGCGGGGGAGAGTAACCGCCACATCACCCCCGAATACTCGATGCGCTACCCCGATTTGCTAAGCTAGAGGGGCACTACCGAACGCGAGCGCGCCCTGCCTCCGTACCGTAGGCGCAACAACCGGCACAGACTAGAGGAGAGCTATGACCAACACCCCCAAGACTGCTGAATCCTCAGTCGCACAGGCTAGCGATAACGCCGCTGAAAACACCACCGAAGAAGCTACTGGACGCCGCGTGCGCATCCTTACTGGACGCTCCGCGGGGATTCTCGCGCTCGTGCTCGCCGCCGTCGTGTTCGCTATCGACCAGGGCACCAAATACCTGGTCGTGACCCAGATGCAGTTGGGAGAGCGCATCACCGTCATTGACGGGCTTCTGTGGTGGTACTCGATTCGTAACTCCGGCGCCGCATTCAGCATGGGCGAGAACGTCACCTGGATCTTCACCCTCGTCATGGTCGCCGCCGCAGCCGTGGTGCTCTACCTGCTGCGCCGCACCCGCGCCCTGTCCTGGACCCTCGCGCTAGGCGGTCTGCTTGGCGGTATCTGCGGCAACCTTTTCGACCGTCTCTTCCGTGAGCCCGGCTTCGGTTCCGGCCACGTGGTCGATTTTATTTCCGTGCCGAACTTCGCGATTTTCAATATTGCAGACTCTGCAATCTGCGTGTGCATGGCGTTCATCGTGCTGCTGAACTTCAAGGGTCTGAACCTCAACGGAACCCGTGTGCAGGCTGACGACAAGAATGCGGCAGGGAAGAGCGCCAAGTAGCTCCCCGTTCCGGCATACGCGCCGACGGTTACGTTGCCGACACACGTGCCTACTAAGACGTTCTCACACAGACGACCCCTCACACAGACAACCAAAGCAAACACCACCCGAAGGAGAGCCGCATGAGCGAAACCACCAACGCCGCCGAAGATTCGGCACGCATCCGCGCCGAATTCACCGTTGAAGGCGCGCTCGCCGGTATGCGCCTGGACGCCGCGCTCGCCGGTGCCCTCGACGCGCCGCGCACCCGAACCTCCGGGTGGATTCGTGACGGCCACGTGACCGTGACCAACAACGGCAAGGCCGTGAAAATTGGTAAGTCATACAAGCTGTCCGCAGGGGACGAGGTCGTCGTCGATGCACCCGCACCGCGCGATCTGGCGGACATCCGCCCCGAAAAGGTGGATGGCTTCCGCATCATGCACCTGGACGACGACATCGTTGTGGTGGACAAACCCGCAGGCGTGGCGGCACACCCCTCACCCGGCTGGCACGGCCCCACCGTCATTTCCGCGCTCATGGGCGAGGGCATTTCGGTTGCTACCTCCGGCGCGGCAGAGCGCCAGGGCATTGTGCACCGCCTGGACGTGGGCACCAGCGGCCTGATGGTCGTAGCCCGCAGCGAACGCGCCTACACCGAACTCAAGCGAGCCTTCAAGGAACGCACCGTGGACAAGGTCTACCACACCCTCGTGCAGGGTCTGCCCGACCCGCTGCGCGGCACCATTGACGCACCCATCGGTCGCCACCCCGGCAACGAGTGGAAGTTCGCCGTGGTTGAAGACGGCCGCAACTCCATCACCCACTACGATGTGCTCGAAGCGTTCGGCCCCGCATCCCTGGTGGAGGTGCACCTGGAAACCGGACGCACCCACCAGATTCGTGTGCACTTCTCCGCGTTGCGCCACCCCTGCTGCGGCGACCTGACCTACGGGGCCGACCCGCGCTTCAGCGCCGAACTGGGTCTGACCCGACAGTGGCTGCACGCGCACCGCCTGGGCTTCGATCACCCCAGCACCGGTGAGCGCGTGACCTTCACCAGCGAGTACCCGCTCGACCTGTCCTACGCGCTGACCGCTCTGCGCGAGGGTAAGGTTCAGCTCGGCTAGACAACCCGGCTAGGTATAGCCGTCCGCGGACCGCCGCACACAGCTTCACATTCACCGCCCATCCTCCAGCCCACACCTCCAGGAGATTCCCGTGGCAACCAAAGAATTTACGCACCTGCACGTGCACACCGAGTACTCCATGCTCGACGGCGCCGCGCGCCTGGGTGACCTGTTCACCCACGCTAAAGAACTCGGCATGAAGTCCATGGCGACCAGTGACCACGGCTTCCTCTTTGGCGCCTTCGACTTCTGGCGCCAGGCTAAGGCGCACGACATCAAGCCCATTATCGGTGTGGAGGCGTACCTGACCCCCGGCACGCACCGCACCGACCGTTCGCGTGTGCGCTGGGGCGACGGCTCCCGCGACGACGTGTCCGGTGGTGGCGCGTACACCCACATGACCATGTGGGCTGAAACCACCGAGGGCATGCACAACCTGTTCCGCGCCTCCTCGATTGCGTCGCTGGAAGGTCAGCTGTACAAGCCGCGTATGGACCGCGAGGTGCTGCAGACCTACTCGAAGGGCCTGATTGCCACCACCGGCTGTCCCTCCGGTGAGGTTCAGACGCGCCTGCGCCTGGGCCAGTTTGACGAGGCGGTCCAGGCGGCGAGTGAATTCCGCGATATTTTCGGTAAGGATAACTTCTACTGCGAGGTCATGGATCACGGCCTGGATATTGAACGCAACGTCCAGGAGGATCTGCACCGTCTCGCCAAGAAGCTGAACCTGCCCTTCGTCGCCACCAACGACCTGCACTACACCCGCCAGGAAGACCACACCGCCCACGCGGCGCTGCTGTGCGTGCAGTCCGGCTCGACCCTCACCGACCCCAAGCGCTTCAAGTTCGACGCGGATAACTTCTACCTGCGCTCGGCAGAAGAAATGTACGCCCTATTCGGCGACATTCCCGGTGCCTGCGAGAACACCCTCGAAATCGCTGAACGTTGCAACGTGGAGTTCAACACCAAGGCGAACTACATGCCGAACTTCCCCGTGCCCGAGGGTGAAAACGAGGAATCCTGGTTCGTGAAGGAAGTTGAAAAGGGCCTGCACTATCGCTTCCCGCAGGGTATCCCTGATGTTGTGCGCAAGCAGGCGGAGTACGAGGTGGGGGTTATTACCTCCATGGGCTTCCCCGGCTACTTCCTAGTGGTCGCCGACTTCATCAACTGGGCAAAGCGCAACGGCATCCGCGTGGGTCCGGGCCGTGGCTCCGGTGCAGGCTCGATGGTGGCGTACGCGATGCGCATTACCGAGCTGAACCCGCTCGACCACGACCTGATTTTCGAGCGATTCCTCAACCCCGACCGTGTCTCCATGCCCGACTTCGATGTGGACTTCGACGATCGTCGCCGCGGCGAGGTCATCGACTACGTGACCGATAAGTACGGTGAGGACAAGGTCGCGCAGATTGTCACCTTCGGCACCATTAAGGCGAAGCAGGCGCTCAAGGACGCCTCCCGCGTGATGGACCAGCCGTACTCGGTGGGCGAGCGCCTCACCAAGGCGATGCCGCCGGACGTCATGGGTAAGAACATCGCCCTGGCGAACGTGTACAACGAAGAGGATAAGCGTTACGCCGAGGCGGCAGATTTGCGTGCCCTCATTGAGGACCCGGTCGATAAGATTTACGGCCAGGTGTTTGAAACCGCGAAGGGCTTGGAGGGTCTGAAGCGTCAGTGGGGCGTGCACGCTGCGGGCGTGATTATGTCCAGCAAGGACCTGATAGACGTGATTCCCGTGATGCGCCGCGAGGCCGACGGCCAGGTCATCACCCAGTTCGATTACCCCACCTGTGAGGGCCTGGGCCTGATTAAGATGGACTTCTTGGGTCTGCGTAACCTCACCATCATCTCTGATGCGGTGGAGAACATTAAGGCTAACCGAGGCATCGACCTGGACCTTGAATCCCTCTCGCTGGACGACCCGGAATCGTACCGTCTGCTGGCGCGCGGCGACACCCTCGGCGTGTTCCAGCTCGACGGCGGCCCGATGCGCTCGCTACTCAAGCTCATGGAGCCCGAGGAGTTCGAGCACATTTCGGCAGTGTTGGCGCTGTACCGTCCCGGCCCGATGGGCGCAAACTCGCATACCAACTACGCTCTGCGTAAGAACGGTAAGCAGGAGATCGAGCCAATCCACCCTGAGCTGGAAGAGCCGCTGAAGGATATTCTGGACACCACCTACGGCCTTATTGTGTATCAGGAGCAGGTTATGGCGATTGCTCAGAAGGTCGCGAACTACACTCTGGGTGAGGCAGACTTGCTGCGCCGTGCGATGGGTAAGAAGAAGAAGGCGGAGCTGGATAAGCAGTACGCTACCTTCCACGACGGCATGATTTCTAACGGCTACTCTGAGGGCGCTATTAAGGCGCTCTGGGATATTCTGCTGCCGTTCTCTGACTACGCGTTCAACAAGGCGCACACGGCTGCGTACGGTCTGGTGTCGTACTGGACGGCGTACCTGAAGGCGCATTACCCGCAGGAGTACATGGCTGCGCTGCTGACCAGCGTGGGCGATAACAAGGACAAGCTCGCGCTGTACCTGAACGAGTGCCGCGCCATGGGCATTACCGTGCTCGCACCGGATGTGAACGAATCCACCCTGACCTTCGCCCCTGTCGGTGACGATATCCGCTTCGGTATGGGCGCGATTCGTAACGTGGGCGCGAACGTGGTCGAAGGCATGATTGCCGCCCGCGAGGAGAAGGGCCGCTATGAGTCCTTCAACGACTTCCTGAAGAAGGTGCCGCTGCAGGTGTGCAATAAGCGCACCATCGAGTCGCTCATTAAGGCAGGCGCTTTCGACGACCTGGGCCATACCCGCCGTTCGCTGTCCCTCATTCACGAGGCGGCAGTGGACGCAGCCGTGGCGGTCAAGCGTAAGGAAGCGGCGGGTCAGTTCGACCTCTTCGGCTCCCTCGGTATGGACGATGCTCTCGGCGACGAGCTGACGGTGACCATCCCCGACGTGCCCGAGTGGGACCGCCGCGAGAAGCTGAACTTTGAGCGTGACATGCTGGGCCTGTACGTTTCGGACCACCCGCTGCGCGGCCTGGAACGTGCGCTCTCGGATGCCGCAAGCCATTCGGTGCACGACATCATCGGTGAAGACTCGCACGTGCGCGACGGCGAAACCGTCACCATTGCGGGTATGCTCACCGGCGTTTCACGCCGTATTGCCAAGTCCAGCGGTAACCAGTACGCCTCCGTGGAACTGGAAGACCCCTCGGGTGCAACCATTACGGTCATGTTCTTCTCCCGCGCCTACGAGACGATGGGCGCTGCCCTGGCGGACGACCTCATCTGCTCGATTCGTGGCCGCGTGCAGCGCCGCGACGACGGCAGCGTGAACATGAGCGCGCAGGAACTGCAGATCCTGGAAATCAGCGATGACGGCCGCGCCGCACCCATCACTATCGTGGTACCCGAGTACCTGGTGACCGAGGCGAACCTGAAGGAGCTGAAGGAGACCCTGCGCGACCACAAGGGCACCGCGGATGTGCGCATGCTCGTGCGCACCCGCGATAAGGAGCAGCTGGTGCTGCTGGATGCGAGCGTGCGCGTGGAGCCGAACCCGAGCCTCTTCGGTGAAATCAAGACGATTTTCGGTCCGAGCTGCATTCGACGCTAAACAACGCACGCTAACAACGCACAACCCCCGCTGAGGGGAACGACAGGGTGGATTCTGCATAGCAGAGTCCACCCTGAGCGTATATTCACTCAAAACATACGGTGTATCCGCTCTATATCACGGTAGAATAGGTATAAATATTCTTGAGCGCTGTATACGCGGGCGCTAGCGCCCAGCCAAGGAGAAACGAATGTACTGCCCCTATTGCAAGCACACCGACTCGCGCGTGGTGGATTCCCGCACCACCGATGACGGCGCCGCAATTCGCCGCCGCCGCCAGTGCACCTCCTGCGCTCGCCGCTTCACGACCGTTGAAACCACCACCATTTCGGTGATTAAGCGTTCCGGCGTGACCGAGCCTTTTGACCGTTCGAAGATTGCCGCCGGCGTGCGTAAGGCATGCCAGGGCCGCCCCGTGGGTGAGGATGATTTGGCGAAGCTCGCCCAGGAGGTTGAGGAGCTGATTCGTGCCCGCGGTTTGGCGGAGATTAACGCGCACGAGGTGGGTCTGACCATCCTGGAGCCGCTGTCGAAGCTGGACGCGGTTGCCTACCTGCGTTTTGCGAGCGTGTACCAGGCGTTTGAGAACCTTGAGGACTTTGAGGAGGCGATTGCGCGTCTGCGTGAGGACCGCATCGCCCAGTAACTAGCTAGCACAGCCACTAGCTAACCCAGTAGCTAATGAGCTCAGCCGCCGCTACATGAGCGGCGGCATACAGAAGGGACCGCCTTCCGAATGATTCGGAAGGCGGTCCCTTCGTACGTATGTGAAGCGCTATCCGAGGCGGATAGCAGGAAGCAAACCCTTACGCTTCGCCGCGGCGCTTGCGTTCCTGCAGCATGCCGCCAGCCCACAGTGCCGCACCCACAATACCCGCGTTGTTACGCAGGGCAGCCATGACCATGGGGGTACGAATCTGATCCTCAAAGTAAGGCATGAACTTCTCCGGGTTCTTGGAGATGCCGCCGCCAATGATGAACAGGTCGGGGGAGAAGAGCATCTGAACGTGCTCGAAGTAGCGGTACAGGCGCTTGCCGTACTTCTTCCAGGACAGCTCGTGCACCTCTCGGGCACGGGCAGAAGCCTGAGACTCGGCGTTGTGGCCGTCGATCTCCAGGTGGCCCAGCTCGGTGTTCGGGATTAGCACGCCGTCGTTGATGAGGGCGGAGCCGATGCCGGTGCCCAGGGTGATGACAGCAATCAGGCCGTCACGGTTACGGCCCTGGCCGTAGGTTGCCTCAGCCAGACCGGCTGCGTCAGCGTCATTGAGGCCGTAGACGGTGCGGCCGTCCAGCGCCTCGCTCATGACCTGCTCCAGGTCGGTGTTAATCCAGGAGTCGTCCACGTTCGCTGCGGAGAAGACCATGCCGTTCTTCACCACTGCGGGGAAGTCGATGCCGACAGCCGACTCGGGATCCGGTGCCAGGTCGCGGCCCTGCAGCTCGTCGACTACGCGGCGTACGACCTCAGCCACAGCCTCGGGGGTTGCGGGCTTGGGGGTGTCGATGCGGAAGCGGTCGGACACGAGGTCGCCGGTGCGCAGGTCAACGATGCCGCCCTTAATACCGGTGCCTCCAATGTCCACACCGATCTGCAGGTCCTTGGGGGTGGGGGCGGGCAGCTCGTTGATGACGCCGGGTTCTGCGTATTCGCTCATGGTTTTCTCTCTTTCGCCCCGCCTACTGCCGTGCAATCGGGTGAGTGGGCGGGCTTGTCAGTGGGTGAATTGATATAAAAGTGAGGTGCTGGGCTCGTACCTGCACAAGTCGTATCAGCACAAGCAGGAAACCCAGAGGGCTGCGGATTAGGGCAGGGTCAGGATGTCCGCGCCGTCAGCGGTCACCACGAGGGTGTGCTCGAACTGCGCGGTGCGCTTGCGGTCGCGGGTGACCACGGTCCAGTCGTCGTCCCACAGGTCCCATTCGATGGTGCCGAGGGTCAGCATGGGCTCGATCGTGAAAATCATGCCCTCACGGATCTCGGTGTCGTAGGCGGGTGCCGCATCGTAATGGGGGATGATGAGGCCCGAGTGGAACTCGCGGCCCACACCGTGACCGGTGTAGTCGCGAACCACACCGTAGCCAAAGCGGGCAGCGTACTTCTCAATGACGCGACCAATCACGTTGATCTGGCGGCCCGGCTTCACAGCCTTAATCGCACGGTTCAGGGACTCTTCGGTGCGCTCAACCAGCAGGCGGGACTCTTCGTCCACGTTGCCGACGAGCAGGGTCTTGTTGGTGTCGCCGTGCATGCCGTCCAGGTATGCGGTGACGTCCAGGTTGAGGATGTCGCCGTCCTCCAGCACGGTGGAGTCCGGGATGCCGTGGCAGATGACCTCGTTCAGGGAGGTGCACACGGACTTGGGGTAGCCGCGGTAATCCACGGTGGAGGGGTACGCGCCGTGGTCACAAATGTACTCGTGGACCAGCACGTCAATCTCGTCGGTGGTGGTGCCGGGCACGCAAATCTTGGATGCTTCAACGATGGCGCCTGCCGCGATCTTGCCGGCTGCGCGAACCCGCTCAACTTCCTCGGGGGTGTACATGTTCGAGTCGTTACCCTCGTTGGCGGTGGGCTTACCCACGTACTCGGGGCGAACAATGTGCGAGGGGACCGGGCGCATGGGGGTGATGCGTCCGGGGGTCAGACAACCGACGGGTGCTCGACCGGGCTCTGCGGGAAGATTGTGCGAAGTATTCGTTTTGGTTGAAGACATAGTTTCATCTTACCGGGCGTGGGCGGGTTGTGTCGCTTGCTCAGGCGCTAAAAAGCGGCGGATACACAAGCCGTACCTTTTTTCCAGATTGTGAATAAAATTTCATGCACGCTGGAGGCAAAAACTGTGAGGGCGGAAAGCCGGTGTGGAAGGCAGCAGCGGAAGACCGCGGAGGGGAAGCGCCGTGAGAAGCTCCACCCGCCTCATTGCCACGAACCTATGCGCGTGAGAAGCTAGAAACACCAACCCCTCACCGTCGAAGGAGAACCATGAGCCACCACAAGCACCGCCTGAGCGAAGCCATCGAATCGGCGGCCGAAAAGACCCTGCACGCTGCCACCGACGCTACCAGCGCCCACGAAGAAGAGTACTGGTACAACCTCAAAACCGGCGAGGTTGAACGCGGCCAGCAGAGCGCCGTCACCTCCCTGTGGGGCCCCTTCAAAACCTACGAGGAGGCGGCACACGCCATGGACCGCGCCCGCGAACGCAATGACGCCTGGGAAAAGGACGGCGGCTGGCTCTAAAGCACGAGCACCCTCAGCCTTGCTCAACGCCCTCAGCCTTGCTCAAGGCGCACGCCGCCCAACAGACATACAGCCTGAGATGAAAGACCCCCGCACCCGGCGCACCGGATACGGGGGTCTTTCTTCATCAAGCTTTTCTTCTCAGCCTAAAGCCTACTCAAAAGTGTGCTCAGCCGCCGGGAACTCACCCGAACGCACCTGATCGCGATAAGCACGCGCAGCGTCCTCCATGACCTGACCGACCTGCGCAAACTGCTTCACAAAACGCGGTACGCGACCGGCGCGAACACCCATCATGTCCTGCCACACCAGCACCTGACCGGTGGTCACATTCGAGGCACCAATGCCGATAGTCGGCACAGCGCCCACAGCCTCATCCACCAGCTGCGCAGTCTGGGTAGTCACCATCTCCATGAGCACGCAGAACGCGCCAGCCTCAGCCAGTGCCACCGCATCCTCACGAACACGCTCAGACGCATCACCGCGACCCTGCACACGGAAACCGCCCAGGGCATGCTCCGACTGCGGAGTGAAACCAACATGCGCCACCACCGGAATGCCGGTACGCACCAGGGCACGAACCCACTCAGCCATCGAGGCATCCGCCTCAATCTTGACCGCGTGCGCGCCGCCCTCCTTCATCATGCGAACAGCGCTCGCCACCGCCTGCTGCGGGGACTGCTCATAAGAACCAAACGGCAAATCAGCAACCACCATGGCGCGGGATGCACCGCGAGAAACCGCCGCAACCAGCGGAATCATCTCATCCAGGGTAATGGTTAGGGTCGACTCGTAGCCGAGCACCACATTCGCCGCCGAATCGCCCACCAGCAGCATGTCGATGCCGGCGCGATCAAAAATCTGCGCCGTCAGAGCGTCATAACAGGTCAGCATGGAGAACTTCTGACCGGTCGCCTTAGCCTGAGCCAGGTGAACGGTACGCACCTTCTTGACGCTGTCCAGGTCAAAAGGCTTCGATGCAGAAGCAGTCGCGGGAACAGCCGCAGAGGTAGCGGCAGGCTGTGCCGCGTAGGGCGAAGAGATCTCGGAAGAACGCTCAGTAGTCATGCTGACTATTCTAACCCTGCACGGCTCCAACCTGGCGTACCGCTCACCACGAGGGAACGACTATGCCTAGTTCCAGATGAGATTAATGTAGTAGGTCGGGAACGATGCAGCGGCGTTCTTATTCATCAGCTCCGGAACAGCGGAAGAAGCATCACTAAACTCACGCGGCAAATCGCGCTGAATGAGCGCCTGCTGCACCAGAGCATCCCAGTACAGCTGCATGATCGAATAGGTGCAGACTTCCTTCACGACGTCCTCCGCGTAGGACTCCCACGCCGGGAGCGCCGCATCGTTATCGAAGAAACCCTCATAGCCCTGGGACAGGCCCGTATCGCAGGCGTTCACCGCGTTCTTCGCGTACTGCAGCCAGTAGCTGCGGCTCAGCTCATCGGTGGTGTTGAAAGTAAACGCCTCATAGTCTGCCTTCAGCAGGGCGTAAGACGCCTGAATAGAACCGGCAAGCGGGGCGTGCGAAGAGAAGACAATAACGTCCAGAAGAGCAGCGATATACTCCATCTGCACCTTCTCGTATGCAATACCGGAAGGCTGAACCGGACCAGAATGCATCTGCACCAGCGCCTCCACCGCGTTGATGAAACGCTCAACGTCGGCGGTCGCCTTCACCATCAGATTCAGCAGACGCTGAACACACTGATAATCCTCAGAAATCTGCGAGAACACGCCAAAGGACAGGATGCCACGCTCAGAAGCAGCCGTCGCCAGAATCTGGCTCGTCAACCGCTGGCTCTCCGCCTCCGCCTTCGCCACGCTTACCAGCAGGGCACCGCAATACGCCAGGGCGCGGCCATCCACCAGCTGAGGCTGCTGCCGATGCAACGGCAGAAGACGCTCATGAATCTGACGGAAAATAGCGCTCTGCGCCAAAGCCTTCTTGCCCAGCTCCTCAGTCTTCAACAGCACAGTATCCGCCGAGAAATCACGCGGCACGAAACGACGCGCATCCGGCGCAGTAAACGGCGAATAGGGGCGACCCATCACCGGCTGCAACAGCGACATCGTGGTAAACAGCGAAAAACGAGCCGCCACCGGGTACAGCGAATCCGGGTAGTTCGGCGCATCCGGCGCGTTGATACGCTCCGTGCACAGAGTCAACCAGGTCTGCTCCACCGCCCGATCAGACGTAATGCCAACACCCATACCCAGGATGCTCTCGCCGAATGCCTCCGACGGAAGCTTGCCGGGGTTCATGGCACGCGCCTGCATGAGCGCCACAGCCAGCTCCACCGTATAGTTCGTGCGGCGCTTCTTGCCCGCCTCGTCAAGGTGCTGGAACGGACGCACGCCCGCAATCTTCTGACCGCGCGCCAGCGTATGCAGCTCCTTATTCATGGCGAACTGCTGCGGGTTACGCTGCATCATCTTCGACACCTCGTAAGCGCTCTTACGGTTCAGCTTCTCACGGCGCTGAGCACCCTCAGCCGACAGTGCATCATACTTGCCGCGGCTTGCGTGAACGTACCAGGAACGAATTACCTGAAGCGGCAAGAAGAAGAAAGTGTACTTCCACGACCAGCTAAAAATAATGATCGGAATAGCCGCGCTCGACCCCAAACGGCCCGTGTAACCGGTCCAAATGAACTCCATAAACGCACCAATCAGCGCCCACAATGCCAGGGTGCGAATCCTAAACGCCACACGGGAGGGGCGGTCCAGCAGGTAGGTCGCACCACCGGTCTTGTTATTCTTCATGACTGTCGGGCCAAAGACCGCAACCGCAAAAAGGCAGACCAGATATAACACCAAGAAAACAATGGGGGCGGCAACAAGTAGCAGCCACTCAAGCCCGGTGGGGTCAGCAGCAACCAGCGTGCTTGCCGCTAGAGGAATCTGTGCGGGCGCTACCTGCGCGGACAGCGCCTGCGAAGCTGATGAGAGAAGAACGGAATGTAGCATACCCCCATTATCGCAAGGCGACCCCGACCACGCCCCGCGAACCGTCATCTGCTAGGTATCTGAACACAACCCGCACCGCAGAAAGTGGGGGAGCGGCCCCCGATACCGCCCAGAATCTGAGCTACCGCGGCACACGAAAAGAGAATTTACACAAACGAAACCTCCCACCCACCCGCCACACAGCAGAACCCGATAGGCTAGATAACAACAGGACACACGCCGGGGCAAGGAGGCGCCAGCACCGCTGGTACACAACCCGCCGCAACCCCTTGGAACCCCAAGGGGTATGCATGACCTTCCGCAACAGGGTCTTCCTCACCTCGGCAGCAAATTTAGCGCGCCTCCGCCACCCACAGATGGGTACCACGCGGATGCGCGCCCGCACCGAGAGGGCAACTTATGGACCGCCAACAGGAATTCGTACTGCGCACCATCGAAGAGCGCGACATCCGCTTCATCCGCCTCTGGTTCACCGACGTGGTCGGCACCCTCAAATCCGTTGCGCTCGCACCGGCTGAAGTAGAAAGCGCCTTCGACGAGGGCCTGGGCTTTGACGGATCCTCGATTGAGGGTTTCTCCCGCATCTACGAATCCGACATGCTGCTGCAGCCGGACCCCTCCACCTTCCAGATCCTGCCCTGGCGCGGCGAGGAAGACTACACCTCCCGCATGTTCTGTGACGTGCTCACCCCCGACGGTGAGATCAGCGCCTCCGACACCCGTGGCGTGCTCAAGCGCGTGCTCAACAAAGCTGCGGAGATGGGCTTCACCTGCTACACCTCGCCCGAAATTGAGTTCTACCTGCTCGAATCCTCCAAGCTCGGCGCCGACGGATTCCCCGTGCCCGTGGACTACGAATCCTACTTCGACCACACCCCCGGCGGCATCGTGCAGGACTTCCGCCGCAAGGCAGTGACCATGCTTGAAGAAGTCGGCATCTCTGTCGAATTCAGCCACCACGAAACCGGCCCCGGCCAGAACGAAATCGACCTGCGCCACGCCGACGCCCTGCAGACCGCCGACAACGTCATGACCTTCCGCACCGTCATCAAGGAAGTCGCCTACTCGCTCGGCATGTACGCAACCTTCATGCCCAAGCCCTTCACCAAGTACGCCGGCAGCGGCATGCACACCCACTTCTCCCTCTTCGAAGGCGACACCAACGCATTCTTCGAAGCCGGTGCCGAATACCAGCTGTCCAAGACCGCACGCCACTTCATCGCCGGTGTGCTCAAGCACGCCCCCGAATTCACCGCGGTCACCAACCAGTTCATCAACTCCTACAAGCGACTCTGGGGCGGCGGCGAGGCGCCCTCCTACGTCTCCTGGGGCCACAACAACCGCTCCGCCCTCGTGCGTGTGCCCCTGTACAAGCCGAACAAGATGCAGTCCGCACGCATCGAGTACCGCGGCCTGGACTCGGCATCGAACCCGTACCTCGCCTACGCGGTGATTCTTGCCGCAGGTTTGAAGGGCATCGAAAACGAGTACCCGCTCATGCCCGCCGTGACCGAGGACCTCGCCGCCATGACTAACGCAGAACGCCGCGCCATGGGCTACAACCCGCTGCCCGCATCCCTGCGTGAAGCCATCAACATTACCGAAGAATCCGAGTTCATGGCGGAGGTTCTGGGCGAGCAGGTCTTCGAGCAGTTCCTGCGCAATAAGCGCGCCGACTGGGACCAGTACCAGGCTCAGGTGACCCCGTATGAGCTCAAGCACAACCTCGGAATCCTCTAACGGCTGGATTCTCTCACCTCTTCTGACGATGAGTGAACGCTGACAGCCTCAGGGCGGTACCCGCTACCGGTCAACACGCCGGCGGGTACCGCCCACAGGTCTATCAAATGCACCTATCGTCTTCACCGTTCACCGCCGATTTTTAGCCGCCGATTTTTGCCGGCGAAATTTATACTTTCCACCCCGGATCTACTCTCCACCCACAGTTCTCTACCCACGGTTCTCACGCTATGACTGACAGCTCCCACTACCCGACCACCGGGCTCATCCGCATTATCGACCCCGCCAAAGAACCCAAATCGCTGACCGACATCGCCCCCGACGCGCTCGACGACGAGCAGCGCGCCGAAGCCGAACGCAAAGCCCAGCTACGCCTGCACACCCGCATGATTGCCACCGGCTTCCACGACCCGTCCAAGGCAGAACGCTGGCTCAACGCACCCGAACTGAAGCACGTCTCGCAGGATGCGCTCTTTGCCGGGCTGCGCCTCGCGCCCTCACCGGATATTGCCCTGCCCGCCCTCGTGCGCCTCATTGAGAAGCATCCGGCGGTTGCTGAGCGCGCCAACCGCGGCGAAGAAGAATTCGGCATGTACCGCCTGCTCGGCGCCTCCCAGGCGATTGGCGATTTTCTCTACCGCCGCCCCGAGCACATTGACCCGCTCTTCGACACGCAGGTGTACCCGGCGGAGAGCGCGCTGATTCGCTCCCAGCACCCGGCGTCGATTCTGCCGGAAACCGACGGGGAATTCCTGACCCCCATCGCACCGCTGGACACCCCCTACCGCCGCGATATCCTCACCGCCCTCGGCGCCGACCCCCACGCAGAGCGTCCGCGCGCTGCCGCCGAGCAGACCGGCAAAGACGGCTACGTGACCCTGCGCGTCGCCTACCGCGCCGCCCTGGCGCGCATCGCCCTGCTCGACGTGTGCTGTGAAGACCCGGTCGAAATGATGCCCACCATCGGTCGTCACCTCGCCGATTTGGCTGCCGCCGCGCTGGAGGGCGCGCTCGCCATTGCGCGCACCGAAGTGGCGGAGGGACTGGGTCCCGGTCTGGCGGCTCCTCGCCGAGGCGAAGCCGTAGACGCCCTGGACTTGGCGATTATCGGCATGGGTAAGTGCGGTGCCCGCGAGCTGAACTACATCTCTGACGTTGATGTGGTGTATGTGGTTGCGCCCGTGGAACCCGCCGCCATGCCCAATGCCGTGGCGGAGGGGGAGAGCGCCCCGCTCAAGCTCACCGAGAATGAATGTTCCACCATCGGCACGGAGCTCGTGCACGCCCTCACCCGCGCGATTATGGGCCCCGCACCTGAACCCGCTCTCTGGGAGGTCGACGCGAACCTGCGTCCCGAGGGTAAGGACGGCCCGCTGGTTCGCACCGTCGAATCCTACGTTCAGTACTACAAGCGCTGGGCTGAGAACTGGGAATTCCAGGCTCTACTCAAGGCACGCCCCATCGCCGGTTCGGCTCAGCTGGGCGCCCGCTACGCCCGCGCAATCGACCCCTTCGTGTGGGAGTCCGCCGCCCGTGAATCCTTCGTGGAATCCGTGCAGGCGATGCGCGCCCGCGTGACCGACAACATTCCCTCACACCAGGTAGACCGCCAGATCAAGCTGGGCCCGGGTGGCCTGCGCGATATTGAGTTCACCGTGCAGTTGCTGCAGCTCGTGCACGGTCGAACCGACCCCGCTGTGCGCACCAAATCTACCGTGGATTCCCTCGCGGCGCTGACCGCCGTCAGCTACATTAGCCGCACCGACGCCGAAGCATTCAGTCGCGACTACAAGAAGCTGCGCGTGCTCGAGCACCGCATCCAATTGCAGCAGCTGCGCCGCACCCACCTGATGCCCGAAAAGGATGCCGAACAGCGCGCCCTCGCCCGCTCGATCCTTTCCCCGGAACGCAACGGCACGCTCTCTGCCGAGCAGATGCTCAAGGCATGGCAGAAAATTAAACGGAACGTCCGTTCACTGCACGAGCGGATCTTCTTCCGCCCGCTGCTCGCCGCCGTCTCCACGCTCAGCCGCGACGAAGTGGTGCTCAGCGAACAGGCGGCACAGGACCGCCTCGCAGCCCTTGGCTATCGCGACCCGCGCGGCGCCATGCGCCACATCAAGGCGCTCACCACGGGACTTTCCCGTAGCGCAGACATTCAGCGTCACCTCATGCCCGTGCTGCTGGGCTGGTTCGCCCGCGGTGTGGATGCGGACGCCGGCCTGCTCGGATTCCGCATCGTCTCCGAATCACTCGGCAGCACCAGCTGGTACCTGCGCATGCTCCGCGACTCACCCGCAGCCGCAGAACGCCTCAGCCAGCTACTCTCCAGCTCGCGCCTCATGACCGACCTGCTCGAGGATGCCTCCGCCTCCATCGCCTGGCTGGACAAGGTCGCCGACCTCAAACCGCTGGGGGAGGAAGCGCTCGCCTCCGAGATTTCCTCCCTGCTGGCACGCCACGAGGACGCCGCCGAAGCGATGCGCGCCGTGCGCTACCTGCGCCGCCGCGAAACCCTGCGCACCGCCATGGGCTGGACCCTGGGCATCGTCGACATTGAGGACACCTGCGCCGGTCTTGCCGCCATCGACGAGTGCACGATCGGTGCGGCGCTGCAGATTGCCCTGCGTGAACTCCAAGCGGCGCCGGAAGGCGCCGAACCCGCCGAAGCTGAGGCGACAGCGAGGGAGAAGCTGCTCACCCGCATCGCCGTCATCGGCCTGGGCCGCCTCGGCGGCGCCGAGAACGGCTTCGGCTCCGACGCAGACGTCATGTTCGTTCACGAACCCCTCGACGGGGCCGACGAAGACGCCGCGCAGGAACAGGCGGCACGCATCGTCAATCGCACCCTGACGCTCCTCAAACAGCCCGTCAAACCCGCCATTCGCGCCGAACGGCCCCTCGAAGTGGACGCCGATCTGCGCCCCGAAGGCAAGCAGGGCGCTATCGTGCGCTCGCTGGACTCCTACCGCTCCTACTACGAACGCTGGGCGGAAACCTGGGAGTTCCAGGCGCTCACCCGCGCCCGCCCCATCGCCGGCGACGAGGCGCTAGGCGAGGCTTTCGTGGAGCTCATCGACCCGTACCGCTACCCGGCAACTTTCACGCCCGAACAGGTGCAGCAGATTCGCCGCATGAAAGCGCGCGTTGAAAACGAACGCATGCCGCACGGTGCCGACCGCACCCGCCAGCTCAAGCTCGGCCGCGGCGGCCTCTCCGACGTGGAATGGCTCGTCCAGCTCGTACAGCTACGCCACGCGCACGCCGTGCCCTGGCTGCGCACCACCTCCACCCTGAAGGCGCTGAATGCGGCGGTTGAGGCGGGGCTGGTCGAAGCTGCGGATGCTGAAATCCTCAGCGGCGCCTGGCTGCTCGCCACGAAGATTCGCGGTGGCAACGTACTGCGCGGCGTGCGCCAATCCGACACCCTACCCTCGGGACGCGCCGACTTGGAAGCAATCGCCCGCTGGTGCGGATACCCCGCCGGCAGTGCACGCGCCCTCGAAGAGGACTACCTGCGCCAAACCCGCAACGCCCGCAAGGTCTACGAACGCCTCTTCTTCGAAGAACTCTAGAGACTCCAGAAAAACATGAGCCTGGCGTTTTTGCCGGTGCGGATTTCTGACGCAAATTTCATGGGGGAGGGGCGGGGAACCTGGTTCCCCACCCCTCCTTTTCGTTCTCTTGTGATTCTCTTTTGAAAAATTTTGTGGACGCTCAGCGGACATCCTGTGCCCGCCGCTATCCTCACGGGACCAGCAACCACCCCAAAACCCTGAAAATGTGACCGGCACCATGAAAATAAATTTTGCTCGCACTCCTCAAAAACGAAGCAAAACACCCCGTTCTGCCCCGGAAACATGCGGAACGCAGGGTAATTGGCAAAGGATTTGGCAAACACTCAAAAACCCCGTATAGTATTTACCTGTCAGCACGACGGAGCAACAAACTCCTCGTCATGATTCAAATTGAATACGCTGATATGCGGTTGTAGCTCAGTTGGTAGAGCACCACCTTGCCAAGGTGGATGTCGCGAGTTCAAGTCTCGTCAACCGCTCGTAAGGACTCCAAGAGTTCGAACGCGTTCCCTTGTGGAGCGTATGCGGTGAGGTGGTCGAGTGGTTAGGCAGCGGCCTGCAAAGCCGTGTACGCGGGTTCGAATCCCGTCCTCACCTCGCAACAAAACAATTGTTTTGTGAGCGCGATTGGCGCAGCGGTAGCGCGCTTCCCTGACACGGAAGAGGTCACTGGTTCGATCCCAGTATCGCGCACAGATAAAGCCCTTAGCTTTCGAGCTAAGGGCTTTTGTGTTTAACTTTTTGGTTTCTTGGGTTTGCGGGAGGGATGGTGTTCCTCTGTTGCCCTGTGTATGTTCTGGAGGCGGTGCTGCGTATATTTCCTCCGTGCCGTCGCAGGGGACCCGCCCTCGCTTCGCTTCGGGCAACCCGAGGGCGCATTCGGAAGGTGTACGTCTGCCGCCGAACCTTTTCAATAGCTCATTGACGTGACCAAGAGCTTTGCGCGCGGTACCCACCTACGATACCCTAAGGGAGGAAATCTATACTCACAGATACACCGCCGTATCGCAAAGGAACACCCGTGAAATCCTTCCTCAAAGGGTTCGGCATCTTCTTCGCCGTATGCCTCGCATTCTCCCTCTGGTACGTCATCCTTGGTGTCGTCATCATCGTGCTCATTCTGGGTATCATCCTGACCATCCGCAAAAACCGGTACTTCGCATCCCCCGAATTCCAGACACACCGCCAACGCACCGCCACACTCGCCGGCGAATACAACGAAGTTGCCAGCTACGTACACGATATCTACACCCACGGAATCTACGAACTCGGAACCTCCACCAACGGTATGTACAGCCACCTCGCCACAGTCGAAGTTCAACAACCTAAAACCTGGCAGACACTGCTGCAGAAGAAACCCGAAGAACGCCACCCGCACGTCTACAAGGCCTCCCAACAGGTTGTTCTCGAAGCCGAGCGGGACCCCATCGGCAGCCTCACCAAATACTTCCACATCGAAGCCGACCTGCAAACCCTCAAAGACGTACAACGCCTCTCCGACGATATCGCACGTCTCGAAACCACAATCGACAACGTGCGACGCCGCGAAGAGGACATGATCGCACACATCAACCCGCCCCAGTTTATCACCAAGCAATACGCCAACGAGTTCTGGGACAAACTCAATGTCTGCCACGTGGGGCTGACCGTGCCATACCCCGTCTACCGCTTCGAATACGCCTCACCCAGCAGCAAAGAAAACCGCGCCGTCACCGTCACCCTCGACACCCCAACCCTCGACGCGCTCTCCGAAACCCTAGAACGCAAAATACGCTGGGCATGGCCCGAAGGCGGCAAACGCACCCTCATGACCGCCCAATTGCGCCAACGCATCAAAGAACGCGACAACTACACCTGCCAAAACCCCGGATGCGGCAACTCCATCATGCGTGAACGAATCCTCATCCTAGAGGTCGTCCATAAGATTCCGCTTTCCGAAGGCGGCAACAATGAGCCCGAGAACTTGCAGACCCTCTGCTGGCGTTGCGTACGCGGACGGAACCTGCGGCTCACATAAAGCCGCACCTTCCGGGTGCGGCGGGTTCCCCTGCAGGAGCGGAGGAAGTGCATAGCTTGCCGACCCGCCGGGCATCAAAAACCACAGAGATGAAAGAGCCCCCACACGAGGAGATCGTGTGGGGGCTCTTTGCTGTTCACCGCGCAAGCTGAGGTGGGAACCTACCGCGGACAGGCGGTGTCGTCCGTAGCGACATCAGGGTGCCCGAGTTCTGCGAGGGCGGGTGCCCCTGCAGGAGCAAGGACGAACACCGCCATCCGCAACTAAACCGTATTCCCGGAATTAGCGCTTGATAGCGTCCAGCGCCTCACGCTGAGCCTTCGCAATGCGCTTCTCAGACACCGTGTAGGCGGTACCAAGCTCCTGGGCGAAGAAGCTGACGCGCAGCTCCTCAATCATCCAGTTCACGCGGCGGAGCGCATCCGGCACGATGGTGCCTGCCGGTAGCGACTTGACCGCGTTATCGTAAGAGTCTTCCAGGTCCTGCACGGTGAGCATGAGCTGGTTGTCGCGGTGCAGGTTTGGTCCGAGCTTCGTCAGGCGCACCTGGGCGGCCTTGAGGTAGCGGGGGATGTGAACCAGCTGGTCGTAGCCGGTTTTCGCTACGAATCCGGGGTAGACGAGGTTCTCCATCTGTGCCTTCACGTCGGAGACGGCGTGCATGGTCGTCAGCGAGGTTGCCTTCTTGATTGCCTTCTTCAGCGCGGTGGCTTCAGAGAGGATTTCGGCGACGAGCTTGGTGACGTCGAAGACTGTCTCGATGAGTTCGGCACGCACGTGCTCGTAGAGTTCGCTGTATTCGGCGTGCGTGAAGATGGGCGTGTGCGGCACCAGGTGGTCGAGTGCCGCGACGGTGCAGTCGCGAATGAGTTCGTCGATGGAGCCGTGCGGGTTCTGAGTGAAGACGATTTTCTCCTTATGGGAGAGGTGTTCGCTCACGTAGCGTACGGGCGAGGGCACCTGCAGCTGGAGCAGGCGGATGATGCCGCGGCGCTGTGCGTGGAGCTGCTCGGCTTCGGTGGGGAAGATGCGCAGACCTACGCTGGTTTCTTCGTCGACAAGGGCGGGGTAGCCGTTGACTGCCTGGGTGGCGATGATGCGCTGTACCTTGCGGGGGATTTCTCCGTTGAGGAAGAGATCGGCGGGGAATTCGGTGAGGCCGCTGATTTCGCGTACCTGAGAACCATGCGCATCGGCTACCTGGGCGGTGCCGTTCTGAGCGTTCTTTGCGCTCTTCTTGGCAGAAGCCGCGGAGCTACCCGAGTTACCCGAGTTACCCGAGCCGCCCGAACCACCCTGCGCGAGCGCCACCATTTTTGCCATGGTGTCATCGGATGCGCCGAGAGAGTCGGCGAGGGCACCGCGAATCTCCTTGTGGAGCTGCTGCTGCAGGGCGCGCAGGTCCTTGCCTTCGCCCAGGATTTTGTTGTGTGCGTTGCGCACCTGGAATCCCATTTTCAGGTGTTCGGGCACGGCGTCCCAGTTGAAGGCTTCGGGCTCGACAACGACGCCGCGCAGGCGGCGTAGTACGAGTGCCAGGGAGGGGATGAGCTCGTCGGTGGCGGGGGAGTAGTCCTCTTCCAGGGCGGCGCAGGCGGCGCGTGCCACGTCGGGTGCGGGCACGAAGTTACGTCGAATCGCCTTGGGCAGCGACTTGATGAGCGCGGTGACGAGTTCGTGGCGCAGGCCGGGAATCTGCCAGCGGAACGGTTCGGGGTTCAGCTGGTTGAGGAACAGGATGGGTACCTGGACTGCTACGCCATCGCGCTTGGCGGCGTCGGTGCGGGCGCCTCCGATGCCGGCGGTGGGGGCGTATTCGTAGCGCAGGTCGAGGGTCAGTTCGCCGCTGTCGGTGCACTGCACCCACTGGCGGGGGAACTGGGAGTCGTCGTAGTCGGCGGCTTCCTCGTTGATGAGCTTTTCGGGGTTGAAGTCTAGGTAGTTGTCGTCTTCGAGACGTGCCTGCTTCCACCACTTGTCGAAGGCGCGCACGTCGGTCACGTGGGCGGGGATGCGTGCGTCGTAGAAGGCGAAGAGTACGGAGTCGTCTACGCGCAGGTCGCGGCGGCGTAGGCGTGCTTCGAGTTCTTCGACTTCGGCGAGGGCGCGCTGGTTGCGCAGGTAGAACTTGTGTTGGGTGTGCCATTGGCCTTCGACGAGGGCGGACTGGATGAACAGTTCGCGGGCCGCGGCGGCGTCTACGCGGGCGTACTGCACGGGGCGGTCGGCGTAGATGGTCAGGCCGAAGAGCGTGCCCTTGGCGTAGGCGACTGCCGCGCCGGAGCTGAGGGACCAGTGCGGTTCGGAGTATTGCACGCTGATGAGGTGCTTGCCGATTTCTTCGATCCATTGCGGGTCGATGGAGGCGTTGGTGCGCGCCCACAGGCGGGAGGTTTCGACGAGTTCGGCGGAGAGCACCCAGTCGGGGCTCTTTTTGAACAGGCCGGAGCCGGGGAAGATTGCGAACTTGGTGCCGCGTGCGCCGAGGTATTCGCGGGGGCCGCGGTTGCGTCCCTTGGAGTCTTTTTCGCGTTCTTCCTTGACGCCTACGTGCGAGAGCAGGCCGGAGAGCAGGCTCTTGTGGATGTCGATTTCGTGGGCGGAGGCGTTGATGTCCCTGCCGCCGCTGGCGTGAATGTTGGCGGTGCGTCCCATTTCGCGTAGCTGGGCGAAGAGGTCCTGCCATTCGCGGATGCGCAGGTAGTTGATGTATTCGCGGTGGCACATTTTGCGTAGCTGCGAGGAGGACAGCGCCGCCTGCTGCTCGTTGATGTAGTCCCAAAGCAGCAGGAAGGATGAGAAGTCGGAGGTGTCGTCGACGAAGCGGGCGTGCATGGCGTCTGCTTCGGCGCGCACGTCGGCGGGGCGTTCGCGCGGGTCCTGGATGGTCAGGGCGGCGGCGAGCACCATCATTTCCTTGGCGCAGTTGCGGCGGCCGCCTTCAATGATCATGCGGGCCAGGCGCGGGTCCACGGGGAATGCCGCCATGGCTCGGCCGATGGCGGTGAGGGTTGCGCTATTGCCGCGGCCCTTGCGGGGGGCGCGGGGGCGTTCGGTGAGCGCGCCGAGTTCGCGCAGCAGGTTCACGCCGTCGTTGATGGCGCGGGATGCGGGCGGCTGCACGAACGGGAAGCGGGAGATGTCGCCGGGTTCGCGGACCACGCCGATTGCGATCATCTGCAGGATGACGGCTGCGAGGTTGGTGCGCAGAATTTCGGGGTCGGTGAACTCGGGGCGTGAGTTGAAGTCTTCCTCGGAGTAGAGGCGGATTGCGATGCCGTCGCTGACGCGGCCGCATCGACCGGAGCGCTGGTTGGCGCTTGCCTGCGAGATGCGTTCGATGGGCAGGCGCTGAACCTTGGTGCGTGCCGAGTAGCGGGAGATGCGTGCGGTGCCGGTGTCGATGACGTACTTGATGCCGGGCACGGTCAGTGAGGTTTCGGCAACGTTCGTGGCGAGCACGATGCGCGGGCGGGATCCGGGGGAGAACACCCGGTGCTGTTCGGCGAGCGAGAGGCGCGCGTACAGGGGCAGCACTTCGTAGTTCAGACGCGGCGACTTGAGAACCATTGCCTCGATGGCGTCCTTGGCGTCGCGGATTTCGCGTTCACCGGAGAAGAAGATGAGGATGTCGCCGGGCGCTTCTTTGGAGAGTTCCTTAATGGCGTCGAGGATGCCGTCGGTGGGGTCGTGGTCGTCTTCGATTTCGTCGTCGCTGAGGTAGTCTTCCTCGTCGAGCGGGCGGTAGCGGATTTCCACGGGGTAGGTTCGGCCGGACACCTCAATGATGGGCGGCGCGTCGTCGGGCAGGATTGCTTCGGCGATTTCGCGTTCTTCGGCGCTGAGGTTTTCGTCGACGATGTCCTTGCCCGGCACGTAGCTGGGGGAGAAGTGGCGTGCGAAACGCTCCGGGTCGATGGTCGCGGAGGTGATGATGACCTTCAGATCCGGGCGCTGCGGCAGGATGCGCTTGAGGTAGCCGAGGATGAAGTCAATGTTCAGGCTGCGTTCGTGCGCCTCGTCAATGATGAGGGTGGAGTAGCGGCGCAGCAGCTTGTCGTTCTGGATCTCGGCGAGCAGAATGCCGTCGGTCATGAGCTTGATAGCGCTGTGTTCGCCCACTTCGGAGGTGAATCGCACCTGGTAGCCGACGGTTTTGCCGATTTTCTGGCCGAGTTCTTCGGCGATGCGTTCGGCGACGGAGCGTGCGGCGAGTCGGCGTGGCTGGGTGTGGCCGATGAGGCCCTTCTCTCCCAGGCCCAGGTCGAGGCACATTTTGGGGATCTGGGTGGTTTTACCGGAGCCGGTTTCACCCGCGATGATGACGACCTGGTTGTCGCGGATCGCGTTCATGATGTCTTCGCGGCGTTCGCTGACGGGTAGCTCTTCGGGGTAGGTGATGGCCTCGGGGATCAGCGGTTCGTAGCGGCGCGGTGCCGGGCGGTTCTGCTGGCTGCTCTTGCTGTCGCCCTGCTGGTTGCCCAGCTTGCGGGCGCGGTTGTTGGCGCCTGCGCGTCGGTTGGAGCGGGAGGCGTTGGAGTTGCGTTCGGAGGCGCCGCGGGAGGAGTTCTTGCGGTCTGCGTTATTCTTCTGCGCGCCCTTCTTGGGGGCGCCGTTTTTTATCGCGTTGTTTTCAGTAGTTTTATCTGCGGTTTTTTCGCCGGTTTTTTCGAAGGATCGTACCTTTGCCGCATGGATTGCGGCGGCCATGCTCGCCATGGTGGGGGCGGTGCGGGGGGCCTTAGAAGTATCTGCGTGTTTCTTCGTGGATTTCTGCTCAGACATATCCTATCCAGTGTACTCGCCTTGCCCGCGGTGGGCTTGGGGTGTGCTTTGTTTGTCATATTTGGGTTTGTTCGCGGTAACCCAGGGTGGGCGGTGGTGGAATACTGACACCAGGAGAGCATTTAATGTACAATAAATGACATCAAATGCTATTAAGAGAGTTAATAATTATTCATCTGAATTTTATGCACCGTAGATGCGAATTAACTGCGCTTCTTAACTTTCTTTCGATAGTTTCGTTCAACTGCTACAGTGGTGAATAACACAGTAACGAAGGAGTGACTATGCCATCACCAAAGACGTACCCGGCAACACGTGTTGCAGTGTTGGATTGCTACGAAGACGGACAGCACGAAGAAATTCACCACCGCTGCGAAGAACTCTTCCAAGCCCTCGTTCACGCGAGTCTGCGCACCCACTTTGACCGCCTCAGTGCCGAAGAAACCCTCTACCTGGTCACCGGCGACGGCGAGCGCGTACAGATTTCTCCCGAAATGTACGGGCCCCTCACCTCCGTAGCGCGCGCATTCGCCGACCGCAAGGATGTCTGCGTGGTCCGCCAGGACCGCCTCATGACCACGCAGGAGGCAGCAGACTACCTGGGCGTATCCCGCCCGACCGTTGTTCGCCTGCTGGAGCGCGGAGATATTCCGTTCGAGCGCATTAACACGCACCGTCGCGTTGCTTTTGACGACCTCGAACGTTACCGCCTCGAGCACGAATACGTGAACCGCCGCGTTCGCTAAACCCGCATCTGGTCGATTACTTTCTGATCAATCACCCAGACCGGACAGTACGGTTCAGATAGCGCAGTTGAGCTATACAATGCGGTTGAAGAATCGCAGCATCTGCTGAACAATATCGGGGCTAAAACAGCGCGAATCCCCGTGTTCGGCATCCGGAACCAGCACCAAATCGGTAGGCACCTGCCGCGTGCGCAGCGCCTGATACACCCGCACCGATTGCTGGTACGGCACACACGAATCACTAATACCGTGCACGAGCATCAGGGGAGTGGCACCGCCGCTCACTTCCTGTGCAGAGGCACTTTCGATCTTATTCGCTCGTTTCTGGGGGCGTACCGCATCAATAGGATGCGCACGCTCCCAGTTCTTTTGGGCGCGCTCGATGCTGACACCCGGAACCGCCCGCTCTCCCTTGGAAGCGTCGACAGCCGACAGATCTGAGGGTACGGGGTGGGTGCTTCCCAACAGTCGCCATTCAGCCCCGTCATCCTCGGGATGATCGAGGGCATAGCCAGCCAGAGGACGATCGGTGAAGATGGTCCTCAAATCGCTGACCCCGTAAAACGAAGCCGCCGCAACCACCCGTGAACTATGGGATGGGTAGGCGCTCGCCGCCCTGCCCTCGAAGTATTCGTCGTGCTCGGCGTGTTCGGGTGCACTCGCAGAATCCCCAAATACAGAGTTACCGGCGGCGGAATTCTCAACGGAGGAATTTCCCGTATACGCAACTATCATGCTCAGGTGCCCGCCCGCGCTTCCGCCCGCTACCGCAATGCGCTGCGGATCAATACCGAATTCGTGCGCGTTGGCGCGGAAGAAACGCACCGCCTCCTTCACATCGTGCAGGGCACCCGGGAAGAGCGCCTGATGCGAATACCGGTAGTTGATGGACGCGACCGCCCAGCCCGCCTGCTGAAAAGCGGCGCGCATGAGCGCCTGGGTATTGGGCTGCTCCCCGGAAGGGGCGCGCAGGATAGTGTCGCGTAGGGCCTGGTTGGTGCCGAAACGCCAGGCGCCACCGTGAACCCACACCAGCAACGGCGCGGGGGAAGAAGGCTCGGTAGCTGAAGTTTCGGCAGTTGAAGAATCAGCAGCCGCGGGGAAGAAATCGTAGGCGAACGCCTCGCGAGTTACCGGCGACTGCGCACCGTAGTCGGGTAACGAGTGGGCGTCGTAAAAGCCCGCCTCGCGGTAAAAACCGGAGCGGTACTCGGTGCTCTCAACCTTTGGCACGCCCTCAGTGGTCAGTGCACCCTCTACATTCGGCGCGTCCTCAGCGTTCAATGCGACCTCAACGGTGGGCGCGCTCTCAGAAATCTGCATGAATCAGCACCTCGCTAGGGAACCAGTACAATCTTGCCGCGGGTGCGACCCGTCGCAACCAGGGCATGAGCCTGCGCAGCCTGCGAAAAATCAAGCACCTGATCCACGTGCACCTTCAACAGGCCCAAGGACATGAGACGGGCAATCTCCTGCATCTGCGTGCGGTCCGGGTGAACCGTCAGCCACTGCGCCTCGAAGCCGCGCTCACGCGCAACATCCAGCGGGTCGGGGCTGGTCAGGGTGATAATACGGCCGCCGGGAACCAGCACCTCCAGCGAATCGAGGAAGGTCTGCTGACCAGTGGAATTGAGCACCACATCCATGGTCTGGCCCAGTACGGCGCGGAAATCCTCGGTGCGGTAATCAATGGGCTGGGCACCCAGCGAGCGCACAAACTCGTGGTTTGCCGCGGAGGCGGTCGCAAAAACCTGAGCGCCAGCCTGCGCCGCCAGCTGAACGGCGAGGTGGCCGACGCCTCCGGCACCGGCGTGAATGAGTACGCGCTCGCCTTCCTTCAAACGCGCCACTTCGAAGAGCGCCTGGTATGCGGTCAGCGCCGCCAGGGGAGCGCCACCCAATTGCGCGCAGGGAACATCGGCGGGCACCTTCACCAGCTGATGCGCCGGGGCGAGAACATACTCGGCGTACGCACCGGCGGGGGAGGGGAAAGAAACAAGACCAAATACGCCGTCGCCCACCTTAAAACCCGTGTAGTCGCCGGCGGTAGCAACCACGGTGCCGGCAACATCCCAGCCGGGCACGAAGGGCTTGTACGACGGATCCGCCAGCTGAGCGGCGGGACCCAGACCCTTGCGAGTGGTCACATCAATCGGGTTGACACCGGCGGCAACCGTTTTGATGAGCACGTGACCGCGCACCGGCGAGGGGATAGGCACGTTTGCTTCGTGCAGAACGCTTTCGTCGCCCCATTCGGTGAGCTGAATCTGGCGCATGGTGGTCATCGGGTTACCTCCGCTGTTGTGGCTTGAAGCCGTGCTGATGTGACGGGTGTGCGCGTTTTCCCATTCTCTCAAGGCTGTTAGCGTTGCCACAATAGGCAGGCGGGTAGTGTCCACCCTCTGAGGTTGAAGCTGCCCGGCATGACCGTTAAATAAAAAGGAGCCGATACCCGAACAATACGCCTCGGATATCGGCTCCCGTGTTCCCTCTCGAATAAGAACATCGTGCCCCTGAAAGGATTCGAACCTTCGACCCCCAGTACCGGAAACTGGTGCTCTAATCCGCTGAGCTACAGAGGCAACCCACCTATGGTATCAGATAAGCACTAGATAAAGGGTCAGGTACCTGCCAAGGCTTGCTAGAATAGTTTGTTATGACTCCTGAAGAACTCTCTGAAGCCATTGCGCTTGCCCTTGAAGAAACCATTTCCTCCGGCCAGCTGACCCTCGTGGAGGGCGCTGAACTGCCCGCCGTCCGAGTGGAGCGCCCCAAGTCCCGTGAACACGGCGACTGGGCAACTAACGTCGCTCTGCAGCTCGCCAAGAAGGTGGGCAAGAACCCGCGTGAGGTAGCAGCTCTTCTGGCAGAGAAGATTGGCGCCATCGCCGGTGTTGCATCCGTAGATATTGCTGGCCCCGGCTTCCTGAACATCACCCTGGACGCCGCAGCTGCTGGTGAGCTTGCCGCCACCATCGTTGAGGCTGGTGAAGCATACGGTCGCAGCGACAAGTTCGCTGGTAAGACCATTAACCTTGAGTTCGTTTCCGCGAACCCCACCGGCCCCATCCACCTGGGTGGCACCCGCTGGGCTGCCGTCGGTGATGCGCTCGCCCGCGTCCTTGAGGCTGAGGGCGCTAACGTCGTGCGTGAATACTACTTCAACGACCACGGTACCCAGATTGACCGTTTCGTGCGCTCCCTGATTGCCGCTGCTCGCGGTGAGGAGACCCCCGAGGACGGCTACGCTGGCGCGTACATTGTTGACATTAAGGACCAGATTCTGGCTCAGCGCCCCGACGCGCTTGAGGCTGAGAACCCCGAAGAGATTTTCCGCGAAATCGGTACTCACCTGATGTTCGATCAGATCAAGGAGTCCCTGGCGGCATTCGGTACTCACTTCGACGTGTTCTTCCACGAGAACTCCGTGTTCGAAGGCGGCAAGGTGGACGCCCTGCTCGACGCTATGCGCGAGAACGGTCAGCTCTTCGAGGCTGACGGCGCATGGTGGATGCGCACCACCGACTACGGCGACGACAAGGACCGCGTGGTCATTAAGTCTGACGGTAACCACGCCTACGTGGCGGGTGATATCGCCTACTACCAGGACAAGATGACCCGTGCAGTAAACCCCGCTGACGTGGCGATTTATATGCTCGGCGCTGACCACAGCGGCTACGTGGGCCGTCTGAAGGCTATCGCCCAGATTCTTGGTTACCGCGCCGACCAGATTGAGGTCATGATCGGTCAGCTGGTGAACCTGGTCAAGGACGGCAAGCCCGTCCGCATGTCCAAGCGTGCCGGCACCGTGGTCACCCTCGAGGACCTGGTCGAGGCTGTTGGCGTTGACGCGGCACGCTACGAGCTGACCCGCTACTCGGTGGACACCCCCATCGACATTGACCTGGGCCTGCTGACCTCCAAGAGCAACGAGAACCCGGTCTACTACGTGCAGTACGCTCACGCACGCACCGCCGCTGTGGCACGTAATGCTGCGGAGGCTGGCGTGAAGGTTGAGGACGGCGTGGACACCTCCCTGCTCGACTCGGCTGCTGACGGCGAGCTGCTGGCTGTACTCGGCCAGTTCCCCGCTGCTGTGCGTGATGCCGCGAAGTTCTACGAGCCGCACCGTGTGAACCGCTACCTGGAGCAGCTCGCTTCGGCGTACCACAGCTGGTACGGTGTCTCCCGCGTCACCCCCAAGGCTGATGAAGAGGTCACCGACCTGCACCGTACCCGCCTGCTGCTGAACAACGCGGCACAGCAGGTGCTGGCTAACGGCCTGAACCTGCTGGGTGTGAGCGCACCCGAGCGCATGTAATACTCTCGTTTCAACCCCCGACCCGGTGCTACCGGGGCGGGGGTTGAGCGTATGCCGGCAAGATAGCTAAGAAAGAGACACGATGAGCGAAGCCCGCGCCCTCTACGCCCCCGAATGGCTCACCTACCCCGAGCACCCCGAAGCCCTGTCCCGCACCATCTGGACGGATTCCTTTACCCGCAATGAGCAGGGCGAGCTCTGCATTGACGGCGTGACCGTCAGCGACCTGGTTGCTGAGCACGAAACCCCGCAGTACGTCTTCTCCGAGACGACCTTCCGCGCCCGCGCCCGCGCCTACCGCACCGCTTTTGAGCAGGCTTTCGCCACGCACGGTGCGAAGGTGAGCGTCTACTACGCCGGTAAGTCGTTCCTGTCCACCGCTGTGGCACGCTGGGCGACTGAGGAGGGCCTGTGCCTGGATACCGCCTCCGGTGGTGAGTTGGCGTTGGCTCTGCGCGCACAGGTGCCCGGCGCGAACATCGCCCTGCACGGCAACAACAAGTCGGAGGCTGAGATTGCCCGCGCGATCCGCAACGGCCTGGGCCGCGTGGTGGCTGACTCGGTGGACGAGCTCAAGCTCATTGAGCGCGTGTACGCCGAGCTTGCCGCCGAGCGTGTGGCGGAGGGCGAGGAACCCTACGCCCCGGTTCCGGTGCTGATTCGCATCACCCCCGGCGTGCATGCTTCGACCCACGAGTCCATTGCGACCGCGCACGAGGACCAGAAGTTCGGCATGTCCCTGCAGCCCGGCACCGCAGCGCTCGCGGGTTTGGATGAGGAGGAGCTGGAGCACTGGGGTGTTGAGTCTACTGATTCTTACGCGGCTCTGGCTGCCGCGATTCTGAATGCAACCGATTCCCTGGATTTTCGCGGTATTCACTGCCATATTGGTTCGCAGATTTTTGAGGCGGAGGGCTTCGAACAGGCGGCTACTACCGCCCTGGAGTTCATGAACCGCCTCAACCGTGACCTGGGCGTGACCCTGCCGGAGCTGGATTTGGGCGGCGGCTACGGCATCGGCTACACCGAGGCGGATCGCCCCCGCTCCATTACCGAGGTGACCGAGTCGATTGCCGCTTCCGTCGCGGCAACCTGCGAGCGCCTGGGCATGGCGATTCCGCACATGTCGTTTGAGCCGGGCCGTTCTATTTCTGGTCCTTCGGGTGCGACTCTGTACACGGTCGGCACCATTAAGAACGTGAGCATTGAGGATGAGAATGGCGAGATTCGCGTGCGCCGCTATGTTTCGGTGGACGGCGGTATGAGCGATAACGCCCGCCCGGTGCTGTACGAATCGGATTATTCGGTGACCCTGGCGAATCGTGCCCCGGCGGGGGAGCAGGTGCTCTCTCGCGTGGTGGGTAAGCACTGTGAGTCTGGCGATGTGGTGGTTCGTTACTGCTACCTGCCGGCTGACCTGCAGGCTGGCGATATTCTGGCGGTTCCGGCGACCGGCGCGTACTGCTATGTGCTGGGTTCGAACTATAACTTCTTGACTCGCCCGCCGGTGATTGCCACTGCTGAGGGTAAGCCTTCGCGCGTGATGATTCGCCGTCAGCGTGAGGAGGATATGTTGGCGCTGGATATGGGGTCGGAAATCTAAGAGCCCTGTCTGACATCATGAAAAGCCGTGAAGTTCCCGTTTCTACAATGCGTGCCGTGAGGTGACGGTTGCGGGCGGGGTCTTCACGGTTTTGTGCGTTCACAACATGACAGAAGATAAGGTTCACCTCATCACTGTGAGGGAAACCTCATCTCAGAGAGTAAAAGTCGCACCTTGAGGCTGCAGCCCCGTCGCCGCCTCTTGATAAAGTGGTTGTTGGGTGCGTGCTCTGCGCCGTATCCGTGCCTTAGCCCGAAGAGATTCCGGGGCGAACCTGGAACAGACCGTAGAAAGAGACTATCGTGGCTGAAAAGATCAAAGTAGCACTGCTTGGTGCCGGTAATGTCGGTTCCCAGGCTGCTCGCATCCTGGTAGAGGATAATGCCGTCCTTGAAAAGCGCATTGGCGCGCCCGTGGAATTGATCGGTATTGCTGTGCGCGATACTAATGCATCCCGCCACTGGAATGCGGATCCCTCGCTGTACACCACCGACGCTGAATCCCTGATTGATGCGGCGGATGTGGTCATCGAGCTGACCGGCGGTATTGAGCCGGCTCGCACTCGCATTCTGCGTGCTCTGAAGGCGGGTAAGTCCGTGGTCTCCGGCAACAAGGCGCTGCTGGCTAAGCACGGCGTGGAGCTACAGGCTGCCGCTGATGAGTCCGGTGCTCAGCTCTCTTACGAGGCTGCTGTTGCGGGTGCTATCCCGATTCTGCGCCCCCTGCGTGACTCCCTGGCTGGTGACCGTGTGACCCGCGTTCTGGGCATCATGAACGGCACCACCAACTACATTCTTGACCAGATGGACACCACCGGCGCATCCTTCGCGGACGCACTGGCTGAGGCTCAGAAGCTTGGCTACGCTGAGGCTGACCCGACCGCTGACGTTGAGGGCCATGACGCCGCGTCGAAGGCTGCGATTGTTGCTTCTTTGGCGTTCCACTCGACGTTCACTATTGATGACGTGCACACCGAGGGCATTACTTCCATCACCGCTGATGATGTTGCTGCCGCGGATGCTGATGGTTACGTCATCAAGCTACTGGCTATTTGCGAGCGTGAGGGTGAGAATGGCGCGAACATTCGCGTGAACCCGACCCTGATTCCTCGTCAGCACCCGCTGGCGGGCGTGCACGGTGCGTTCAACGCTGTGTTCGTTGAGGCGGAGAACGCTGGCGAGCTGATGTTCTACGGTCCCGGTGCGGGTGGCGCACCGACTGCTTCGGCTGTTCTGGGGGACTTCGTGTCCCTGGCTCGTCGTCTGGTGCTGGGCGGTCCCGGTGTTCCGGAGACTTCTCACGCTCAGCTGCACGCAACCGGTCTGGATAACGTGGTGTCTCGCTACTCGGTGGGTGTTTTGGTGGAGGATCGCCTGGGCGTTCTGGCAAACATTACCCGCATCCTGACTGAGCACGGTATTTCTGTTGATTCTCTGCGCCAGTCCGCCCCGAAGGAGGGTGTGGCTCAGATTCGTATGGTCACCCACTCTGCGAAGGACGCTGATTTGCGCCGTGCGATTGCTGTGATTGACGCGCTGGACACTGTGCGTGAGGTGAACTCGGTCATCCGCGTGGAGTCTGAGAAGCACTAAGCGCCGAGAATTACTTAGCGCGAACTGATGTGTGGCACGCGCCGCTCACTAAACCTGCGATGTTTGCGTGTAGAAGCATCGCTCACGAACGAACCCGCGTACCCGCTACCGCGCCGGACCTATGGGAGGTCCGGCGGGCGGGGCGCCAAGATTGAAGGAGAAGCCAATGGCACACGTGTGGCAGGGCGTTATCAATGAGTACCGTGACCGTCTGCCTTTCGCAGACGATGTGAAGGCGGTGACCCTGGGCGAGGGCGGTACCCCGCTGATTCACGCGCCGGCACTGTCTGCTGAGACCGGTAACACCGTTTACCTGAAGTTTGAGGGTATGAACCCGACCGGTTCGTTCAAGGACCGCGGTATGACCAGCGCGATGACCGCCGCTAAGCGTGACGGTGCGAAGGCTGTTGTGTGTGCTTCGACCGGTAACACTTCCGCTTCGGCTGCTGCGTACGCTCTGCAGGCTGGTATGCGCTGTGCAGTGCTGGTTCCGGACGGCAAGATTTCTATGGGTAAGCTGTCTCAGGCTATTGCTCACGGTGCTGACATCATTCAGATTGACGGCAACTTCGATAACTGCCTGGAGATTGCTCGCAAGCTCAGCGAGAACTACCCGGTGTTCCTGGTGAACTCGGTCAACCCTTACCGTATTGAGGGCCAGAAGACCGGTTCGTTCGAGGTTGTTGACACCCTGGGTGACGCTCCCGATTACCACCTGCTGCCGGTTGGCAACGCGGGTAACATCACCGCGTACTGGAAGGGCTACAAGGAGTACTCGGAGCCTTACACCAACCGTGACGGTAAGGTTCTGGAGCCGGTTGCAACCAAGCGCCCGATCATGTGGGGCTTCCAGGCTGCTGGTGCTGCACCGATCGTTGCTGGTCACCCGATTGAGGCTCCTGAGACCATTGCGACCGCGATCCGTATCGGTAACCCCGCGTCGTGGGAGAAGGCTGAAGCTGCTCGTGATGAGTCTGGCGGCGTGATTGAGGCTGTCACCGATGAGGAGATTCTGGAGGCGCACCGCTGGCTGTCTGCCCGCGAGGGTGTCTTCGTGGAGCCGGCTTCGGCTGCTGGTGTTGCGGGTCTGCTGAAGAAGCACCGCGCCGGTGAAGCTCCCGAGGGTAAGACCATCGTCATTACCGTGACCGGTCACGGTCTGAAGGACCCGCAGTGGGCTCTGCAGGCTGTGAACGGCGTGAAGGTTGAGCCGACTAAGGCTCCCTTCGACGTGGTTGCTGTGGCAGATATTCTCGATTTGCACTAGCCTATTCATACTACGATGTGCACTCCGTCCCGTGTTTGCGGGGCGGGGTGCACCTGCATGACAGCCCCTTTTTATATCTTTCACCTATTCACTCATTACGTCACCGATCGCGAGGTTCTTCTCATGTCTTCCCTGCATATTTCTGATATTCCGGTGGGCGCGTCCGTTAAGGTTCGCGTTCCCGCCACGAGCGCTAACCTGGGTCCCGGCTATGACAGCATGGGTTTGGGTCTTGGCTTCTATGATGAGCTGGTTGTTGAGCGTATTGAATCCGGCCTGGAGTTTGAGCTCAGTGGTGAGGGTAGCGCGGACGTTCCTCACGACGAGAGCCACCTGGTTTTGCAGGCGATGAAGGCTGGTTTTGTGGCGGCTGGTTTGGGTGAACTGCCGCCGGTGAAGCTGATTGCTGATAATAAGATCCCGCATTCTCGCGGTATGGGTTCTTCGGCGTCGGCTATTGTGGCGGGTGTGGCTGCGGCGAGTGGTCTGCTGCCGGAGGCGCACCGTCTGAGCCGTGAGCAGATGCTGCAGGTCGCCTCCGATATGGAGGGCCACCCGGATAACGTGGCTCCGGCGATTTACGGCAACCTGTCGGTGTCCTGGGGTGAGATGGGTAACTGGAAAACCCTGATTATTCCGGTGCATCCTGAGGTTCACCCTGTGGTGGCTGTGCCTGATTATGAGGTGTCGACGAAGCTTGCTCGTTCGCTGATCCCTGTGCAGATGCCCCATGTTGAGGCGGTGGCGAACTCGGCTCGTGCGGCGCTGCTGGTGCGCACTCTCTCTGATGTTCCCGAGTACCTGATGGATGCGACCGTGGATTACCTGCATCAGGGGTACCGCGTGACCGCGATGGAGCCGTCGGCTGCGCTGGTTGCGTACCTGCGCGGTCAGGGTTTTGCGGCGGTGATTTCTGGCGCTGGCCCGACTGTTTTGACCTTTGCGCACGGTGATGAGCAGGTGCGACAGGTTCAGGAGGCGATTGCCGAGTTTGAGGCGACTCACCCTGGTAGCGCTATTGTGGATCGCCGCTTGAACTGGCGGGTTCTTCCCCTTGAAATTGATACTGAAGGTGTTATAGTTACTCAGTAGGACGTTATTAGTTCGTCCTATGTTGAGGTTCGCCCGTCGTTCAATGTAGACCGTCGATACTATCCTTCGTAACGTACTTCCGTTTCCCCTGATGCCTCAGATGCTTTTGTATCTGGGCGGGAGCCGGTAAGGTTCGGGGGAGTGCCTTTGGGATTCATGTCTTTCTTTATTTCTGACGCATAGGGGAAGACTTTTCTGGAGGTTCGGTTTCGCGGCGGGTGCCCTTTCAAAGTGACCAATCCGTCCTCTTCATCTCATGTAGATGGTTCTTAGAGATGATGGTTTGGGCTTGCCCACATTTGTGATAGAGCGCCTTATCTTCCGTGTGTGCTCGCTGTGTCTGAATCAGCGGGTACGGTAAGAGACGCGAACCGCCTCCAGTGCGGTTCGAGGGAGTCGAAGGTGCGGACTGCTGTTTTCTTTCGGCAGTGTCTAAGCCTTTGACCGCGCTATAGCGTTCGCCCGATCTTTATTCTGAAGATTTTCAGGGCTTATAACCAAAGGAATTGTAGTTGGCAAAGAATATTGTTGTCACCGATGAGTACGGTACGGCCGCTGCCGCACCGGAACTTGCGAACTTGAAGGTCGCGCAGCTGCGTGTCCTCGCCCAGCAGCTTGGTATCCGCGGCTATTTGAAGTTGAAGAAGGCTGAGCTGGTTCAGGCTCTTGAGGAGCATCAGCGTGGCGGCGCCGTAGCCGCTCCTGCTGAGCCCAAGGCTGAGACTCCCGTTGAGTCTGCCCAGACCCCCGCTGCTGAGAAGGTTGAGGAGTCTAACCCTCGCCGTACCCGCCGTACTCGCACCCAGAAGGATGCTGAGGCGAAGGTGGAGAAGGCTGAGAAGACCGAAAACGCGGAGGCTGCTGAGGCTCCCGCCGAGGGCGCTGAGAAGGCTGAAAAGTCTGAGAAGCGTACCCGTTCTTCCCGCCATGAGACTCCCGCTCAGAAGCGTGCGCGCGCTCGCCGCGCCGCTGAGGGCGAGGACGCATCGGCTGAGAAGTCCGAGAAGACTGAGAATAACGAGAAGCCGGAGAAGCGTACCCGCCGCACCCGCACCCGTAAGGATGAGAAGCCCGCTGAGCTTCCCCCGCTGGATGTGCGCGCTGAGCTGGCTGCTGAGCGTATTGGTGAGCGTTCGGAGCAGGTTGACCTGCCCGGTAACTCGGCTGAGCTGAAGGCTGCTACCGCTGACGGCACCGCGAGCCTGGACAGCCTGAACGCTGCCCTGGACATGACTTTTGGTACCCCTGACGGTGAGAAGAGCTCGAAGCGTACTCGTACCCGTGAGCGTCGCCGCGACCAGGATGGTGAGCGTACTGAGCGTCGTTCCAAGCGTGACCGCCAGGCGGAGCGTGCAGAGCGCAATGCTGAGCGTAGCGAACGTGCCGAGCGTAAGGCTGCTGAGCGTGCAGAACGCGCAGAGCGTGCCGAGCGCACTGAGCGCCGTTCCAAGCGTGACCGTCAGGCTGAGCGTGCTGAGAAGCAGGCTCGCCGCCGCGAGGAGAACGAGCCTCGTCTGAGCGAAGACGATGTGCTGGCACCGATTTCGGGTGTTCTGGACATCCTCGATAACTACGCTTTCGTGCGTACCACCGGCTACCTGCCCGGCACCAATGACGTGTACGTCTCCCTGGCTCAGGTGAAGAAGTACAACCTGCGTAAGGGCGACCACGTGCTCGGCGCGATTCGCGTGCCGCGCGAGGGTGAGTCGAACAACCGCCAGCGTTTCAACGCCCTGGTTCAGGTTGAGGCGATTAACGGTCAGAGCGTTGAGGAAGCAGCGAACCGCCGCGTGTTCTCGAAGCTGACCCCGCTGTACCCCAAGGAGCGTCTGCGCCTGGAGACCACCCCGAAGAAGCTGGGCACCCGCGTGGTTGACCTGGTGTCCCCGATTGGTAAGGGTCAGCGTGGTCTGATTGTGTCCCCGCCGAAGGCGGGTAAGACCCTCATGCTGCAGTCCATCGCGAACGCGATTACTGTGAACAACCCGGACGTGTACCTGATGATGGTCCTGGTGGATGAGCGTCCTGAAGAAGTGACCGATATGCAGCGCACCGTTAAGGGTGAGGTTATTGCCTCGACCTTCGACCGCCCGGCTGAGGATCACACCACCGTGGCTGAGCTGGCTATTGAGCGTGCGAAGCGTATGGTGGAGCTCGGCTACGATGTGGTCGTGCTGCTGGACTCCATGACCCGCCTGGGCCGCGCATACAACCTGGCGGCTCCCGCATCCGGTCGTATCCTCTCCGGTGGTGTGGATTCTGCCGCACTGTACCCGCCGAAGAAGTTCTTCGGTGCTGCCCGCAACATTGAAGAGGGCGGCTCGCTGACCATTCTGGCTACCGCCCTGGTTGAGACCGGCTCGAAGATGGATGAAGTGATCTTCGAAGAGTTCAAGGGCACCGGTAACATGGAGCTGCGCCTATCCCGTCAGCTGGCGGATAAGCGTATCTTCCCGGCGGTTGATATTAACGCTTCTGGTACTCGCCGCGAGGAGAATCTGCTCTCCCCGGATGAGATCAAGATTATGTGGGGTCTGCGCCGTGCCCTGGCGGGTATGGAGCCTGAGCAGGCTCTGGGCGTTCTGACCAACCAGCTGCGTAAGACTGAAAGCAACGTGGAGTTCCTTCTGACGGTTCAGAAGAACGGTCTGCGTCTGGTCGACTAAGGCTCGTATCTCACGCGCCCCACCTCCTCATGTGGGTGGGGCGCGTGAGACGTTCGTTTTGCGCATCCCTGTTGTGTGGGGTGCGAGATGTCTAGTGCCTGCCCGTGCGGCGTAAAGTGCGGGAGATGGAAGAGAGAACAGAATGTTTGAATCTATTCAGGTTCTGCTGGATGAGCACACTGACCTGCAGAATCAGCTTGCTGACCCCGCTGTGCAGGCGAACCAGGGTAAGGCACGCCGTGTGGGCCGCCGTTACGCGGAGCTGACCGGTATTGTGACTGCGTACAACAAGTACACTTCACTGAAGGATGACCTTGAGGCTGCTCGCGAGATGGCTGATGAGGATCCGGATTTCGCGGCGGAGATTCCCGGTCTGGAGGAGGAGCTGGAGGTTGCTCAGGAGAAGCTGCGCCGCCTGCTGATTCCGCGTGACCCGGATGACGGCCGTAACGTCATTCTTGAGGTGAAGGCTGGTGCCGGTGGTGACGAGGCGGCTCTGTTCGCTGGTGACCTGCTGCGCATGTACATGCGTTATGCCGAGAACAAGGGCTGGAAGACTGAGATTATTTCTTCGACCAGCACCGATGTTGGCGGCTACAAGGACGCCCAGATTGCTATTAAGGGCTCCTCGAATGAGCCGGCTGAGGGCGTGTGGGCGCACCTGAAGTATGAGGGTGGCGTGCACCGTGTGCAGCGTGTTCCGGCGACTGAGTCTCAGGGCCGTATCCACACTTCCGCTGCTGGTGTTCTGGTGTTCCCCGAGGTGGATGAGCCCGAGGAAATCGAGATTAACCAGAACGACCTGAAGATTGACGTGTACCGTTCTTCGGGCCCCGGTGGTCAGTCGGTGAACACCACTGACTCGGCGGTGCGTATTACTCACCTTCCGACCGGCATTGTGGTGGCGATGCAGAATGAGAAGTCTCAGCTGCAGAACCGTGAAGCTGCGATGCGCGTTCTGCGTGCGCGCCTGTTGGCGCACCAGCAGGAGCAGATTGACGCTGAGAACGCGGCACACCGTGCTTCGCAGGTGCGTACCATGGACCGTTCGGAGCGTATCCGTACGTACAACTTCCCGGAGAACCGCATTGCGGATCACCGTACTGGCTACAAGGCGTACAACCTGGATGCTGTGCTGAATGGTGACCTGGAGCCTGTAGTTCAGTCCGCTATTGAGATGGATGAGGCGCACCGCCTCGCTCAGGTGGGCCAGGAACAGAAGTAATTCTGTATTTGCTCGTGCCGATTCGCTGAATCGACGTGAGATGTTGGTGAGGGGCTCGCCGCTACGGCGGTGGAGCCCCTCACCTGTATGCCGCGATAGGCTTTGAGGCGTTGAGAGATGAAAAGGAGAGGTCATGAAGGTGAATGTGCACGACCCGCGCGGAGAAGAACTCGCGCAGGTACTCACGCGCGCCACCGCGGCACTGGCGCAGGTGCCCAGCCCCCGCGTCGACGCCGAGCTCCTCGCCGCGCATCTGCTCTACGACGGCTCACGCTCGCGCCTCCAGCACGCAGCGCTGATGGGGGAGCGGCTCACCCCCGAACAGGTTGCAGAGTACGAAGCGCTGGTCGCCCGCCGCGCCTGCCGCGAACCGCTGCAGCACATCACCGGCTCCGCTCCCTTCTACCGCCTAGAACTGGCAGTCGGACCGGGCGTGTTCGTACCCCGCCCCGAGACCGAGCTACTCGTCGAAGAAGCCCTCAAAGTGCTGGCCGCACGCACTGACACTGCACCCGGTGGGTCGCGAATCGTCGACCTGTGCACCGGCTCCGGCGCCATCGCCGCGGCAATCAAGAGCGAACTGCCGAACGCCCAGGTGTTCGCGGTGGAACTCTCCGAAGACGCCATCCCTTACACCCGCAAGAACCTGGAGCCGCTCGGCGTGCACCTGATACAGGGGGACGCCCTCACCGCCCTGCCCGAACTTGCCGGAACCTTCGACGCGGTACTCTCGAACCCTCCGTACATTCCGCCAGCGAACGTACCCGCCGACCCGGAAGCCGCCCTGCACGACCCGGACATGGCACTGTACGGAGGGGGAGAGGACGGCATGCAGATGCCCTCCGCAATTGCCGCCCGCGCCTTCGAGCTTCTTACCCCCGGCGGCCTGTTCATCATGGAGCACGACGACACCCAGGAAGACGCCGTCGCCGAGCTGTTGGCGCGTGTCGGCTTCGAGGGCTGCTACCCGGTGCGTGACCTGAATAATCGTCCGCGTCATAGCGTCGGTTATAAACCGCGCCCACTAGAGCCTTTAGACTAGTAGATGCACCACCTAGCCCGTGCCGGGCTGCGTGAAGGCAACGCGTCCGCCTCCTCAGCCAGCTCAGAGCCGGTGAAATATGGTGAACCCCCGGAAGAGTGCTTCCACATGGCGCGTTGTGGGTGCCGGTGTCTCGCCGCATCCAGAAAAACATGAGAGAATAAGACCCGTGACTGCAAAGCTGTACCCCGTAACGACTGAAACTGAGACCCGCGAGGCCATCGAAGCTGCCCGCGAGGCGCTGAAGGCGCACGACACGATTGTGATGCCCACCGATACCGTCTACGGTATTGCCGCCGATGCTTTCTCGCATCAGGGCGTTGCCAAGCTGCTGGCAGATAAGGGCCGCGACCGCACCATGCCGCCGCCCGTGCTGATCTTTGATCTTGCTGCGCTCGCTGGCGTGGTCGACGACGTTCCGGACGATATTTACGATCTGGGTGGTCGCTTCTGGCCCGGCGCACTGACTATGATTCTTCACGCGTACCCGTCGCTGAGCTGGGATTTGGGTGAGACCCGCGGTACTGTTGCCGTGCGTGTTCCCGATGATGAGTTCGCCCTGAAGCTGCTGACTGAGCACGGTCCGCTGGCGGTTTCGAGCGCGAACAAGACCGGTCAGGAAGCCGCACTGGACGCACATACCGCCATGGATTCCCTGGGTGAGGACGTTGCCGTGGTGATTGACGGTGGCGCTCGTCCTAAGCCGCTTGAGTCTGAGCCGAATGAGGACGGCGTGGTTGTGGTGACTGAGCGTGACCCGGCACCGTCCACGATTCTGGATTGCACCTCCTTCCCCTACGTGGTGGTTCGTGAGGGCGCGATTTCGGTGGAGGAGCTGCGCGAGGTCGTTCCGACCATCCTGACTCGTGCGGAGGCTGACGAGCAAGCGGCTCGTAAGGTTGAGGAGGCTGAGGCTGCTTCTTCCGCGTCGTCTGAGTCGACTCCTTCTGAGCGTGCTCTGGATGAGCAGGCTGACCTGGATGAGGCGTACGAGCAGTGGGACAGCACCCACACTGTGAGCGGTGAGCCTGCTCGTCGCGCTTCGGCACCGGTTGCCGGTTCTGTCGCTGCGTCCCTGTTGGGCGCTACTTCGGCTCTGTCTTCTGCTTTCAGCACTGGCGTGGATCAGGAGCGTTCGCGCGGCTACCGTGACAACACTCCGAAGCCGGTTCGTGCGGATGAGCCGCAGACCCACCCGGTTCCTGCTGATACTGCTCGCGCGCTGGTCTTTGGCGCGTCGAAGATTGAGACTTCCTCTAAGGATGAGGCTAAGCCGGCAGAAGCTAAGACTGAGGCTACCAAGACTGAAGCTGAGGCAAAGACCGAGCAGAAAGACACCCCGGAGGATCACCTCTAAACCTCTGCGCGTGTATGAGCCCGGAGCATAAAAACGTATAGGGAACCCCCGATATATCGTTCAGATATATCGGGGGTTCCCTTTCGTTATGAGCTCTCTAGAGGTGCGCCACTAGGGTGTGTGCCTCAGGTCGTGCACCTTTAGGAGAACACGCGCGCTACCTAGTTCTTCTCGAAGCGGCGGTCCTTCTTCTTACCCAGCGCGGTGTGGGCGTTGCGCAGTACTTCACGCACGCGCGGGGTGGGCAGAAGGTTGTTTTCGCGTGCCCAGGAGTCGTCGATGCCCTGGCCGAACCACATGACCTCGACTTTGCGCACGGAACCTGCGAACTTGTCGTTCATCAGCTCGGAGACGGTGTAGCCCGCCTTGACTGCTGCGCGGCAGAGCCATTCGGGCAGGCGGCGCGGGTGGCGGCGACCAGCATCCACGGATGCGGAGGCGACGGTTGCGCCTTCCCACGGCTGCAGCACGATGGTGGGTAGCTCGCCGGGGAAGGTGCCGAGCATGACCACGAATTCTGCGAGGGCGTGCACGCTGGAAACCGGGGACTTGCCGGTGCCTGCACCCGCAACGGATGCGAATGGGGAGGATGCCATCTTGGCGAAGAGTTCGGTGGTGCGTCGGCCGCGGCCCTGCACGCTGGTTGCGCGCAGGATGCACAGTTCGGGTGCGCTGTCGGGGTGCTCTTCGAGGAAGTAGTCCTGCAGGTCGAGCAGCGCTTCTTCGCCGAGTGCCTTGGAGAAGGAGTAGGCGCTGAACGGGTTGGTCTCTTCGGAGTCATCCAGCACGAGGCGCGGGCCCTGTACCGCTGCGGAGGAGAGGTGGATGACGCGGCGCACGCCGGTGCGTTGCGCGGCGATGGCGATTACGGCGGGAAGCAGGGCGTTTGCGCCGACGAGCGGGGGCAGATCCTGCATGTTGGGTGCCGCGAGGCCTGCTGCGTTGACGACGACCTGCGCGCCCGCGAAGGCTTCTGCGAGGGAGTCGATGATGCCTTCAACCTGGTCTGCTTCGTCGATGATGCTGTCTACGTCAAGGGCTCGGGTTGCGAGTCGAGGTGCCTCAATGGGGTCGACGCTGATACCTTCTGCGTTTAGACGCGCGACGACGGAGGAACCAACGAAGCCGCTGGCGCCAATGACTTTCCACTTGGATTCGGACATCTCTTTTACCTCTCACGAGCCCGCGTACGTTGCGGGGAAAAATGGGGTCATTTCAACTTTCCCATATTTGAACATTTTATGGGGAATTTGTGGGGTTTTATTCGGTCTCTGGTCGTTTTTTCGCACGGGGTGCACAGCGCAAACACAGGCTGTGAAGTTGATAGCTTGATGGATACCCACAAGTGGGGGAACCAGTGCGTCCGCTATACGGATAAATCAACTGAATTCGGTTGTTTATTTGTCATATAGGGCGTCTTTTGGGGTGATGGTTCACTCTCTAGTGGAGACCACAGGTAGAATATTTTCTTTGAGCGATATATCCACACGGTTGAATGCCGCGGGCGCGAGAAACACCAGAAGCGCCCAGCTCGGTATGGGTGTATCGCGTACCGGCTGATTCAGGCGCATCGCGCCGCGGAGGGAGAACCTATGGCAGAAAAGTACAGCGACGTGACCGCTTTTGCCCAGTCTTCTTCCGATCAGTCTTCCTCTTGCGATTCTTTGAACGAGTATCCCCGCACGGTTGCCGTGGTGGTGACTTATAACCGTGAGGATCTGCTACCGAAGACCCTCGCTGGTATCGCTTCTGGTGAGCGTGTGCCTGCGGCGGTGGTGATTATCGATAACGCCTCCACGGACGGTACTGCCGAGTATTTGCGTGCCCTGGACTATGAGCTGCCGGTGGATTGCGTCCGCCTGGAGAGCAATATGGGCGGTGCTGGCGGTTTCGCGGTGGGTATTGATCGCGCCCTGGAACGCCATAACCCGGATTTGGTGTGGGTTATGGATGATGACACCGAGCCGACCGAGAACACCCTGTCGGAGGCGGTTGCCGCCTGGCTGAACTATTCGCCGGTGCCTTCGCAGCGCCCCGCGGTGGTGGCGTCTCGTGTGGTGTGGACGAATGGTGAGGACCACCCGATGAACACTCCGCGCACGATGTTTGCGGCGGGTCAGCAGCGTCATGCTCGTGCGCAGGGGGTGGGTGCCCGTCCGATTCGTAGCGCCTCATTCGTGTCGATTCTGATGGATGCGCAGGCTATTCGCCGTAATGGTGGTTTGCCGATTGCTGAGTTCTTCATTTGGAATGATGACTTCGAGTTTTCGACTCGTCTGATTCATCACCGTGACGGCATTGCGGTGCCTTCCTCGGTGGCTAAGCACCACACGAAGACTTTTGGTACGACGAACGCTGACCCGGGTCCGCGTTTCTATAACGATGTGCGCAATAAGCTGTGGGTCTTTACCCGTTCGCGTACCCTGAACCCGCTGGAGAAGCTGCTGTACGGTGGCTCGTCGGCGCGCCTGTGGATTTCTACTGTTCTGCGTACTGATGACCGCCGCACCTACCTGGGGTATTTCCTCGATGGTGTGCGTGATGGTTTGCGTGCGCCTCGCCCGAATGCTCAGGTGCTTGAGGGTATTTACCCGCTGACTTTCCCCGGCCGCTACGGCGTGCCGGCATCCGCTGAAAGCCGCGCTGATTCTGAGAAGGCGCGCGGTTGCGTGAGCTCCGCACCCGATTTCTCGGTGCTGATGAGCGTGTATGTGAAGGAGAACCCCGCCTACTTGGATCAGGCGTTGGAGTCGAATCTGCTGAACCAGACTGTGCGTCCTTCTGAGCTGGTTTTGGTGAAGGATGGCCCGCTGACCCCCGAGCTGGATGCCGTGGTGGACCGCTGGGTTCAGCGCGCCGAGAATCTGGAATGCCCGCCGATTCAGGTGGTTGAGCTGGCTCAGAATGTTGGTTTGGCGGAGGCGCTAAACGCCGGTCTGCAGGCGTGTTCGTATGAGGTGGTTGCTCGTGCTGATTCTGATGATCTGTCTGAGCCGACTCGTTTTGCGCGTCTGATTCCTGCCCTGGTGCAGGGCGGCTACACGGTACTGGGCTCTGCCATGCTTGAGGTGAATGAGGGCAATACTGCGGTGGAGTCGACTCGCGAGGCGATTGTTGATTCTGCTCGTTTGCTCAGCGCGATGGATTCGCGCAACCCGATTTATCACCCGTCCGTGGCATTCGTGAAGAGCGCCGTGCAGCAGCTGGGCGGTTACGAGTTCGTGCCCGGCGCGGAGGATTGGTGGCTGTGGATGCGTCTGCGCGATGCCGGATACCGTCTGGGCAATATCCCCGAGGCTCTGGTGCGTTACCGCGTGGGTGCGGGCGCGTACACGAAGCGCGGGGGACTGGACGCCTGGTTGCAGGATGTGGCGATTCAGCGTCGACTGTACACCGGTCACGGTATTTCTAAGCTTCAGTGGGCTCAGAATATGGCGGTGCGGAGTGTGTACCGTTTTGTTCCTGAGCAGGCGCGCCGTTCAGCGTTTCGTGCGTTGTCGTCTTTGACGGCTCGTGCTTCTTCTCGTTCTTCTGGTACCGCATCTGAAGGAGGCATGTAGTGGCTCAGTTGAAACCTCACGCTCATGTGGTGATGCAGAAGGCTGCTCAGCGTGGCACGATGGTGACGGAGGGTGACTCTGGCACGATGCTGGTGAACCGCCTGTATGAGCGTAAGCCGTGGTGGCTGATTGCGCAGGCGCTGATTGATTCGAGTGCCTGGGTTCTGTCGGTTTTGTTCGCGTACATGCTCCGCTATAGTGTGTTGCTCAGTAACGGCTCGGTGTTCGATATTATTCACCCGGCGTCGTTGACGATGACCGCTACGTTGGCTGTGGTGTTGCACCTGGTCATTGGTCTGGCGGGTGTGAAGATTTATAACGGCGTGTATTCGTACGGTTCGTTTGACGAGTCCTGGCGTGCCGGCGCGGCTGCTTTGAGTGCGGGTGCGGTGTTGACTGCTTTCTCCTTTGTGGATGAGCTGCTGGGTCTGCCGCATATTCCGCATAGTGTGCCTGCAATCGCGGCGGCATTTAGCCTCATCATGATGGCGGGCGCTCGCATGGCGAAGCGTGTGTACACTGAGCGCGGTGCGGTGCGTGAGCTGACCGGCGAGCCGGTGATTGTGTACGGTGCCGGCTTTATCGGTGGCATGGTCATGGATTCGATGCTGCACGATGAGGAGGCGAAGCTTCGCCCGGTTGCTGTCTTCGATGATGACCAGCTGAAGGCTGGTACGAAGTTCCACGGCATTTCGGTGATTACGACTTACCGTGAGCTGGAGCAGGTGATTCGTGAGTCGGGTACCCGTAAGATTCTGGTGACGATTTCGGATATGTCGGAGGATTACTTCGAGTCCTTCTGCAACCGCATGCGTAAGCTTAAGGTTGAGGTTCAGCGTATTAGTAGTGCGAATGCTCGACTGATGGGTGAGCGTCTGATTACCGCGAGCGATAACGACCTGATGCGCGTGATTCGTGGTGAGATTAACTACGATATTGACCGCGATATTCTGCGTTCGTACCTGCACGGTAAGCGTGTGCTGGTCACCGGTGCGGGCGGTTCGATTGGTTCTGAGCTGTGCCGTCAGATTAGCGAATTTGAGCCGGAGACCCTCATGATGCTTGATCATGATGAGACTCTGCTGATGGAGACGAAGGTTTCGATTACTCACGAGTCGAGCCTGGATGATGACCGCATTATTCTGGCTGATATCCGTGAGGGCGATAATCTGCTGGAGATTTTCCGTGACCGTCGCCCCGAGGTGGTGTTCCACGCTGCGGCTTTGAAGCATGTGTCGGCGCTGGAGGCGTACCCGAAGGAGGCGTGGAAGACGAACTCCTTGGGTACTCTGAACGTGCTGCGTGCCGCGGAGGCGGTGGGTGTGAAGACCTTCGTAAACGTTTCGACCGATAAGGCTGCGGACCCGAAGACTGCGCTGGGTCAGTCCAAGCGCGTGGCGGAGCGTCTGACCGCGTACTTTGGCGAGAAAACCGGCAATACCTACGTGTCGGTTCGTTTCGGTAACGTGTTTGGTTCACGCGGTTCGATTAAGCCGCTCTTTACGAAGCAGATTCTTTCGGGTGGTCCGATTACTCTGACGGATAAGCGTGCGACCCGTTACTTCATGCTGATTACCGATGCCTGCCTGCTGGTGATGCTTGCCGGTGCGATTGGTCGCCCGGGCGAGGTCATGGTGCTGGATATGGGTCAGCCGGTCAAGATCCTGGACGTTGCGAAGGCGATGCGCCAGGCGTATGAGCGGTATGACGTGGAGATCAAGGAGATTGGTCTTCGCAAGGGTGAGAAGCTGGATGAGACTCTCTTCGGCGGTACCGAGAAGCTGGTGCCGAGCGAGGAGAACCGGTATATTTCCCGGTCGAGTGCCCCGGCACTTGACCCTGATGAGCTCGATTATGAGCGGTGGATTCAGAACTATCGGGAGCACAGCGGCTATGAGCGTCATGGCCTGGAGCGTGCCCCTGATCCGCGTACTTTGGCGGATGCGCAGACGTTCTAATCTTTACGGAAATGACACCGGATGCTGCACTTGCGTGGCGGGTGCGGTATCCGGTGTTTTCTCTTTCTCGGGTGTAGAACATTTCAGGACGCAGAATATGCAGAACGTATGGAGAGAATCTGTAATGTTTAGTCCCGGGCTACTGAAGAGTTCTATAGAATACGAAGTAAACACACACTATACGCACACATCGTCCCTCAGCCGCGATTCTGGAGCTTGCGTCCAGGGGAGCGGCGCCAATGCCTTGGAGCTGGTATGACCTCCTTTTCTGAGCTGTTGAGTATTTTTGCTCTTGCTTTTGTTTTGGGTGTCCTTTTGCCGTTTGCGGTGCGCCCGATTTTGCACCGCTACAACATGGTGGATGTTCCTAATGAGCGTTCTTCGCATACTGCTCCGACCTACCGCGGTATGGGCTTGGCGACTGCGGCCGCGACCTTTGTAGCGTTTGTGGCGGCTACCCTGTTCGGCTGGACGTACCGTTCTGCTGAGTCGTTGCAGCTGGCGGTGACGATTGCCGCGGCGATTCTGTGTGCTCTTGCCCTGGGCTGGCTTGAGGATATTCGCGGCGTGAGCATTGTGCGTCGTGCGGGCCTGCAGCTGGTGATTGGCGTACTGGTGAGCGTGAGCTTCGCGACGGTGCAGGGCACGAACGTTCTGGTACTGATTCTTGGCGCGATTTTTATTGCCGGCTACATTAACGTGGCGAATTTTATGGACGGCATTAACGGTATTTCTGGTGCTCACGGTCTGGTGGCTGGTTTGGCGTATGCGCTGACCGGTTGGATGGTGAACCTGCCGTGGCTGGCTTTGGCTGGTGTGGCTGTTGCCGGTGCTTTTGCGGCGTTCCTGCCGTGGAATGTGCGCCCAGGTAAGAACGTGTTTTTGGGCGATGCGGGTTCTTATGTTTTGGGTGCGGCGCTGGGCACGTTGGCTGTGGGTGCGTGGTTTGCGGATGTTCCGTTCCTGTTGGCTTTTGCTCCGCTGGTGACCTACCTTGCGGATGCTGGTATTACTCTGTTCCGTCGTTTCATGGCGGGGGAGCAGTGGTATAAGCCTCACCGCACGCACACCTATCAGCGTCTGACGGACGTTGGTTTCAGCCACCTTGGCTCGACCGCCGTGGTGACCGGTACGACCATTCTGGTGTGGGTGCTGTTGGCGTTTGCCTCTGATTTGTTTGCTTCGGGTGCCGTGCTGGCGGCTGTTGGCGTGGTGCTGGTGGCTCTTGCCGTGCTCGCCGTGTACCTGCGCATGCCGCAGCTCTTTGGCGGCGAGGCACCTACCTCCACGATTGACCTGTCGAAGCGCTTTGCTTCTGCACCTAAGGAGAAGAAGACTATTTCGGAGCCTGCTACCGGCTCTTTGACCTCGGCAACTGGCGTTCCAGCGACTCCCGAGAACGTGGAGCCGACCTCGTTGCATCCGGAGCCGATCATGCCGGATTCCGTGAAGGATCGTGCGGGTCGTCCTTCTTCTGCTTCCTCTTCTTCGCCGCAGCCTAATTCGACTCAGTCTAATCAGAATCGTGGGGAGAAACACTAATGGCTTCTGAGCAGCCTAAATCTCAGGCTCCCGCAGAGCCTCTCTGGAGGCGCGTGGTGGACGTTCTGTGGTATCCGCCGGCGGAGCGCAAGAAGCAGCAGAAACGCCGCCGAGAGCGTGCTCAAGCAGGTTTAAAGGCCTCTTCTTTCGAGAGTCAAGAGCTTTCCTGGAAATTTTTGTTCTACAGGGTATCGGCTTACTCTCTGCTGGCTTGGTTGGGCGGTATGATGAGTGCGTACCTGTTTGCGGGCCCCGTGGGCGCGCTAGGAATAACATTGGGCTTTCTGATAATCTATATATGCTTCACTCTGGGCGTATTAGTTATGTTGGTTGCTCCCATTTTCGACTGGGGTGTACCCAAATCGCTGGTGGTGAGCTACCTCGTGAAGATTGCTCTGCTCGGTCTGGTATTGATGTTTGTGCCGTTCCCCGAGAACTTGAGGCACGGTTGGACTCTCGCAGGCGCATGTACCGGCGTGATTCTGTGGATTGTTATTGAAACAGTCAGCATCGCACGACTGAGAATTTTGTACTTCGACACCGACTCGGAAGACCATGGTCGGTAACACGATTGGTGTTTGAAAGGAAAAACGTTTGGCCGAAGAGAAGAAGTGGTGGGACGGAGATAAAAAGCTCCGCACCACCGGAGAATTGGTGTCTGACGGAGGGCTCTCCGGTGCAGTCATGTCGATTCTCTATCTGATCATCGGTATAGCAGTGTGGGGCGGCATCGGTTACCTCGGTGACCTGGTCTTCTCCACCACCTGGCTGGTGTGGGTTGGTGTCTTGATTGGCGCTATCGGAGGTTTGACCCTCGTCTTTACCCATATGACCAGGCAGAATAAAGACCGCTAGGTCATTGAACGCGGACCGCTAGGTCACACATTCATCCATGTAGTTAGCATGTCAGTCGTTTATAGGCAGACATGGGCTCTTGAAGCCACTAGTAGCAAGAAAGGACTTGCTTTGATCGAGAACGGGTTGATCCTCGCGGAAGCCTATGTGCCGCCGACCCCCGAAGACATGCATCTGCCCCCCTTCTTCACCATTGGTGATTTCGCTTTCGGTAAGCAGAACGTACTGATTCTGCTGTCCGTGGTGATTATCGCGGTCTTCTTCCTCACCGCAGCACGTAAGCGCGCCATGGTTCCCGGCAAGACTCAGTTCATCGCTGAGTCCGGCTACATGTTTGCTCGTAACTCCCTCGGTAAGGAAACCCTGGGCGTACAGCACTACAAGCCGTTCGTGCCGATTCTGTTCGCCTCCTTCTTCTTCGTTCTGGTGAACAACCTCTACGGTTCGATTCCGTTTGTTCAGTTGCCCACCTTCTCGCACCCCGGTAGCGCCTACGCGCTGGCTGGCGTAGCGTACCTGACCTGGGTTGGTGTTGGTATCAAGCGCAAGGGCTTGGGCGGCTTCTTCAAGGACATCACCATGCCTTCGGGTCTGCCGGTGTGGATCTACCCCATCCTGATCCCGATCGAGTTCTTCTCGAACCTGCTGATTCGTCCCGCAACTCACGCACTGCGTCTCTTCGCGACCATGTTCGGTGGTCACCTGGCGCTGATGGTTGCATCCAGCATGGTGACCTACATGGTTGAGACTCTGGGCGGCATCGGCTACCTGGCTGCTGTTGCTCCCGGTGCTCTGGGCATGTTCCTGTACTTCCTGGAATTCATGATTCAGTGCATCCAGGCTTATGTGTTCGCTCTGCTGCTGGCTGTGTACCTGCAGGGCTCGGTTTCCGAGGGACACTAAACTCTCTAGTTTTTTAGGTTTTCGCGTTCGTCATTGGGCGTGAATAAAGCAACCCACACGTTCACTGTGCGGGCTATTAACTCAAATCAAACTCTGTTCGGTCCGGGTATGTTCCCGGTCGAACACTGTTGAAAGGAAAAATAATGGTTGGTTCCATCACTGCGGTTGGCTACGGTCTGGCAGCTATTGGCGGCGGCATCGGCGTGGGTCTGATCTTCGCGGCATACATGACCAGCGTTGCTCGTCAGCCCGAGTCCCAGAAGACCCTGCAGCCCATGCTGTTCCTGGGCTTCGCACTGGTCGAGGCACTGGCAATTCTGGGCCTGGTTCTCGTCTTCATCAAGTAACCGGCTCTGCCACATCCTAAACGACCCATCCCATAGAACAGGATTCCCTCCATGATTTATCTGGCAAGCGACGGGGGAGCGGAGGCAACTTCGAACCCCCTGATTCCCGACGTCGGGGAAATTGTCATTACCCTCATCGGATTCCTGATCCTCTACTACATCGTTGCTAAGTACGTTGTCCCGGCGTTCGAGAAGATCTACCAGGACCGTAAGGAAGCAATCGAAGGTGGCCTTGCCAAGGCCGAGAAGGCACAGGCAGAGGCTGCAGCGGCTCGCGATGAGTACACCCAGCAGCTCGAAAGCGCTCGACTGGAGGCTCAGAAGATTCGTGAAGAGGCACGCGCAGAGGGCGAGGCAATCATTGCCGATGCTCGCGAGCGTGCAACCGCTGAGGCTCAGCGCATTAGCGATAATGCAGCAAAGGCTATCGAGGCAGAGCGTGCGGCAGCAGCAGTGTCCCTCCGTTCCGAGGTTGGCACTCTTGCTACGACCCTTGCCGGCAAGATTGTGGGCGAAGCCCTCAACGATGATGAGCGATCGGCCCGTGTGGTAGATCGTTTTCTTGCTGACCTTGAAACCGAGAAGCAGAACGCAGGTGCGGCTCGGTAATGGCAGGAGTATCTACTGAATCACTGAGCAAGGTGGAAGAGGTGCTGGAAGCTCACGCTTCCCTGCAGCCCCTGAACCTGGCGAGCGAGCTTTTCGCTGTGGTTGATGTTCTCGACCACAACGGCGCCCTGCGCCGTGCTGTCACCGATTCTTCGCGTGATGCAGCAGTACGTCAGGGTATCGCTAACACCGTCTTCGGCGGCAAGATCTCTTCGCAGGCTATGGCTGTGCTCACCAATGCGGTGGCTCAGCGCTGGTCTGATGATGCTGATCTGGCGAACGCCCTGGAGCGTGCAGCAGTGCTCGCCGTGACCGCATCGGCTCAGTCTCGCGGTGGCGTGGATGCCCTGGACGAGGTGCTCAACGAACTACTCACCTTTGTGCGTACCGTTGATTCCAACGCTCAGGCGCAGGAAGCGCTGTCCGACCATCAGGCAAGCAAAGAAGCAAAGAAGAAGCTCGCCGTGGCGCTCGGTGGCCCCGCCACCACCGCCGAAGGTGTGCTTCTGCTCGAACGAGTTGGCTCCAATCCCCGCGGCCGTCACGCTGCACGGGTAGCCGATGAGTTCGCAGAAATCATCGTCACGCGACAGAACCGTTACATTGCGCGAGTAGCTAGCGCGATTGCGCTGTCGCAGGCACAGCTTGAACGTCTCGGTCGCGCGCTCAACGCCGTGTACGGCCGTGAGCTGAAGCTCGACGTTTCGGTGGACCCCGCCGTTCTGGGCGGTCTGCGTGTTCAGGTGGGCGACGAGGTGATCGACGGTACCGTCGAGACCCGCATGTCCGACCTGACTCGTTCCATCGGCTAGCGGCTCAAGCTAGCGACGCTGAACCGTTCGTCGCAACGGTGATTTAGAAGATACCTCGGGTAGCGGGTGCGTGGCTGATGCCTCCTTCGCAGAAGCGGCGGCATTGCCCGCCCGTTCAACCCGAATTGCAAGTTTCGGTTGGTTCCGTTGACGGAACGCAACCACAATGAGAGAGCAGGGACACAAGATGGCCGAACTGACCATCAATGCCGAAGATGTCCGTAATGCGCTGAACGAGTTTGCAGCGTCTTACGAACCCGGCAATGCAGAACGTGTTGAGGTGGGTCGAGTTGTATCGGCCTCCGACGGTATCGCTCGTGTCGAGGGCCTTCCCTCGGTTATGGCGAATGAGCTGCTTCGTTTCGAAGACGGCACCCTCGGCCTCGCACAGAACCTGGATACCCGCAATATTGGTGTAATCGTCCTGGGTGACTTCACCGGTATTGAAGAGGGCCAGGTCGTACACCGCACCGGTGAGGTCCTCTCGGTGCCCGTTGGTGACGCGTACCTCGGTCGCGTTGTTGACCCCCTCGGTAACCCAATCGATGACCTGGGCCCCATTGAGTCCGAAGGTCGCCGCGCACTGGAGCTGCAGGCTCCCGGCGTGACCCAGCGTAAGTCGGTTCACGAGCCGCTGCAGACCGGTCTGAAGGCAATCGACTCGATGATTCCGATCGGTCGCGGTCAGCGTCAGCTGATCATTGGTGACCGCCAGACCGGTAAGACCGCTATCGCGATCGACACCATTCTGAACCAGAAGGACAACTGGGCTTCCGGTGACCCGGACAAGCAGGTTCGATGCATCTACGTGGCTGTTGGCCAGAAGGCATCCACCATTGCAGCTGTCCGCCACACCCTTGAGACTCGCGGCGCGTTGGAGTACACCACCATCGTGGCAGCTCCCGCATCCGACGCAGCAGGCTTCAAGTACCTGGCACCCTACACCGGTTCGGCTATCGGCCAGCACTGGATGTACGGTGGCAAGCACGTCCTCATCATCTTCGACGACCTGTCGAAGCAGGCAGAAGCATACCGCGCTGTGTCCCTGCTGCTGCGCCGCCCGCCGGGACGTGAAGCATACCCCGGTGACGTCTTCTACCTGCACTCCCGCCTGCTGGAGCGTTGCGCTAAGCTCTCTGACGAGCTGGGCGCAGGCTCGATGACCGGCTTCCCGATCATTGAGACCAAGGCAAACGACGTTTCCGCCTTCATTCCGACCAACGTCATTTCCATTACTGACGGCCAGATCTTCCTGCAGTCCGACCTGTTCAACGCTAACCAGCGTCCGGCAGTCGACGTCGGTATCTCCGTCTCCCGTGTTGGTGGTGCCGCACAGACCAAGGCTATGAAGAAGGTCTCCGGTACCCTGAAGCTGGAGCTGGCACAGTACCGTTCGATGGAAGCGTTCGCAATGTTCGCATCCGACCTGGACGATGCTACCAAGGCACAGTTGACCCGCGGTTCTCGCCTGACCGAGCTGCTGCGTCAGCCGCAGTACACCCCGTACGCAGTTGAAGAGCAGGTTGTCTCCATTTGGGCTGGTACCTCCGGTCACCTCGACGACATCGAGATTTCCGACGTGCTGCGCTTCGAGGCAGGATTCATCGAGTACCTGCGTCACAAGACCTCGGTACTGACCGATATCGCTTCCTCCGGCAAGCTTGAGGATGACACCGTTGCAGCTCTGAAGTCCGCAGTTGCTGACTTCAAGCAGGGTTTCAAGTCTGAGGGCAGCAGCCACCTCGTCGACGCAGGTCACGAGGAGCACAAGGCAGCTCGCGATAGCGACATCACTCAGGAAACCATCGGTTAGCGATTAGTCCTCGCCTTCTCCCCGCCTCAGCTATGAGGCTGGGGCGGGGCAGAAAGCAAGGAGAAAGGAAGCTCTATGGGAGCCCAGATTAGGGTTTACCGACAGAAGATTGCTTCGACGTCGTCTATGAAGAAGATCTTCAAGGCGATGGAGATGATCGCGACCTCCCGCATTAACAAGGCTCGTAACGCTGCTCAGGCAGCCGGACCTTACGCGAACGCTCTGACCCGCGTGGTGACTGCGGTTGCGACTCAGCACGGTATTAAGCACCCGCTGATTCACAAGCCGAACGAGTCCGGAGCCTACGAACATCGCCGCTCCGCAATCCTGGTTGTTACCAGTGACCGTGGCCTGGCAGGTTCGTACTCCTCCGCTATCCTGCGTCGTACCGAATCTCTGATTGAGAGGCTGCGCTCTAACGGCCAGGAGGTACAGCTGTACCTGGTTGGTCGTAAGGCAAAGGCTTACTTCGAGTTCCGTGAGCGCCCCTACGCCCGTGCGTGGGAGGGGCACACCGATGCACCTCGTGTTGAAACTGCCGTCGAAATTCGTGACGCGCTACTCGAAGCCTACGACCTGCCCTTCGAAGAGGGCGGCGTGGACGAACTGCACATCGTATACACCGAGTTCAAGTCGATGGTTGTTCAGGAACCCAAGATCCTGCGCCTGCTGCCCATCCACGTGGGTGACGCAAAGGCTATGGGCGAGGAAATCGTTCCCGATGAGGAACTGACCAAGGCTGAGTACGAGCAGGCGGCATCCTTCGAGTTCGAGCCCTCCGCTGAGGAAGTGCTCAACGCGCTGTTGCCGCGCTACATTGCATCACGTATCTTCTCCTGCCTCCTGCAGGCAGCAGCAAGTGAGCTGGCATCCCGCCAGCGCGCAATGAAGACCGCAGGTGACAACGCTGAGACGCTGATTACCAAGTACACCCGTTTGATGAATAACGCACGTCAGGCGGAAATTACTCAGGAGCTCTCCGAAATCGTGGGCGGCGCAGACGCCCTCGGCTCCTAGTACTTGTACGCCAACGAAGCCATCAACTGTCCAAACTTTCTAAGTAAGTGAGAAATATGACTGCCACCTACAACGAATCGGTCTCCGCACCGACTCAGGGCGCAACGGGTCGTATTGCCCGCGTCATCGGCCCCGTGGTCGACGTCGAGTTCCCCGCCGGTCAGGTCCCCGAGATTTACAACGCTCTGACCACCGAGCTGACCCTCGACGGTCGCACCCGCACCATCACCTTCGAGACCGCACAGCACCTGGGCGACTCGATCGTTCGCGCTATCTCCCTGCAGCAGACTGACGGCCTGGTCCGCGGTCAGGCTGTAGTCGACACCGGCGCACCGATCTCCGTCCCCGTTGGTGACGGCGTGAAGGGCCACATTTTCAACGTTCTCGGTGACGCACTCGACGTGCCGAACTCCGAGATCAAGGCTGACACCTACTGGCCGATCCACCGTGCCGCTCCCGGCTTCGCAGAGCTGGAAGGCTCCACCGAAATGCTGGAGACCGGTATTAAGTCCATCGACCTTCTGACCCCCTACATCAAGGGCGGTAAGATCGGTCTGTTCGGTGGTGCAGGCGTGGGTAAGACCGTGCTGATCCAGGAAATGATTACCCGTGTGGCTCGTAACTTCGGTGGTACCTCCGTGTTCACCGGTGTTGGCGAGCGTACCCGTGAGGGTAACGACCTGTGGGTCGAAATGGAAGAAGCAGGCGTTCTGAAGGACACCGCTCTTGTGTTCGGCCAGATGGATGAGCCCCCGGGAACCCGTCTGCGCGTGGCACTGACCGGTCTGACCATGGCGGAGTACTTCCGCGATGTTCAGAACCAGGACGTGCTGCTGTTCATCGACAACATCTTCCGTTTCACTCAGGCAGGTTCTGAGGTTTCCACCCTGCTGGGCCGCATGCCCTCCGCAGTGGGTTACCAGCCGAACCTGGCGGACGAAATGGGTCTGCTGCAGGAGCGTATTACCTCCACCCGCGGTCACTCCATCACCTCCATGCAGGCAATTTACGTGCCTGCGGATGACTACACCGACCCGGCGCCGGCAACCACCTTCGCGCACCTGGATGCGACCACCGAGCTCTCTCGTGAAATCGCATCGCGCGGTCTGTACCCGGCAATTGACCCGCTGTCCTCCACCTCCCGAATTCTGGACGCACAGTACATCGGTCAGGAGCACTACGACACCGCAATTCGTGTGAAGGCTATTCTGCAGGAAAACAAGGAACTGCAGGACATCATCGCGATTCTGGGTGTGGACGAGCTCTCCGAGGAGCAGAAGATCGTCGTGGCACGTGCACGTCGTATCGAGCAGTTCCTCTCCCAGAACACCTACACTGCAAAGCAGTTCACCGGTGTCGAGGGTTCGACCGTTCCGCTGAAGGACACCATCGAGTCCTTCCAGATGATCTGCAACGGCGATGTCGACCACATCCCCGAGCAGGCGTTCTACAACATTGGTGGTATGGACGACGTTATGCGCCGCTACGAGGAAATCAAGGCACAGACTGGAGCTAAGTAATCATGGCTCTGAAAGTTGAAGTTGTTTCCCGCGAACGCGTCGTGTGGACTGGCGAAGCGAAGTACGTTCGTGCACGCTCCGTCAGCGGTGACCTCGGCATCCTGCCGGGCATGATCCCCACCTGCACGCTGCTGGCACAGGACGGCGAGCTGCTCATTGAACCCGTTGATGGTGAGCCCATTAAGACCATCCTCAACGCAGGTTTCTTGACCGTCTCGAACGATCACGTGACCATCGTTGCAAAGCACGCACAGATCTAAAGCTGGTTCCCCTCAGCGGGAATTAGCCACTGTGTACACCTCGCCGGTGTTCCACCCTGAAAGGGGAGGGGCACCGGCGATTGGTGTATCCGGGGGTAGATTGTTTACGCAGAACGAGAGTGTGCACAGAAAGAACGCGTGCGCCGAAAGAGCGCGGGCAGAAAGATGATGGGCTGAAAAGGGGCGCCTCCCATGGTCGGGAGGCGCCCCTCAAGCTATGTGCAGCTGCTTAGCCTAGAGCCGTTTAGAACAGACGGTCAGCTAGAACAGACGGTCAGCGGAGTCGTCCACGCCGCGCATCGCATCGTAGTCCAGGCTCACGCAGCGGATACCGCGGTCCTCAGCCAGGGTACGTGCCTGCGGCTTAATCGTCTGTGCCGCAAATACGCCGCGCACCGGTGCCAGCAGCGGGTCACGGTTGAGCAACTCCAGGTAACGGGTCAGCTGCTCCACACCGTCAATATCGCCCACACGCTTGAGCTCAACCGCCACGGAGACGCCGTGCGCATCCTTCGCCATGATGTCTACCGGACCGATAGCGGTCGGGTACTCGCGGCGCACCAGCGAATAGCCCTCACCGAGAGTGTGGATCTGCTCTGCGAGCAGACGCTGCAGATCAGCCTCCACACCGTCCTTGATGAGGCCGGGATCAACACCCAGGTCGGTGGCGTGCTCGTGCTCAATCTTGTAGATGCGAATCATGAGGCGGTCATCGCTCTTAGCTGCCTGAACGGTCCACAGCTGCTGAACATCGGACTCTAGGTCCTCACGGATGCTCTGCGGAACGTCCTCACGCTCAGCTACCAGCAGGGAGCAGGGAGGGCTCATCCAGTTCAGGGGCTTGTAGGAACCGCCGTCGGAGTGAATGAGGACGGAGCCGTCATTCTTGACCATCAGCAGGCGGGTAGCGCGGGGCAGGTGGGCGCGGAGGCGGCCCTCATAATCTACGGAGCATTCAGCAATGACAATACGCATCCGTCCACTCTAGCAGGTACGAGTGTTTGGCTCTAGCAGGTGAGGGTATGAGCTAGGGAACCTGAGCTTGGTACAGGTCGCGGTACGGGGGCACAGTAGGGAAGTACGGCACAGGAGGGAGGCGCGGCACAGAGCGGGGGAGTACCGCCTCAGCATGAGTACCACGCCAGTATGAGGAAGAGCGCAGAGCGAACAGTGGCAGGACCGATAGGTAGAGATAGCTGAGCGGCGCGGTAGAATAGGGCTCATGGCACGTAAGAATCATCCCGGTAGGCGAGTATCCGGCACCACCAGCGATAAGTGGCACCGTCAAGCACCCGCAGGGCGTGATATCAGCAGGATCCTCGATCCTGCACCTCGATTGGAACGTGACCGATACGGTGACTGGCTGGTGCAATACATTCCCGCCGTCAACGCCCAAAAAACCTACACCTGCCCCGAATGCTACCGCCCGATTCCGCCCAGAACAGCGCATCTGGTGGTGTGGCAAGAAAGCCACACGATGGGCCGTAGCCGCGCCATTGACGAGCGCAGACACTGGCATCAGCACTGCTGGCGCATCCGCCGCAAATAGGCTGAACACTGCACTTGAGGTGCAGCCTAAGACTACATTCTTGACCAAAACCACATTCTCGAATCCATTTTTTGAAGGAACGCGCAATGAGCAACACCGCCGATATCACCCGCGAGCAGGAATTCGATCCCGCCCGCTACGTCTTCAGCACCGCCGCTGAGCCCACCCCCATTAAGGCACGTACTGTGCTTCCGGCACGCCGCGAGAACTTCACCGTCACAACTGCGGACGGCAAGCGCCTCGTCGGTGAACTCGCCCTGCCCGAAGGCGAGGTCAAGGCAACCCTGGTGACCTTCCACCCGCTGCCCACCCACGGCGGCTACATGGACTCGCACGTGTACAAGAAGGCGTCCTTCCGCCTGCCGGCACTGTCGAACATTGCGGTGCTGCGTTTCAACACCCGCGGCACCTCCTCGATTCGCGGCACCAGCGAAGGCGTCTTTGACGGCGGCTTTGCCGAGAAGAAGGACTTCGACGCAATCCTGATGTTCGTACGCGAGCGCGCCCTGCCGAACCCCTGGCTGGTCGGCTGGTCCTTCGGTACCGAGCTGGTGCTCAAGTACGCGCCCGAATACGCGAACGAGTTCACCGGCGCTATTCTGCTCTCCCCGCCGCTGCACCGCGTGCACCCGGCTGAGCTGGACGAGTGGAACAAGATCTCGAACCCGTTGTACGCGCTGGTGCCCGAGCATGACGACTACCTGCAGCCTCCGGCGGCGCGTGAGCGTTTCGCGGCTGTACCGCGCACTCGGGTGATTCCCTTTGAGGGGTGCAAGCACCTGTGGGTGGGCGAGAAGTCCGTGCAGCAGGTCCTCAACACCGTGGTCAGCATCGTAACCGGTGCACCCACCGAACTGCCTACCGAATACAGCGGCCCGGTGGCAGAAGAAATCACTGAGCTTTAAGGTTCGGCATAAAAACACGGCATAAAAATAACAAGGCGGCGGCTTTGGACAGAACATCCAAAGCCGCCGCCTTCGTATCTATACGCGATGCGTACCCCGGGGGAAGAGTAGCGAGCGCGTAGAGAAACCTAGAGCTGTTTACAGCTGGAGGTGACTACAGTTGGGCGGTGACTACAGCTGATCCTGGCGAGGAATGAACACCTCACGCACCAGAATCAGCATGGAAGCCGCCACCGGAATAGCAATCAGCGCGCCCAGCACGCCCCAGAGCGCGCCACCGGCAGCCACAGAAATAATCGCAACACCGGCAGGAACCGAAACAGCGCGAGCCATAATACGCGGAGAAATCAGGTACGCCTCCACCTGCAAGTACAGGAAGTACGCCACCGCAAACCACAGCGCCAGACTCCAACCCTGAGTCAGCAGAATCAGCGAGGTCAAAATCAGCGCAATCACGCCACCAACCAGCGGAATGAACGCCAGAATCATGACGACCAAAGCCATCAACTGCGGGAAGCTAAAGCCCAAAAAAGCCATAATCAAGAACGCCACAAACGCGTTCAGCACAGCAACCAGAGCCTGACCCATCACGTAGTTACCCACCGACTCGGTAATCTTGTCGGTAATGTACTTGACGCGCACACGCTTGGACGCCGGCGCCAGGCGCACACCCCACGCCTTGATGGTGTCCATCGAGGTGAGGAAGTATAGAGACAGGAACAGCACAATAATCACGCCGGTCACGCTCTGCGCCAAAGTAGACCCAGCAGAAACCAAGCTCGACATGAAGCTATTGACCTGTGAAGAGGAGAACGTTGACTCCAAGAACTTAGGGACGTTCTCATTCACCCAGGTGCTGATGTTAAAACGCTGATCAAGCTCGTGGTACCAATCAGAATCAATTGTGTTCTGATAGATACCCGGCGCGTACTGCACAAACTTAGATGCCTGCTCGCTAATAATTGGGCCAATGGTCATGACCAGACCGGTCACAGCGCCAGCAAAACCAGCAAGCACAGCAATCACGCCGATACCGCGCTTAATGCCCCAAGACTCCAGGCGGCGCACAATCGGGTCTAGACCCAGAGCAATGAAAATAGCACCGGTCACCCAACCCACCAGGGCACCCACATTGTTGAAAATGTAGTAGGCGAAGAGCGCCAGACCCACGCCCACGGTCATGAGGAAACCAAAAGCGACCGGGTTGTGCATCATGGATGCCTTGCCGTTGCCGACCACCTTCGGTGCGGGAGGCGCATCCTCAGAAGCGGCGGGAACCACCGGAATGGTATCCGTAGGAGGCATAGAAGCGCGGCGGCGGTTGGAACGCACCTGGCTAATGCTTTCGGTCAGCTCGCTGAAGGTCTCCGTTAGCTGATCGGTGAGGGATTCCTTCTTGCGCGTCTCGGGGGACGATGTCGTCTCTGCGGGAGCTTCTGAGGCTTTCTTCTCGCTCATGCTCTTCCTTTCCGAATCATTCCGGGTATTTTTTCTCTACTGTGCCATTCTACCGGCTGGTTTACTTTGTTACGGCGTCCACGGTGAATCCCAAGGACAGGGGAGTGCATGTGGGAGAGATATTTGCGGGACGGATCGGGCAATAGCCCAAACGCTATCCCCGGCATGAGCTCAGAGCGTAGGCGACAGAGAACGGGCGCTCGCAACGGTGCGTTGTGGGGATAATAGAGGAAGGAACGCGTGAAGGATTTAGCCCGCACGCAACAATAGGTACAGAACGTAAAGGAGCCCAGGATGAGCATTATTTTTGATCCGGCAGACCGCGGCGCATCCCAGAACGCGGCACAGGGTCATGTCGCGCAGGGTGGTGCAGCGCAGAACGGGGCAGCGCAGGAGATTCCCGCCTCCGTACGCAACGCCATGGAACTAAACCCCAACGCGGCACAGTCTGCTGGCGAACAGGGCGGCGAGCAGACCCCCTCCGCTCCCACCTGGCGCTACGAGGTCAACACCCCCGAAGAGTTCCAGAAGTTCGTTCAGCTCTCCAGCCAGGGTGCCGTAATTTTTGCGCTCTACGCGCCGCACTCGCCCTCCTCCCTGCAGATGCTCGAAGGCGTGCAGAAGCTTGTTGATTCCGCCGCAGGTAGCATGATTTGCGCTGCCGTGGACGTCACCAAGCTCCCCGAAGCTGCCCAGGCATTCGGCGTGAGCGGCGTGCCCGCGGGCGTTGCCGTTCTGGCGGGCCGCCCGGCACCGATTTACACCGGCCCGGTCAGCGCAGAAGACCTCGGCGATGTGCTCTCCCAGGTTCTGCAACTCGCGGCACAGTACCAGCTGCCCGGCGGCTTCGACCCGGTCGTTCCCGAAGATGAAAAGCCCCTGCCGCCCCTGCACGCAGAAGCTGTCGCCGCCCTCGACCGCGGCGACCTGGAGGGCGCCCGCGCCGCATACCGCAAGGCAATTGCCGAGAACCCCGGTGATAAGGAAGCGAAGTTCGGCCTGGAACAGGTTGAACTGCTCGCCCGCGTGAAGGATCTGGACATGGCAACCGAACGCGCGGCGGCCGCGGCAGACCCCATGAACATTGAGGCGGCATTCAACGTAGCCGACCTGGACCTGGTCGGTGGCCATGTGGAGGACGCGTACAACCGTCTGCTGCGCCTGTTCAGCGCGATAGGTCCCGACGATAAGGCGCGTGTGCGCGAGCGTCTCGTGCAGCTCTTCGACGTGGTGGGTGCATCTGACCCGCGCACCGTCAAGGCGCGTGCGGCGCTGACCATGGCGCTGTTCTAAAAATAGCTGTCACCCGGGAAACGTCATGAGCCGTTCTAACCGACTGAAACGTTGAATCTGGAACTTTGAATACGGACGGGCTATCGTCGCCCCTACACTCGGCTGTGGGGTAGACGGTAGCCCGTTCTGCGTTCGCGGGTTTGAAGTGGTTTTGAGGCGGGGGAGAGCAGACGACTCAACCTGTCTGATAGCGCGGTTGGATGGCATCTATAGCACCCCGAAATGTCCATAATATGCGTTGTGAGTACGTAATAATGCAGGTTTTATCGCCAAACCTGTTAGACCTCAACGGGGAGTGATAGGGTGAAAATATGAACACTAGTCACTTTCCCCAGGACCCGAACCCGCAAGAACCAGGTTCACCGCAGAACCCGGTACTAGAGACCGCAGTAGAGGCAACTCCCGCCGCGGCAGTACCTCAAGCTAGAGTCCCCGAATCGGCATCGCCGGAAGCTGTAGTTCCCGCATCGGTAGCACCGCAGCTACCCGTCACCCCGCAGGCCGCACCGACCGCTGGCGCTCGCCCCGCCATCGAAATCCGCGGCCTCACTAAGGCATTCGGTCAGAAGGTCGCCGTCGACCGCATTAACCTGGATATCCCCTCCGGATCCTTCTACGGGCTGGTCGGCCGCAACGGTGCCGGTAAAACCACCACCATTTCCATGGTCACCGGCATGCTCATGCCCAGCGAAGGTACCGCATACGTGCGAGGCATCGACATGTGGACCGACCCCCTCAAGGCCAAAGCACATCTGGGTGTGCTACCCGACGGCGTGCACCTCTTCGACAAGCTCACCGGCGAGCAGCTCATCACCTACTCCGGCTACCTGCACGGAATCGATAAGGAAACCGTCGCATCCCGCGTCAAAGACCTGCTCGCCGCAATGGATCTGACCGACGCTGCGGGTCGTGCCGTTGCCGACTACTCCGCCGGTATGACCAAGAAGATTGCGCTCGCCGCCGCTCTCGTTCACGCGCCCTCCGTGCTGATCCTGGACGAGCCCTTTGAGGCGGTCGACCCGGTTTCCGCCGCTAATATTCAGGACATTCTGCGTGGCTTCGTTGCCTCCGGCGGAACTGTCATTATCTCCTCGCACGTGATGGACCTTGTCCAGCGCCTGTGCGACCACGTAGCCGTCATGGACTCCGGCCGTATTCTCGCCGCCGGAACCGTCGACGAAGTACGCGCCGGCATGAGCCTTGAAGAACGATTCGTGCAGCTGGTCGGCGGCCGCACCTCCTCGGAAGGATTGTCATGGTTGGGCACCTCGTCTCACTAAAGTGGCAGTATGTGCTCGCCTCCTTCCGCCGCAGCATCTGGGCGCTCATCGGCCTAATTTTTGCGGCGCTTTATGCGGGCGGTATGCTCTTCGGCCTCGGCTCCGCATACGTGATTGCTAACTCGAAGGTCCCCGAATACGGTCAGCTCGGAACCCTCCTTGTGGGCACCGTTGTGGCGCTCGCCTGGGCTATCGTCCCTATCTTCTTCAGCGGACTGGACGGCACCCTGGATGAGAGCCGATTCGTGCTCTTCCCCATCAAGCCCTCCACCCTGCAGAAGGGTCAGTTCCTCGGCGGGTTCGTGGGTATCCCCGGCATCGCCAGCATCATTGCCGTGCTGCTTGGCGCTATCGCGTTTATATCGCAGCCGCTCGCGCTGGTCGTGTACCTCATCTGCTGCGTGCTCGGCCTTGCGAACCTCATGGTGTGGGCACGTCTCGCCAACCGCCTGGGCATGGTGCTGAACGATAACCCGCGCATCGCCAACACCCTGATGATCGTTGCCGCGCTACTGATGATGAGCGCAGGCTTCATCTTCGGTGGAACGATGATTTACCTGACCGAGCATTGGGAAGAGATGCTACCCTACCTGCCGTGGCTGGGCGTGACCCCCTTCGGGTCCGCGTTCGCCGTGCCCTACTTTATGGCGACCGGCAATATGGGTGCCGCCCTTGGCTGCCTGGTGCTGACCCTCGTCTACCTGGTTGGCGGCTGGTGGCTGTGGGGTAAGAACCTCGCACGCTCCATGGCGAATGTGGGTGGTGGGGCCCACCACGCGAGCGCAGCTGAAGTCGCCGCAGGTGACCTGGGCTTGTTCGCTCGCTTCCCCGCAACTCCTCGCGGTGCCGTAGCGGCACGAATCCTGCACTCAATCCTGAAAGACAACCGTCTGCAGCTGCTGACCGCAAGCACCGCCATGCTTTACCTGATACTGACGGTGGCTATGCCCCTGTTCCTGAGCTCTGTAGGCTCCTTCGAAAGTCGGGCCAGTTTTAACGGCGTCAACGCGGCTGAAGCCAACCAGATTATCAATAGCGGCGTCACGCAGCTTTTCGGATTCTGGATGTACTTCTGCACCATCTTCACCGGCTACTACATGTGCTACCTCGTCTCCTACGACAACACCGCATTCAGCCTGCACGTGCTCTCCCCGCTACGCGGTATTGACGACCGTATTGGTCGTCTCTGGGGGTACAGCATCTTGACGGTTCCTGTCGTGGTGGTGATGGTGTTCGTCGCCTGCGTAGCAAACGGACACCTGGAACTTTTCCCCATCGTGCTGATGCACCAGCTGGGCGTGTTCGCTGCGGCTGCAGGTATTGGATGCGTACTGGATACCTTCATTAGTCCGCCCGTGGCGCCTCCCGGGGCTAACCCGTTCAAGAACCCGAAGAACACTGACGGCTTCGCTAAGCAGTTGATGCTGATGCTCACCGTGCTTTTGGCGATGCTCAGTGCCCTGCCCGGCGGTATCTCTGTTGTCGTGTACATTTATGGCACGCAGGATGTGCTGACCCTCGTCTATGGTGGCTTGATTCAGCTGCTGATTGGTGCCGCGCTGCTCGTGGGCGGCGTGGCGTGGGGCGGTCACCGCTACGACAAGGTCAGCTCCAAGATGCTGGAGTGTGTGGCACGCTTCTAGGCGAACTAACAAGAGTTGAAGCTCCAGCACATCAGGAATAAAAGAGAAGGGTTCCGTGTTAGGTACTAAGCCTGGTGCGGAACCCCTTTTCTGCGGCGCCCGAACTTCTAACGGAAAGAAGCTCACCGCAATACCTAAGAGTCTATGGTGGAGCTGTGGCCTGCCTCCATATTGACCACCCGGGGCTCAGCACCTCCCAACTGCTACTAAAATAGAGAGAGAAGGCGCCAATCACCCAACCATGCAGCGGCACCCCTCACCCTATGTATTCCACCTCATCATCAAGGAGAAACATGAGCTCTATCGAAGGCATCGAAGACCCCTTTGGCCCCGGAACCGCAGGCGGCACCGCACTGCTCGAACGCGAAGAAACCCAGCTTTCTGAGCCCGGCGACCACGAGCGCTTCTCCCACTACGTACGCAAGGAAAAGATCCTCGAATCGGCGCTGACAGGTGAACCCGTGCGCGCCCTCTGCGGCAAAATGTGGGTACCCGGCCGCGACCCGCAGAAGTTCCCCGTCTGCCCCCAGTGCAAGGAAATCTACGAAGGCCTCGCACCCGGCAACGACGGCGACAACGGCTCCAGCGAATAATACGCGCCAGACGACACGCCTCAGACAATACGCCTGAATAAATACGAATAAATAACACGCCGCAGCAGCAAGACTCAATGATCCAACACCACTCATGAGACTTTGCTGACGAGCACCAAATTCTTGCACCACAGCCCGGCCCAACCCGCGGATGTGGTGCTAGAATTTAACCTCGCTGTGCCCAGACCGTCAGAGCGCTAAGAACACCAGAGCAATGGGAACGCCAGAGTGCCCACCACCTCCACACGGGGGAGAAGCGCCCCCGTGCTGAGTCGGCGTGAGGAATCAGTAGAGGTAGGCGAGGAAGAAGGAGAGAATGAGCGCACCCGCAGAGGAACCCACACTATTCGACAGTATGGTGAAGCCGAAGCTCTCCCCGGCATACCCCGACCGGGCCCCCTGGGGTACTTCCGTTAGCCTGCGCGCCTGGCAGGCAGAAGCCATGCAGAAGTATTTCGAAACCAACCCCCGCGACTTCATGGCTGTGGCAACCCCCGGCGCGGGTAAAACCACGTTTGCGCTGACACTCGCCAAGGAACTATTCAACCGCGGCACGGTCCGCCAGCTCATTGTTGTGGCGCCGACCGACCACCTGAAAAAGCAGTGGGCAGACGCCGCCGCGAAGGTCGGTATTCCCATTGATCCGAACTTCAAGAACGCGGATGTGACCATCAGCCGCCATTACAAGGGTGTGGCGCTGACCTACGCGCAGGTGGCGAATAAGCCGCAGTTGCACGCCCGCAACACCGAGGAAACGAAAACCCTCGTAATCTTCGACGAGATTCACCACGCCGGTGATTCCCTTTCCTGGGGTGACGGCCTGCGTGAAGCGTTCGACGACGCGACCCGCCGCGTGGCGCTGACGGGTACCCCGTTCCGTTCGGATACCTCCCCAATTCCGTTCGTCACCTACGAGGTCGACAATGACGGTATCCGCCGTTCCAAGGCGGACTACTCCTACGGTTACGGCCCCGCGCTGAAGGACCACGTGGTGCGCCCGGTCATCTTCATGGCGTACTCGGGCCAGATGCGTTGGCGCACCTCCGCAGGTGAGGAAATGGCGGCAAACCTCGGCGAAGGCTTCACCAAGGACATCACCTCCCAGGCGTGGCGAACCGCCCTCGATCCCAACGGCGAATGGATCCCGACCGTGCTCGCGGCGGCCGATAAGCGTCTAACCGAGGTGCGCCGCACCGTGCCTGACGCCGGTGCGCTCGTCATCGCAACCGACCACGCGGACGCCAAAGCCTACGCCGAACAGCTTCAGAAAATCACCGGCGAATACCCCGCCGTGATCCTCTCTGACGACCGTGAAGCCTCCGCAAAAATCGATGAATTCCGTGAAGGCACGCAGCGCTGGATGGTCGCCGTGCGCATGGTGTCCGAAGGCGTGGACGTGCCCCGCCTCGCCGTGGGCGTGTACGCCACCAGCACCAGCACTCCGCTATTCTTCGCCCAGGCAATCGGCCGTTTCGTGCGTGCCCGCAAGCGCGGCGAAACCGCCTCCGTGTTCCTGCCGTCGGTGCCGCAGCTGATGATGCTCGCCAACGACATGGAAGTAGAACGCGACCACGCCCTCGACCGCGGCGCACCCCAGGAAATCGACCCCATGGTCGAGGGCCTGGACGACCACCTGCTCGAAGAAGCAAACCGCGAGGAACGCGCCTCCGAGCAGCTGGCACGCGGCAAATTCGAGGCGCTCGGCTCCGAGGCGTCCTTCCACGGTGTGCTGTTCGACGGCGCCGAGTTCGCCTCCGGCAACCTCGCCGTGGGTAGCGAGGAGGAGCAGGACTTCCTGGGTATTCCGGGCCTGCTGGATGCCGAACAGGTCGGTACGCTGTTGCGAGCGCATCAGCGTGAGCATGCGGCACGCCGCCCGGCGGCTGCGGCGCCTTCGGTGGTGGATCACCGCCAGTTGAAGGAGTTACGCAATAAGTTGGCGAAGAATGTGGCGGCGTGGTCGATTCGTTCGGGTCAGCCGCACGGCGTGATTCATAATGAGCTGCGTAAGATTTGTGGCGGCCCGGCGGTAGCGCAGGCTTCTGCGGAGCAGATTCAGGCGCGTATCGATAAGCTATCGGACTGGTTCGTGGGCCGACGCTAGAACGTGAATAGAATGTAGAGAAAAGCCCCGCGGGTGTGTATGCGCTCGCGGGGCTTTTGCGTGCCCGTAATATTTGTTCGCGTAGACGCGATAGGGTGGGCATCCCGAGTACTCTCGGGGTGCCCGCCCTATCGTTGTGCGAGTTGCGTTGAGGCTAGAGGACCTCTACGACCTCTACGCCGTCGGCTTCCAGTGCCTCAGTGGTTTCGTCAAGCTTGTCCTCGTGTACGGGCGCGGTCAGGTCAACCAGAACGCGAGTCTCGTAGCCTGCATCGACCGCATCGCGAGCGGTTGCCGACACGCAATAATCGGTGGCGATACCGACAACATCGACGAACTCGATGCCGCGCTCATCCAGCCACTCCGACAGGGGAGTCTGCGGGCCGTCCTCGGATGCATCCGCACCGGGCTCGTGCTCGCCGGTTGCGACCTCATCCTCGGGGGCGAGAAGACCCTCAAAACCCGAGTAGGCTGCCTCGAAGCGGCCCTTGCGGAAGTACGCCTCAATGTAGTCGGTGTCCAGGTTCTCGTGAATCTGCGCGCCTTCGCTCTTGGCGACGCAGTGCACCGGCCAGGAGTCAACGTAGTCGGGGGTGTCAGAGAAGTGCGAGCCCGGATCGATATGCCAGTCCTGGGTGGCGACAATCGCGTCGTAGCGGTGGTGGTTGTTCTCCACGTATTCGCTAATCAGTGCGGCAACGTCCGCACCGCGCTCGGTGGCGAGGGCGCCGCCGGCGCAGAAATCGTTCTGCACGTCAACAATAATGAGTGCCTTAGACATATCTGTCCTTTACAAGTAGGAATGAGTTTTCACTCTGATTCGCCAGGTGAAAAACAGTATCTCAGAAGGGTGGTTTAGATGAATTCGGTCGGAATGATCGGCTCACCCTCCGAGAGGCGGTGGGCAGCTTCGGGAAGCTCAGCCAGGGATGCTACGTGGCGGGCGGTTGCGCGGCGCACACCTTCCTCGCCGGTGAAGCCGGGGAGCAGCTCGCCGTTGCGGACGAAGTCCACCATGAGCGGGCGGGTGTCCTCGAGCAGGCTCGGGTCCTCGTGGGTGCCCAGAACCTCGGAGGTCGCTATGCCCATGCCGTTGAGGCGGCGGGCCGCACGCTTGGCGCCACCGATGGACGCCTTGCCAGCCGACGCCTTAGCGACCGGCTGCATTTCACCGGCGGAGTTCTCACGCTCAACAACCTTGTACACCATGGAGGAGGTCGGCGCGCCGGAGCCGGTGACCAGCTTGGTGCCCACGCCGTAGGAGTCCACGGGTGCTGCCGCCAGGGATGCGATAGCGTACTCGTCCAGGTCGCTGGTGACGGTGATCTTGGTGTGGGTGTTGCCGAGTGAGTCGAGCAGTTCACGAACGCGTGCCGCGGTGGCGACCAGGTCGCCGGAGTCCAAGCGCACGCCGCCGAGCTCTTCGCCCGCGAGTTCCACGCCGAGGCGGACCGCCTCGTCCACGTTGTAGGTATCGACGAGCAGTGTGGTGCGGGCACCGAGGGAACGCAGCTGCGCCTCGAACGCTTCACGTTCGCTGTCGTGCAGCAGGGTGAACGCGTGGGCGCTGGTGCCGATGGTGTGCAGGCCGTAGCGCAGGCCAGCCTCCAGGTTGGAGGTGCCCGCGAAGCCGGCGATCACGGCGGCGCGTGCAGCGGAGACGGCGGCGCGTTCGTGGGCGCGGCGCGAACCCATTTCGAGGCAGGGGCGGTTGCCTGCGGCTGCGCTCATGCGGGAGGCGGCGCTCGCCACGGCGGAGTCAAAGTTCAGGATGGACAGCAGGTAGGTTTCGAGGACGCACGCTTCGGCGAAGGTGCCTTCGACCTGCATGACGGGGGAGTGGGGGAAGAACGCTTCGCCTTCTGCGTAGCCGCGGATGTTGCCGCTGAAGGTGAAGGATTCGAGGTAGGAGAGGGTTTCTTTGTTGACGATGTTGCGGGAGGAGAGGAAAGAGAGTTCTTCGTCGGTGAAGCGGAAGTTTGCGAGGCCTTCGAGGAATCGGCCGGTGCCTGCGAGGACGCCGTAGCGGCGGCCTGCGGGCAGGCGGCGGGTGAAGACTTCGAAGGTGCACTTACGGTTGGCTGCGCCGGAGGCGAGTGCCGCCTGGAGCATGGTCAGTTCGTAGTGGTCGGTGAGAAGGGAAGTAGTAGCCATGTGTTTATTGTAGTGGGGGATTAGGGTATTTTTCCTCTTGAATCGGCGTGTCAAGCACTACATAAAGTATTCTTGACTCTAAGTGCTGTAGTGTGACAAATTACCAGCACTCTGCGCGGGAGCAACGCAGGACGAGCATCGGGGTAGTGCAGGGTAAACACCGCAGTAGCGCAGGACGAACACAGGAGCAATACAGAGGCAACACAGGGGCAACACATACCCGCCCGTATAATCAAAGGGAACCGGCCGCAAAGGAAACCAATGAACACTACCGCCGTGACCCTCTCCACCGGAACCCTCGAGAATACCGACCTCGACACCACCCTGGAGAACATCCTCGCCACAGACACCCCCTGGAAAGTCATTGTCTGGAACGACCCCGTCAACCTCATGACCTACGTGTCCTACGTCTTCCGCAGCCACTTTGGCTACTCCCGCGCCCGCGCAGAAGAGCTCATGCTGCAGGTACACAACAACGGCAAGGCAATCGTCTTCACCGGCTCGCGCGAAGACGCCGAAAAACACACCCAGGCAATGCACGCCTGGGGTCTGCTTGCAACCTTCGAGAAAGTAGAAAACTAATGGCGCGACCCTTCCGCCGCACCCCCGGAGGCTACACCGCCTCCTTCGAACCCGCCGAACGCAACCTGATTCGCGAACTCGCCGAAGACGTGCGCGTACTACTGCGCCCGGCAGATACCACCGCCGACGGCGGCACCGTCGACCCACTGGAGGCGCTGGTCGGCATCACCGAAAACCCCACCATCCCCGCCGATAGCGCCGTAGCACGCCTGCTCCCCGCCGCAAGCAGCGACGACGAGACCGCCACCGAATACCGCCGCTACACCGAACGCGACCTGCGCGAAACCAAACGCGCGAACCTCGCCATGCTTGCCTTCGACATTGAGTCCAGCGACCTGCGCCTGAACGAAGAGCACGCCCGCGCCTGGGCTGCTGCGCTCGGCGATATTCGCCTGGTGCTCGCCGACCGCCTCTACATCGTGGATGAAGGCACCGCAGAAGATATTGCGGCGTTCACTGACCCTTCCGAGATTGAGACCCAAGAAGAGTATATGGCTGTGGTGTACAACTTCGTCTCCTGGATTCAGGACTCGCTCATGCTTGCCATGCTCAACGGGCTGGACGACGAAGAAGAGGAAAAGTCCGGCGGAGTATTTGGCGGGGCAGATGGCGGGGAAAAAGAGCAAGAATAGAACGAATTTTTCAAATTCCCCTCAAACTATCGTCATATACAACCACATAATGGTGGTTCTCGACTCATCTAACCGCTCAACGGACTAAAAGGGTAACCTTAGCGAGTTAGCATAGAACGTGGTACCCGACCGATAACGAAGTGTAGGTGACACATGAGTGACAGCATCGACGCAACAAATCCCTACCGTGCCCGCACCCCCTGGGGAAGCCCCGCGCCCGTAGGCCCCACCGCCGCAGCACCCATCGGCGTCTTCGACTCCGGCGTTGGCGGACTCACCGTGGCACGCGCCATCATGGACCAGCTGCCTCACGAACGCATCATCTACGTCGGCGACACCGCCCACGGCCCCTACGGCCCCCTCAAAATCGCAGAAGTACGCGCCAACGCGCTACGCATCATGGATGAACTCGTCGACTCCGGCGTGAAAATGCTCGTCATCGCCTGCAACACCGCCTCCGCAGCGGTGCTCCGCGACGCCCGCGAACGCTACACCCGCCAGTACGGCATCCCCGTCATTGAGGTGATTCAGCCCGCCGCCCGCCGTGCGCTCGCCGCAACCCGCAACCGCAAGATCGGCGTGATTGCGACGGAGGCGACCGTCACCTCCCGCGCCTACGAGGACACTTTCGCGATCACCCCGAACCTTGAGGTGCACTCGGTAGCGTGCCCGCGCTTCGTGGAGTTCGTGGAGAAGGGCATTACCTCCGGCCCCGAGCTGCTGGAGACCGCCCGCGAGTACCTGCAGCCGCTCAAGGACGCCGGCGTGGACACCCTCGTGCTCGGCTGTACCCACTACCCGCTGCTGGCCGGCGTGATTTCCTACATTATGGGTGAGAACGTCACCCTGGTGTCCTCCGCGGATGAGACCGCGAAGGACGTGTACCGCGAACTGCTCAACCACGCCATTGAAAGCCCGGTCCCCACAGAAAACCCGCACCACGAATTCCTCGCCACCGGCGAATCTGAGACGTTCTCGCAGCTGGCGCGCCGCTTCCTTGGCCCCGAGGTCACCAACGTGCGCCACACCAGCTCCGTGGCGGAACGCTACCCGACCGGCTCGCTGGCGGCACTCACTCCCGAAATGCTTGCGGCACACCGCAGCATTACCCTCGACGAATCGGCAGATCCTGCAGAGGCAGCACACACTGTCGCGGGCACCGAATTTTCTGGCACCACCCCTAAGGACGACACCTCATGCGTCTAACCGTTATCGGTTGCACGGGCTCCTTTCCCGGCCCCGTCTCACCGGCTAGTTGCTACATGCTCACCGCCACGGACTTCGCGGGTCGAACCTGGCGCATCATCATGGACATGGGCAACGGCTCCCTCGGCATGCTCCAGCGCCATATCGACCTGAGCGATATCGACGCGATTCTGATTTCGCACCTGCACCCGGACCACTGCATCGACCTGTCCGGTCTGCACGTGGCGGTCAAGTGGGATCCGCGCGGCTGGCCCAAGGGCCGCATTCCGCTGTACGGTCCCGCCGCGATTAACGAGTACCTTTCGGCGACTCACGGCCTGGACCCTGATCCGGGCATGAGCACCGAGTTTGAGTACCACACCTGGACTGAGGGTGAGCCCGTGCAGATTGGCCCCTTCCGCGTGGAGCCGTTCCGCGTGGTTCACCCCTCGAAGGACCCGTACGCGTTGCGCATCACCTGCAACGACCGCGAGGGCCACACAGTGTTCTCGTACTCGGGCGATACCGACCTGTGCGAGGGCCTGGTCAAGGCTGCGCGCGGCGCTGACCTGTTCCTCTGCGAGGCGGCATACCAGGAGGGCCGCGACGACGCCCTGCGCGGTATTCACCTGACCGGCAAGCGCGCCGGCGAGGCCGCCACGGAGGCTGGCGTGCGTAACCTGCTACTGACCCACCTACCCGTGTGGAACGACCCGGACATCGCCCGCGCGGAGGCGCGCAGTGCTTTCTCCGGCCCGGTCGGCATTGCCGAAATGGCGGCAAGTTACCGCATCTACCCGCGCCCGACGGAGGCTCACCCGGTCACGTCCACCCTGAACGTGGTGGAGGTGCTCGATCCGCCGCTGAACACCGCGATTGCGCTGCCTAAGCCAGAGCTGGACTAGGCCAAACCCGAGCTGGGCTAAAACAAGCTGGGCTAGTACAAACTGTGCTCAGCCCCGCTCACTTGTCGACATAGATTCAACAGACAGACATAAATCCTGCAGACAGATTCAAGGAGAACCCATGACTGCAACCCGCGAAGACGGCCGCGCCCTCAACGAACTGCGCCCCATCACCATTACCCGCGGCTGGTCCCGCAATGCTGAGGGTTCCGCCCTCATCGAGTTCGGCAACACCCGCGTGCTGTGCACCGCATCCTTCACCGAGGGCGTGCCGCGCTGGCTCAAGGGCGAAGGTAAGGGCTGGGTGACCGCCGAGTACGCGATGCTGCCGCGCGCCACCAACACCCGTTCTTCTCGCGAGTCGCTGAAGGGTCGCGTGGGCGGCCGCACCCACGAGATTTCTCGCCTGATTGGTCGCTCCCTGCGTGCGGTCATCAACATGGACGAGCTGGGCGAGAACACCATTGTGCTCGACTGTGACGTTCTGCAGGCTGACGGCGGCACCCGCACCGCTTCTATTACCGGTGCGTACGTGGCGCTGGCTGATGCTATTTCTTGGGCGAAGGAGCAGAAGATTCTGCCCGCTAAGGCGAACCCGCTGATTGATTCGGTGTCCGCAATTTCGGTGGGCATTATTGACGGCACCCCCATGCTTGATCTGCCCTACACCGAGGACGTGCGCGCCGAGACCGACATGAACGTGGTCGTCACCGGCAGCGGCAAGTTCGTTGAGGTTCAGGGCACCGCCGAGGGCGCGCCTTTCGACCGGGACGAGCTCAACAGGCTGCTCGACCTGGCGCTGGAAGGCACCGCCGAGCTGGCTCAGATTCAGCGTGAAGCACTGGCACACTAACCCGTCCCAGTAACTAGTTCCGTCGACAAGGAGAAACTATGGCAGACGCAAAGATTGTTCTGGCAAGCCACAATAAGGGCAAGCTCAAGGAACTGCGTGAAATTCTGCGCGGACGCATTGACGGCCTGGACGTTGACACCCAGGTGGTTGACGCCTCCAGCGTGAATGCTCCCGATGTTCCCGAGACCGGCGTGACCTTCGCTGAGAACTCCCTGCTGAAGGCGCGCGCTGTTGCCGAGGCAACCGGCCTGATCGCTATTGCTGACGATTCCGGCCTGTCGGTGGATGTGCTCAACGGCGCTCCCGGTATTTTCTCGGCGCGCTGGGCGGGTAGCCACGGCGATGATACCGCGAACCTGAACCTGCTGCTGGCTCAGCTGAGCGATATTTCTGCCGAGCACCGCGGCGCGAAGTTCTGCTGCGCGGCGTCGGTTGCCTCCCCGAACGGTTTTGAGGCGGTCGAGTACGGCGAGCTGCCCGGCGAGCTGCTGACTGCACCGGCGGGGGAGGGCGGCTTCGGTTACGACCCGATTCTGCGCCCCGTGGAGCTGAACGGTGAGAACGCCCTGTATGAGGGGCAGTACGCTGGCAAGTCTTGCGCTGAGATTCCCGCCGAGATTAAGAACTCGATTAGCCACCGTGCGCGTGCTTTTGAGGCGCTGATTCCTCAGATTGCTGCTGCGCTGACCTCCTAAAATCGCTGTCTAAAACCGTCGCTGAGGCGCCAGAGCGTACTCACTGTACCTGTCTCGTAGCGCCGGTCTCACTGCACCGGTCTCACTGTGCCGCTCTGTTGGGTGGAAACGCGGGGTTGGGTACGATTTTTTCGTGCATCCCCCTAAAATCCCCCACAGGGATACCAATTAAAGGCACAATAGGTAAAGAAGCTTTTACCTCAAGGCTAGTGACACCAAAGAAACTCGTCTGCTGAAGGTACCTTCGGCAGACGAGTTTTGCTATTGAAGAGCCTTTCAGCGGGGCATCTGCTCGACGCTTGCTGTCACCGACCGCGGTAGAAAAACCTGCAGCGAAAGAGACACACCGATGCTCATCCTTCTTCTGCTGATGGCACTCGCCCTTGCCGCCGGATGCTGGGCGTACTCCTACGTGTGGCGCGGACTGAACCGCCGCGTCATTGCCGCCGTGAAGGTGGTCGATCCGATGATTACGCTTGGCCCGTACGTCATGGCGGCGTGGGTGGCGTTCATGGCTCTGATCGCCACGAATATCTGGGCGACCGGAACCCTGCACACTGTGCTGACGATTATTTTCTGCGTGGTTGCCGCAGGGTGCCTCGGCTGGGCTGGATTCTGGCTGCTCATGCACTGCCTGGGCGGGCAGACCCCGGGCAAACGCCCGATGTGGTGGCGCGAGGCGGTTGCCGCGAAGTTCGCATGGCGTAACCTCTCCCGCATGCCCGCCTACCTGGGTGCTCGCACCAGCATCCTGCCGGTGCAGAACCCGCACCTGACCAAGCCGTATTCGGGGTCGTGGACTCGACCGCTCGGTGCGACCATGCCCGGGTACAGCTCCAACGGCGAGTTTATTGAGGGCTTTGACGAGTTCGGTCGCAAGATGCCGCGCCTCTACCCGGTGGGCCCCGAACCGACCATTTTTGAGATGGCGCGCTGGGGTAAGTCGGTAAGCTCCGATCAGCTGCTGACGACCTTCCTGCCGACCGCTCCGTTCGAGCGTCTGCGTCTGCCCGGCACCATGACGGGCCCCTTTACCTTTGCGGGGGAGGTGCCGCACGGTGCGGTGACGAAGTGGCCTCGTCGCAGCGGCGCGAACCGCGCCTTCGGCTCCTACGCCCGTCTGGGTGAAATCACCGAACGCAAGGTGGAGTTGCTGGTCGACCACCGCATCATTGCGGCGTTGCAGACCACCCGCGAAAGCTACGAACGCCGACACAGCTGGATGCTCGCCTTCACCGATATCGCAGACGGCGACTTCACGATGGACGCCGATACGAACGGCAACCTGCGCATCACCTTCGGCATGGTCACCGAGGGCTACGAGACTCCGTGGGTTTTCACCACCACCCTGAAAGATAGCCCGCGCCTGCGCCGCAAGGTACGCCACGCCATGAGGGAACGCCGCGTACTCAAGCAGAGCAGCGGCGAGCTGATGGACTGGTACTTTGTGCCGAAGCTCAGCGAATTCCCGCACGGCCCGGTTACGAATGAGCTTCCCGAAGAGTTCTATTTCAAGTCCAATATCATGGTCACGAACCGTCACGAGAGTTCCTCGCGCGCCTCGGGTGAGGCACACTAGGGGAAGGAACGTGGGAGCAGAGCAGCGCATTAGCGGTGACTGTCTTAATCACTCTTTTCCCCAAGCCACGCTAGAATAGAGTTCCGAACGTTGAACGCTCTGCGGGGCACGACACGCGTCGTGCCCCGCTGTCGTTCTGCCCCCGTAGCACTTGAGCCGGACTCGCACTCCGCCCGGTGGCACGCGTTCACCACCGCAGACATATTCACCCGAAAGGATTCCCGTGGCGTCTTCGAACTACACTGCCCGTCACCTCTCCGTGCTGGAAGGTCTGGAAGCTGTACGCAAACGCCCGGGCATGTACATTGGCTCCACCGACTCTCGCGGCCTGATGCACTGCCTCTGGGAGATTATCGACAACTCGGTGGATGAGGCGCTCGCCGGTTTCGGCCAGTCCATCCAGGTCATTCTGTACCGTGACGGTTCGGTTGAGGTGCGCGATGATGGCCGCGGTATCCCCACCGACATTGAGCCGCGCACCGGCCTGTCCGGTGTCGAGGTCGTATTCACCAAGCTACACGCCGGCGGTAAGTTTGGCGGCGGCTCCTATAACGCGTCCGGTGGTTTGCACGGTGTGGGCGCTTCCGTGGTGAACGCGCTGTCTTCCCGTCTGGACGTGCAGGTGGACCGTGGCTCGAAGACCTACCAGATGTCCTTCCGCCACGGCATTCCCGGATTCTTCGAGTCCGGCCGCACCCCCAAGCCCGAAGATCCGTTCACTCCCGCAACCGAGGGCACTGACGCCCTGCAGATTGTGGGTCGCGCTAAGCGTGGCGTGACCGGCACCCGTGTGCGCTATTGGGCTGACCCGCAGATTTTCACCCCCGACGCTAAGTTCAGCTACGAGGACTTGGCTGCTCGTGCGCGCCAGACCGCGTTCCTCATTCCGGGTCTGCGTATTTGCATCCGTGATGAGCGCCGACTGCCCGGCACCCCCGGCGAGCTGGAACCCCACGAGGAAGTTTTCCAGTACGACGGCGGCATTAGCGAGTTCGTCGAGTTTCTGGCGCACGATGAGCGTATTACCGACACCTGGCGTTTTAGCGGCAGCGGATCTTTCACCGAGACCGTGCCGGTGCTGGGTGAGGACGGCCGCTCGCAGCTGACCGACGTGGAGCGCGATTGCGAAGTGGACGTTGCGCTGCGCTGGGGCATTGGTTACGAGACGACGGTCCGCAGCTTCGTGAACATTATTGCCACCCCCAAGGGCGGTACTCACACGACCGGTTTTGAGCAGGGCCTGCTGCGCGTGATGCGCAAGCACCTTGCCGATAATGCCCGCAAGTACAAGGTGGGTAACGACAAGATTGAGAAGGACGACGTGCTCGCCGGCTTGACCGCCGTGCTGACCGTGCGTCTTGCCGAGCCGCAGTTTGAGGGTCAGACCAAGGAGATTCTGGGTACCCCGGCGGTTCGCCAGATTGTGTCGAAGGTCGTGGGTGATGCGCTGAAGGCTCGCCTGGAGTCGACCGCCCGTGCGGAGAAGGCTCAGGCGGCCGCTCTGTGCGAGAAGGTCGTCTCTGAGATGAAGACCCGCGTCTCGGCGCGCATCCATAAGGAAACTCAGCGCCGTAAGACCGCGCTGGAGTCTTCGTCCATGCCCACCAAGCTGGTGGATTGCCGTTCGACCAATGTTGAGCATTCTGAGCTGTTCATTGTGGAGGGTGACTCGGCGCTGGGCACGGCGCGTCTGGCGCGTTCTTCCTCGTATCAGGCTCTGCTGCCGATTCGCGGTAAGATCCTGAACACTCAGCGTGCTTCGGTGACTGATGTGCTCGCGAATGCTGAGTGCGCGGCGCTGATTCAGGTGATCGGTGCGGGTTCGGGTCGTACCTTTGACCTGGACTCTGCTCGCTACGGCAAGGTCATTATGATGACCGATGCGGACGTGGACGGCGCCCACATCCGTACCCTGCTGCTGACCCTGTTCTACCGTTACATGCGTCCGCTGATTGAGGCGGGTCGCGTGTACGCTGCGGTTCCGCCTCTGCATCGTGTGGAGGTGGTGCGCCGCGGCAAGCCGAACGAGATGGTGTACACCTACTCGGAGAAGCAGCTGCACGAGCTTCTGGATTCTCTGCGGGAGCAGGGGGTGTCCTATAAGGAACCCATTCAGCGTTATAAGGGTCTGGGTGAGATGGACGCTGACCAGCTGGCTGAGACGACGATGGATCCGCGTCATCGCATGTTGCGCCGTATTCGCATTGAGGATGCGGAGGCTGCCGAGCGTGCGTTCTCCTTGTTGATGGGTTCTGAGGTGGCTCCGCGTAAGGAATTCATTATTGCGGGTGCTCATCAGCTGGATGCCGAGAGCATTGATATGTAGAGCATCGATATGTAGCGTGCGGTACCTTGCGGGGCATTGCGGTGCCTTGCGGGGCAGTGGTGGCTGGCGTGTCACAATCCATGAATTTTGTGTGAGAATAGTCACGCAATTCTCGGAGATTCCGCGTAAATTCCGCATGAAACAGGCAAATTTAAGCTTTGAGCACTACTTGAAGCACCTGTCACAATCACGAAATCTGTCACCAAAATTTTGCAGAAAATATTAAAAACTGCAATATTTCACCAAGGTTCCGAAACTGCTTCTCAACCCCGCAAGGCACCATCGTGTCTCATTCCTCTCACCACCCTTGCGTCGAGGGATAACGTCCAAGGTACCTTTAGCGAAACGTCAAACAATAAACGTCCATACTATGCACAGCCTACTCACAGCTTCTTAGGAAAACCCTGTACCTTAGAAGCATGAGAGACACTGTGTCAGTAACTCTCGTATGCCCTCCATCGATGGTGGACTACCCGAAATCTGGCACAAACGCACATTAAGTACACACATAGTAAGGACCTATCAATGGATCCCCTTGATTTTGGTAGGTGGCAGTTCGGTATTACCACCGTCTACCACTTCTTCATGGTTCCGCTGACTCTGGGTCTGGGCCTTGTGGTGACCTACCTGTACATTTGCTACGTTCGTACCAAGAAGGACGAATACAAGCGCATGACGAAGTTCTGGGGCAAGCTGTACCTCATTAACTTCGCTATGGGTGTGGCCACCGGTCTGGTTCAGGAATTCCAGTTCGGCATGGCGTGGAGTGAATACTCCCGCTTCGTCGGCGACGTCTTCGGCGCTCCGCTGGCAATGGAAGGCCTCTTCGCCTTCTTCGTTGAGTCGACCTTCCTTGGTCTGTGGATCTTCGGTTGGGACCGCCTCAAGCCCGCAGTCCACGCCTTCTGTCTGTTCATGGCAGTTCTCGGCTCCTGGATTTCTGCATTCTTCATTCTGGTTGCAAACTCCTGGATGCAGCACCCCGTCGGTGCAGAAATGATTGACGGTCGTCCCCGCATGACCGACATTGGCGCAGTGCTGATGAACCCCCTCGCATGGGTGACCTTCTCTCACGTCATCACCGCATCCATCCAGGTTGCCGGTGGCTTCCTGGTCGGTATTGCCTGGTACAAGCTGTGGCGTCGCCGCAAGGACGGCATCGACAAGGTCGTTGACGGCAAGGTCGTCGTTGGTGAGTCCGACAAGGGCGCACGAGACAAGAAGGACTTCCAGGTTTGGATCAAGTCCCTGCGCCTGGGCGCAGTCGTTGGTCTCCTCGCGTTCGCAGGTGTTGGTGCATCCGGCCACCTGCAGGCACAGATGATGATCCACGAGCAGCCCATGAAGATGGCTGCCGCAGAAGCTGCGTGCCACGACGGTACCGCCTTCTCTGTTCTGACCATCGGCGAGCTCGGCGCTCAGAGCTGCGACAAGATCACCCCCATCATCGAGGTCCCCGGCGTGCTGTCCTTCCTGGCACACGACAACTTCGATACCCCGGTGAAGGGTATTCAGACCCTGCTGCCCGAGTACGAAGCTAAGTTCGGCACCAACCTGCCCAACAACCCGCTCTACGGCGAGCGTGCAGGTCAGAAGATTGACTACCTGCCCTCCCTCGAGGTCTCCTACTGGGGCTTCCGCGGCATGATTGGTCTGGGTGCAGTCGTACTGCCCCTCTACCTCTACGCACTGTGGGTAACCCGTAAGAAGGGCGTTGGCACCGTTCCCGAGTCCAAGCTGCTCAAGAACGTTGCTGTCTGGTCCATCATGGCTCCCTTCTTCGCAATCGCACTGGGCTGGATCTTCACCGAAATGGGCCGCCAGCCCTTCGTTGTGGCTCCGAACCTTCAGGGTGATCCCTCGATCCACCTGTTCACCGCAGCAGCTATCTCCCCGGGTGTTTCCGGTGAAGAAATCCTCTTCTCCCTGCTCACCCTGGGCCTGCTCTACGGCGTGCTGATGGTGGTTGAGGTTTACCTGCTCATCAAGTACGTCAAGGCCGGTGTTGTGGCAGCAATGCCCGAGCTGGTTCAGTCGCCCCACGAGGACGAGTCCAACGACAAGTCCAAGCGCGATGTGCTGGAGTTCGCCTACTAGGCGGGTAAGGATTGATTCACCATGAACTTTGATTTCAATATCTTTGCCGGTCAGCCTGGCCTGCCCACCCTCTGGTTTGTCGCCATTGGCGTCTTCCTCATCATGTACATGATTCTCGACGGTTTCGATCTGGGTGTCGGTATGCTGATGGGTTCCAAGTTCACCAAGAACGAGAAGGAACGCCGTCTGCTGCTGAACATCATCGGCCCCGTCTGGGACGGTAACGAGGTGTGGATTGTGTCCGGCGGTGCTGCTATCTTCGCAGCATTCCCCATCTGGTACGCAGCCCTCTTCTCGGCTCTGTATATCCCCCTGACCCTCGCGCTGGTCTTCCTGATTCTGCGCGTGGTCGCCATTGAATACCGCGGTAAGAAGAACGATGAGAAGTGGATCCGTAACTGGAACATCGCTCTGTCTGTTTCTTCCTTCTTCATCGCGTTGCTCGTCGGCGCTCTGCTCGGTCTGACCTCCATGGGTCTGCCCATCAACGAGAACGGCGACCGCGTCGGCGGCGCCTTCGCATGGGTCTCCCTGCCGGTTCTGCTCGGCGGTCTGGGCTTCGTTGGCTTCGCCCTGGTTCAGGGTCTTGCCTTCATCGCCCTGAAGACCGACGGTGATATCCGCGACCGTGCCCGCAACACCCTGGTACGCTGGGCTCCCGTCCTGCTGCTGCCGATCGTTGCATGGGTTCTGACTCTGGACTTCACCACCGGTAACGGCATCTCCTGGCTGTGCACCATCCTGGCTGTGGTTGCTGTTCTGATTGCTTGGATCTCCGCAAAGGGTGGCCGTGAGGGTCGCGCTTTCGCTGGTCTGTCCGTGTTCCTCGCATTCGGCGCTCTGGCAATCTTCACCGCAATGTACCCGAACGTTCTGCCCTCCACTCTGGACCCGGCATACTCGCTCACCATTGCGAACGCCTCCAGCTCCGAGTACACCCTGGGCGTTATGACCTTCGTGACCTGCCTTGGTCTGCCGGTCGTGTTCGTCTACCAGGCATGGACCTACTGGGTCTTCCGTAAGCGTCTGCACGTGGATCACATCCCCGAGGCTCACGACGCTACCGAACTGGCTGAACTGCCGACCAAGTAGCATGTAGCTGATTGAAGAATCCCCCTAATTTCTCTTCTGAGAAGTTCGGGGGATTTTTCTATGCCCCCAGAGGACTATTCCTACAGAGGATATTCCCGCAGAGGCTGCAGCTCTCGGCAGATGAGTGGGCGCGCAAAAATTTTTGGTGCACACCCCCCCCGAAATTCGAGCGCGGCAAGGAGCAAAAAGTGTAATGTGGTGAGCAACTCACTCTTATGAAAGGTGTTCAACGATGAAGTCCCTCAACCGTAGCTCCACTGCATCCGCTCCTCGCACCGGAACTACCCCTCGCACCGGCACGCGCCGCCGCCTGCTCGCCACGGGTGCCCTGCTGGCCATCGGCGTGCTCCCGCTGAGCGCATGCTCGCTCTTCAACCCGCCGCTGGAACGCGACGAAAGCGTCCACGCCGTCTTCGACGCGGAGCAGGACATTGTGAAGATGCCCCTGGACGATTACCTCTACTACGAGCGCACCAACTACGAGTACATGGCATTGCAGATTGCCATGAAGCAGTGCTTCGCCGAACACGGGCAGAACTACACCATCCAGGCTCCCTATTCTGAAAGCGCACCCCGCGGTGATTTGGGACGAAAGTACGGTCCCTGGAACGTCGAGTACGCCCAGAAGTACGGTTTTCAGAAGCGAGACCCCAACAACGCAGCCGCCCCCATCTCCTATAACTCGGGGGAGAGCATGAGCCCCGAGGACAAGCTTCGCACCGAATGCTACCCCAAGGCCCGCGAGACCCTGGAGGCCGCGGTGCCCGAAGGCAAGAGGCCCGAGAATGAAGGGCAGTCCACATCCAGTCGTATCTCTACTGAGGCGGGTAACGCCGTTTACGGTAGCAAACTGCACCGCGAGCTCGAAGAGAAGTGGAAGCAGTGCGTCTCAGACCGCGGCCTCACCCCTCGCTCGGCAGGCTCCGTCGCCGAGGAAACCCCGCTGGCTGAGCAGCTGAGCAAGAACAACGGATTCAACGAGCCCGCCTCCGAAGAAGAGATTCGCATCGCCACCATCCAGGCCGAATGTAACCAGCAGGTCGGCATGAGCAAGCAGCTCTACGACCTGGAAGCTCAGTACCAGATGCCGCTCATCCGCAAGTACCAGTCACAGCTTGAGCAGGACCGCAAGGCAGAACGTGAGCGTGACGAGAAGTTCAAGCAGTACGTTATGGAGCACCAGTAAACCGGGACGCTGAAAGACAGCGCTAAGAAATAGGCAACGCTGACACAGTTTAGAAAGACACCGCCATGACCACTCACTCACAGAACCAAAACAGCGGTCACCGCTTTAGCGAGCGCATCGCCCGACCCCGCGTGCTCCTGCTGCTGGCAATCCTCGCCATCGGCTCGCTCATGCTGTCCTTCTACCTTGGCACCCGCTACGCCGCAACAGGCCCCGACCCGACCGTGCAAGCGAAAACCGTGATCCCGGTCTGGGCGAAGGTCGAAGAACGCACCGTCAGCGAGGGACTCGCCATTGCAGGAACCACCAAGGCGGGAGAGACCGCCCCGATTAGCGCGCGCACCAACGGTGAGCCGGTGCTCGTCTACCAGAACCAGAAGCCCGGTAACGTGCTCAAAGCCGGTGACTTCATCGGCATTATTGGTGCCGACCCCGTCTTCGTGCTGGAAGGGCCGCTGCCGCTGTACCGCGACCTCAACCTGGGCGATAACGGCGACGACGTGCTCGCCTTCCAGAAGGCACTGAACTCCGCCGGGTACGCCACCGCTCAGAGCGGCACCGTCACCGAAGACACCCTCGACGCCGTCACGCGCCTGCACCGCGCGCACCTGACCGGCGTGCCCAGCGAGGGGGTCACCAGCATTGCCCGAAGCAACTACGCGATTCTGCCCGCCGGTAGCCACACCGTCACCGCAGTTGCGGCAGTCGGCCAGCTCATCAGCGACGGCAACCCCATCGCGAGTGTAGAAACCAGCGAACCCTACGTGGAATCCAGCGTTGAACTCGCCGTCGCGAACAAGCTCAAGGTCGGTGATCGCATTAGCCTGCGTACCTCCACCGGCAGCGTGGAGGGCACCATCACCAGCATTGGTGAGCTGCAGAACGACCCCTCCAAGGGTGCGGCAAAGAGCGTGCGATTCAGCGCCGACGACCCGAGCAAGCTCACTCCGGGGCAGAGCGCATCCATCACCAGTAAGGGCAACACCTCAACCACCCTCGCCGTGCCGACTACCGCGGTACGCCAGGACTCCCAGGGCACCTACGTGCTCGTTGAAAAGGGCGGAAGCTCCACCTCGACCAGCAAGGACGCGCCCGCCACCGAACGAGTCAACGTTGAGGTCCTGCGCACCGCCGGCGGATACGCCGCAATCAACGCAAACCTCAGCACGGGACAGAAGGTGCTTGTCTCATGAGCCGCCGTAAGAGAACCCCAGACACAAGCCCAGGACGTGCGCCTACAATTGCGCCCAACGTAGCGTCCGCCGCTACACCTGCCGCCGGGCTCGGTACCGCGCCCGCTATCGAAATGCACGGCATTACCCGTGTTTTCGAGGGGAGCGAACGAGCAGTCCTCGACCACCTCGACCTGGTGGTCGAACGCGGCGAATTCCTCGCCATTATTGGTCCGTCGGGCTCCGGTAAATCCACCCTGCTCAACGCCATTGGTCTGCTCGACACTCCCACCAGCGGAACCTACAGCCTCTTCGGCAAAAACACGGAAGGACTCAGCGACAGAGAACGCGACGAAATGCGCCGAGATCACCTCGGCTTCATCTTCCAATCCTCAAACATGCTGCTGGACGAAACCAGCACGACCAACGCCTCCATGGGTCTGCGCGTGCAGGGCGTACCCTACAGCGAGCGCCTGCAACGCACCGAAGAAACCCTAGAATTTCTGGGGTTGAGCGACCGCGCCAGCATCCGCACCCGCTACCTCTCCGGCGGCGAGAAGCAGCGCTGCGCCATTGCTCGTGCCCTCGCCACGCGCCCGCCGCTGATTCTTGCCGACGAGCCCACCGGCAACCTGGACAGCCACAATAGCGCCAAGGTCATTGAGATTTTGCAGCGCATTAACGCGACCGGCTGTACCGTGCTGGTTATTACCCACGACCCGGAGGTTGCCGCCGCCGCCCGCCGTGTGATTCGCATTGAGGATGGACGGCTACACGAGCAGAGCCGCGCCGATTCCGCTACGGCACCGGTCGCTGAGGCTGTGCCGGTTGCAGGGGACACCCCGACGGAAGTCCCGGCAAGTGCCCCGGTAGATGCTCCCGCTAGCCTCGCACCGGGGGAGAAGCCCGCTACGCATCGCCGCGGAAGCTTCCTCACCGACGACAGCATCGAGGCAATCTCGGCGCTCACCTCACGACCGCTACGCACCCTGCTGCTGGGTCTGTCCTTCGCACTGGGCGTGGGCGGACTCATCAGCGCCTCCGGCATGAGCGAATCCGCCAGCTACCAGGTGAACCAGCGCCTGCTCGGATCCGAACAATCCACGCTCTACATCAGCGACAGGGACAATGACCAGAACATGCTCGGAACCTACCGGCAGGGCGAATCCGCGCAGAATGTTGCCGACCGCATTAGCGCACTGGACTACGTGAAGAACACCGGATTCGTCAGCAGCGTGGCACCCGCCGACGTGCGAATCACCCGATTCAGCCCCTACGAGGACGAACCCAAAACGGCGATTGGCCTCAGCTCCACCTCAAAGACCCGGCTCGAGCAAATCGGTGCCCGCATGAACCCCGAAACCCTGCGTGCGCTCGAACAGATGAACTCGACCCTCACCCAGCAGAACGTTGCCGACCGTGAACGCTCCGAGCAGCTCTCCGGCGCTATTGTCTCGGTCTCCGCTGCCCGTGCCCTCGGCATTATTCCCGAAGATAAGGCTGCAGATAACGCCACAACCGAGCCCCGCCCCGGCGAGCTACCCGCCGTCGAGTACGGCATTAAGCTCGGCGGACTGCCGCAGGTGGCACCCGGTGTGAGCATCTGGGTGGATGGTCAGCTGATGCCGGTCATCGGCCTCTTCGACCCCGGCAATAGCGGCTACGAATTTAGGAACACGGTCATTGTCTCGCCGGGCACACTTCAGCGCACCGGACGCGGCCAGGTGACCTACATTGCCGAAACCGAACGGGGCTACGGCAAGGCGGTCGCCAAGGCTATTCCGCTAACCCTCAAGCCCGCTGAACCCAGCCAGATCAACGTGGAAACCCCCTCCGACCTGCAGAGCCTGCGCGCGTCTATCGCCTCGGATCTGGGTCTGTACGTGGGTGTGCTCTCCGGTATTCTGCTGGTGCTCGCCTCCCTCTCGGCGGCAACCGCAATGTATCTGTCCGTGCAATCGCGCACCGCAGAGATCGCGCTGCGCCGCGCCATCGGATCGAGTAAATGGCTGATCGCCCGCATCTTCCTCATGGAAGGCGTCATGCTCGGCGTGCTCGGCGGCTCCATCGGCGCCTGCTCCGGCATGATTGCGACGATTATTCTTTCGCTCGTGCAGGGCTGGCAGGCGGTTCTCTCACCCGGATTCGTGGTGCTCGGCGTGGGCGTTGGCGCCCTTACCGGTCTGGTATCTTCGGCGTACCCGGCGTGGGTGGCGTCCCGCAAGAGCCCCGCCGATGCGATGCGCGGTTAGAACTAGTGCCGGGTGAGGACCAGCCAATTATCCGAAACTTGACTGGTCAAATAGGTATTGGATAGCCCACCCCTTAAACTGATGGGAGGTAAAAACAGCAGAAGACTAAGGACAACACGTGAGTCGAACGCACACACCGCGTCATGCTGACAAACATCAGAACACTGAGGCACCAGAGATGACCGAGGGAAAGCGCAACGACCGCGCTGACCGCCGCCCACCCCTGGGCCCTGACGCCCGTAAAACCCTCAGCACGTTCGGTGTCATCACCGCCGTGCACACCCTCGCGACGGTGCTTTTCAGCGCCGCCCTGGCTGTGATTATTGCCCGCGCGGCACACGCCGGTTTCGCCGCTGTTGCCGCCGAGCACGCGCGCCTCAAAGAGACCAGCGCCCCGGACGTGTACCGCGCCTACATTGAGTTCTCGGGCTCCGCGCAGGCGCAGCTGGAGGCGCACGGCGGCTGGCTGCTCGGCCTCGGTGGTATCTTCGGTGACACAGACACCATTACCCCCGGCCTGATTGCGGTCGCCGTGGCTGCCCTGCTTGTCCGCTCGGGTACCGACTACCTGCTGGCTGTGAGCGCGCAGCGTGCCGCCTCCGGAGCGAAGTCTCAGATTCGTTCCTCGCTGCTCAAGCGCGTGCTCGCCACCGGTGGCGCAGACACCCCCGAAGGTACCGGCGCGACCGCTGTGCTGCTGTCCCGTGGCCTGAACGCTCTGGATGACTACTACACCAAGACCCTGACCGCGTTCGTGTCCACCGCGATTGTGCCGTTCATCCTCTGGGTTGTTGTGGCGGCCCTAGACTGGACGAGCGCCATGGTGCTTGCATGCACCCTGCCGCTTATTCCGGTGTTCATGATCCTGATTGGTAAGAACACCCGCGACGAAACCGCAGAAGCTCAGGCTGAACTGCACCGCCTCTCCGACCATATTCTGGAGCTGGTGCGCGGCCTGCCCGTCATTATCGGTCTGGGCCGTGAACGTGCACAGACCCGCTCCATGAACGCCCTCGGCCAGCGTTACCGTGAACGCACCATGCAGACTTTGCGTAGCGCCTTCATGTCTTCGCTTGCGCTGGAGCTCATCACCACCATTTCGGTGGCGTTGATCGCTGTGCTGATTGGTGTGCGCCTGGTCAACGGCACCCTGGGCCTGGACACCGCAATTCTCGTGCTGCTGCTGGCTCCCGAATGCTACCAGCCGCTGCGTGATGTGGGTGCCGCCTACCACCAGTCGGAGGATGGCGTTGCCGCCCTGCGTAGCGCCCAGAAGATTATTGATGCGCCCCTGCCCGCCGCCGCAGCGGACTCGGCCGCTCAGGATTCGGCAGTGCAGAAGGCTCAGCCTTCCACCATCGCTGTTGAGGATCTGTCGGTGAGCTACCCGGCGCGTCCTGCCGTGCTGACTAACCTGTCCCTGAACTTGGACCGTCGCGTTGGCACCGGCAACGGTGAGCGCGGTGCGGTTATCGGCGTGATGGGTGAGTCCGGTTGCGGTAAGTCCACCCTGCTGAACGTGTTCTCCGGTGCTGTGCGTGAGGGTCTGGTGCCCACCGGCTCGGAGGAGCCCGTGCACCTGGCCGGTAGCGTGAACGGTCTGGGAACCACCCTGGTTATTCCGCAGTCGCCGGTCTTCACCGCACCCACCGTGCAGACCGAAATGGCTCTCTACGCGCTCAGCGCTACCGAGGCTGAGCGTGAGCGTGCAGCCGCTCTGCTTGGTGAAGCGATGGACTCCAAGAAGCTGTCCGTCACCGATGCCGAGTCCGCGCTGCTGGTTGGCCCGCTGGCTCAGCTGGGCATGGAGAAGCTCACCGCCCTTGAACCCGGTGCCCTCAGCGCAGGTCAGGCGCGCCGCCTCGCCGTGGCACGTACCCTGGCTCGTGCCGAGGCTATCTACCGTGCCGGCGGTGAACAGACCGTGCTGACGGTCCTGGTGGATGAGCCGACCGCGCACCTGGACGCCTACTCGGCATACCTGGTGACCCGCGCCCTGCACCGCCTGGCGGAACTTGGCGCAACCGTGCTGATTGTGACCCACGAGCAGGAGCTCGCCGCTGGCTGCGATACCCTCGTTCGTGCCGTGCAGACCGCCCAGGGCTACACCTGGACTGCCGAGGCGAACACCGCCCGCGTTGCGGTTCCCGCGCAAGCCCCCGCGCACCTGCTCAAGGACAGGGAAGAGTACGAGGCTGAAAGCACCGCCCCGGCGGGCGCCTCCGCAGCTGCCGAGGCCGAGGAAGCCGAGCCTGCCGGCCTGTTCGCAAGCCTGCGCACCCTGAAGGAACTGACCGGTATCGGTGTTCGCGCCGCAACCGGCCCGGTGATCATGGCTGCGATTACTTCCCTGATGGCTGCGGCACTGACCGCGCTGTCCGGCTGGCTGATTGTTCGCGCCGCCGAGGGCCCGGCAATGATGTACCTGATGGTCGCCATTGTGGGTGTGCGTTTCTTCGGCCTGGGTCGTGCCTGCGCCCGCTACGCTGAGCGTCTGATGACCCATTCGAAGGTTCTTGCCGCCGCAAATATTCTGCGTCTGCGCGCCTGGGTTGGCGCATGGCAGAGCGTGAGCAGCGTTCGTGCCCTGCTGCGTGGTGACGCGCTGCTCGAACGCCTCGTGGGCGGTATTGATGAGCTGCGGGACGGCGTGCCGCGCGTTATTATTCCGCCGGCTGCGCACCTGCTGGTCATGATCGCGGCGCTGATTACGACCGCGTGCATTCTGCCGCAGGCTCTGATTCCGGTTCTGCTTGCCGTGCTGGTTAGCACTTTTGTGGCTCCGTGGATTGTGCTTCGCGCCGATGCCCGTGCGGAGGCGCTGGCTCGCCGCTCCACCGCGCAGATGCTGCGCCTGGGTGCCGGCATGCTCTCGGCGGCTGAGGACCTGCGCGCTAACGGCGTGGCAACCACCGCTGAGAAGGCTAACGGCGCTCTGGACGCCGAGAACCTGTCCGCCCTGCAGAAGGGCTCGACCGCTCAGGGCGTGGGCCGTACCCTCGTGACCCTGAGCTGGTTCGGTGCGGCTCTGGCGAGCGCAGTCATTGCGTACCCGCTGGCTGTTGACGGCACCGTGCGTGCCCCCGAAGCGGCGATTGTGGTGCTGCTGTGCACCGGCATGCTGGAAAGCTCCCTGGGCCATGTTGAGGCGGTCCGCTCCTGGCCCGCGTTCAGCCGCCTGCTCGCTACGATTGCCCCGAGCGTGCGCGACGTATCCCTGGAGGGTGTTGTTGCCACCTCGACCCTGAAGCGTTCCGTGCCGACCGAGGCTGAGGTGGACACCCACGTTCTGCCGCGTCGTGTTGAGCGTCTGCGTGCCCGCGCGGAGGCAGAGATGGAGGAGCTGCTGGAGGCTGACCGTCAGCGTGCCCAGCGTTTTGCCCGCCCCGAATCTGCGGCTGGTTCTAAGAGCGATACCCCGCGCCCGCCGAAGCCCGGCGAACCCACCCTGGTCAGCTGCGGTACCCCGCAGGAGCTTGGCGTGAAGGTCACCGACCCCGCCCTGAGCCTCCAGGACGCTGCCGCCCGCTGGCCCGGCATGGATCACCCGGTCTTCACCGACCTGAACATGAACGCCCGTGCGGGCTCCTGGACTGCGGTGACTGGCCCCTCCGGTTCCGGTAAGTCTACGGTGCTTGCAACCGTTCTGGGCTTCTTGCCGCTGGAGTCCGGCCGTGTGCTGGCTTCCGGTGAGGTCCTGGAGGATGAGCAGCTACGTGGCTACGCGGCGTGGTGCCCGCAGGCGGCTCACATTTTCGAGTCGACCCTTGAGGGTAACCTGATGCTGGCTCGTGACCGTTCGGATCGCCCGAGCGAGGAAGAGCTGATTGAGGTTCTGCGCCGTGTGGGTCTGGGCGAGTGGTTTGACGCTCTGCCTCAGGGCCTGCGCACCCCGGTGGGTGCTGGCGGCTCCTTCCTGTCGGGTGGTCAGCGTCAGCGTCTGGCGGTGGCTCGTGCCCTGCTGGTGAACTCGCCTGTGCTGCTGCTGGATGAGCCGACCGCGCACCTGGACGCTGAGTCTGCCCGCGCGCTGATGGCTGACTTGGATGCGGCGACCCGCTCCAGCTCCGTGGCTACGGTTCTGGTGTCGCACCGTCCTGAGGATATTGCCCGCTGCGATGAGGTGGTTCGCCTCTAAACGCCGCTGAGCGTAGCCACCACGGGCGAGATTGAACGCAAGAAACTGCGAGGAATGCCCCGGTACTTCGTGAAAGTACCGGGGCATTTCTGTGTGCAAAATTTTCTGGGCACATTGCTCTGCGTGTTATATCTGCGCGGATTCCCCCAGGCTTCGTTAGCAACCTGAGGCCGAAAGGCCGTGAACGGCGCGCCTAGAAGAGCTTTTCACCCTCCAGGCTAACCGCCAGCGCAGCAGAAACAGCCGCATAGTTCGGTCCCACAATGCCGATGCTCTGAGTGAGCATCACACCGGAACCGTCACGGGCACCGTGCTCGGTCGGCAGTGAACGAGCCACACCGCCGGAGGACGCCGCCTTCGCCGGGCCCACGCCCACCCACGCCAGAGCCAGCTGGCTCTCACCTGTGAGGAAGCGGTGCGCACGCACACCACCGGTCGCGCGGCCCTTCTGCGGGTACTCGCTCAGGGCGGTGACCTTGGCGCTCGCCAGGCCGTCCTTGCCGTTGGTGACGGTCACGACCTCCGCCGCGTCGCCGGGCGCGGTCACACCCAGGGCGATGAGGCGGTCACCGTCGGCAAGCTTGATGCCTGCGATACCGCCGCCGGTGCGTCCCTGCGGGCGGACCTTTGCCGCGTCGAAGGTCAGTAGCTTCGCGTCGCGGGTGACGAAGGTGAGCACCGCATCGTCGGTGGGGCAGGGGGCGGCGGCTACGATTTCGTCGCCGTCCTTGAGTTTCATGATGTCCCACTCGGTCTGGTTCAGCGGGTAATCCGGGTTCAGGCGCTTGATTACGCCGCCCGCGGTTGCCAGTGCCAGCACAGTGTTCAGCGGTACGAGGGCGACCAGCTTCTCACCCTTGGCGAGCTGAACCAGCTCGGCGGCCTTCACCGCCGACGCCATGGAGGGGGTACCGCCGTTCTCGTCTAGCACCGCAATGTCCATGACGGACAGACGCACCATGCGTCCTGCGGAGGTCACGGCACCGATCTCGCCGCGCGCGGTGGTCGGCACAATCGAGGTGAACACGTCGTGCTTGAAACGCTTGCCGGGATCCACGAGGGCTTCGCGGATGGGCTTGCCGGGGGTGCGTCCCATCATGCCGGATGCCGAAAGCAGCACCCAGCAGGGATCGTCCGCGATTTCGAGGGTGAGGCCCAGGCTCTTCTTCGCCTTGGACTGCGCGGTGACGGCCTCAATGGCGACCTGCATCTCGTCCTTGGTTTTGAGCTGGGTGCGGCGGTCGGTGCCGTAGCGTTCGGCGACCTCGGCGAGCTCCTCGGAGACCAGTTCGCGCAGCGCCGCATCGGAGCCAAGGATACGCTGCAATTCCGCGATTTCCTGCTGCAGGGTGTCGCGTTCTGCTTCCAACTCCAGGCGGGAGTACTTGGTGAGCTGGCGCAGGCGCAGCTCCAGAATGTGGTTCGCCTGCGTGTCGGTCAGGTCGAAGACGACCTTCAGCTTTTCGCGTGCCTGAGCGGTCTCATCAGACTCACGAATGATCTGGATGACCTCGTCAATGTCGAGGATCGCCACAAGCAGGCCCTCCACCAGGTGCAGGCGGTCGGTGCGCTTGCCCAAGCGGAATTCGGTGCGGCGGCGGACCACGTTCAGGCGGTGGTCAATGTACACGCGCATCAGGTCGAGCAGACCGAGGGTCTGCGGCTGACCGTCCACGAGCGCCACGTTGTTGATACCGAAGGAATCCTCAAGCGGAGTGTGCTTGTAGAGGGCAGCGAGCACCGCCTCCGGGTTGAAGCCGTTCTTGATTTCGATGACGAGGCGCAGACCGTTGGTGCGGTCGGTCAGGTCGACCACGTCGGAGATGCCGGTGAGTTTCTTGGAGTTGACGCCGTCCTTGATCTTTTCGATGACTTTTTCGGGGCCGACCATGTACGGCAGTTCGGTGACAACGATGCCCTGCTTGCGGGGGCTGACCTGCTCGATGGAGACCTTCGCGCGGGTCTTGAAAGTGCCGCGGCCGGTTTCGTAAGCGTCACGGATACCTCCCAGACCCACGATGGTGCCGCCGGTAGGCAGGTCGGGGCCGGGGATGAACTTCATGATGTCTTTGAGGGTCGCCTCGGGGTGGGCGATGAGGTGGCGGGTACCGGCGATGACCTCGCGCAGGTTGTGCGGCGCCATGTTGGTCGCCATGCCGACCGCGATGCCGGTGGTGCCGTTGACGAGCAGGTTCGGGAACGCTGCGGGCAGCACGGAGGGCTGCATGAACTGGTTGTCGTAGTTCGGCACGAAGTCAACCACGTCTTCTTCGAGGTCCGCGGTGAGTGCCTGCGCAGCGGGTGCCATGCGTGCTTCGGTGTATCGGGCGGCTGCCGGGCCGTCGTCGAGGGAGCCGAAGTTACCGTGACCGTCAACGAGGGGCAGGCGCAGCGCGAAGGGCTGGGCGAGGCGCACCATCGCGTCGTAGATGGCGGCGTCGCCGTGCGGGTGGAGCTTACCCATGACCTCGCCGGTCACGCGGGCGCTCTTGACGTGGCCCTTGTCGGGGCGCAGACCCATCTGCTGCATCATGTAGAGGATGCGGCGCTGCACGGGCTTGAGGCCGTCGCGGGCGTCGGGGAGGGCGCGCGAATAAATCACCGAGTAGGAGTATTCCAGGAAGCTGGTTTCCATCTCGGCGGATACGTCGATGTCGACGATATTCTCTACCACATCCACCGGGTAGTCGCTGACGGCGGATTTGGATCGGCGAGCCATATATCTCCTCGTGTCGGTGTGTTTTCGCTCCTCCTATTTTAGCGGGTGGGAGTGGAGGAGACGGGCTGGCTGGTCAGCGTCATCTGTGGGGTGCGCCAAGCCGGTTACAGGGCAGTAACCGAAGCGTACCGGGGGAGCGCACGCCGTCATATGAGCCTGTATTAGCGTGGTCAAGTAGCACAGCCCGGCTGGAACCCTCTAAGGTAGATGGTAGTAATACCTAACCGCCTTCATCGTGTGCGCCGACCGACGTCGCCTCATGAGGGCACCGCACGAAAGAGGTACGATGTACGCCACCACCCCCGAACGCGAGCAACTGGTCGCAGACATTAAGCATGCCGGTTTCTACCCCGACCTCGTGCTGGAAGTGGTGGATGACGCGCTGGCGGGCATGAACCCGGACGCACATTTCGTACAGCATGAAACCCACTTCTCACGCGATGATTTTCACCGCCACATCACCGTGATGGTGCTCTGCGGCGAGCACGTCATCTTTGCGCACCTGGACGACCAGCACCTTGAAGGTGACGCGCAGGGCACCGTGGCGCACGTGAGCGTGGAGGCGGTGCACCTGAGCGCCCTGAACGCGGTCACCATCAGCTACGGTTTCAGCCAGCCGCAGGCGTACAACGCCGGTAGCACCGCCCCGACTGAGATTTCCTTCCAGATTGCGTGGACCGGTTCGCTGCACATGGAGCTGGCTCCTGCCGGCTGCCAGGATCCGCAGTGCAATGCCGACCACGGCTTCACCGGCGATGCGCGCCGCGAGGATATTGCGGTGCGTGTTTCTGCGACTGCTGACGGCCCGGAGTCGGTTCAGCGTGCACAGCATTTTGCGCGGGCTCTGCACCGTGCCCGCATGTACGCAACCCGCCGATAAACACCACCGATAAGCACCGGTGGTAGCGCTCGCCGCACAATAACAGCCCGCGCAGTATAAATCCCGCGTGGTGCCCCGTACTTTCACACACCCGCCACACCCCTGAGAGGACCTTATGACGGTACAGACCACCCTGCACGATGTTCTGGGCGCGCCGTTGCCTCCCGCGCCCGCCTACGGCAGCAATAGCATCGCCGATGTGCTGGAGTCCGCCTCCTCTCTGGTGGCTCAGCGAAGCCTGGCGCGCCCCGCGCACGCCCTGGATTCCGACCCGGCGTTCAACTCTGTTGCCGACCCGCTGAACCTTGCCGGCCGCCTCGCGGAGCAGGATGTTGATCCGGCGTCGTTCCGTCACGCCTGCGTGATCATGGTGGACGGCCTGGGCGAGCAGCTGCTCAACAGCTACGGCGGCTACGCGCCCGCCCTGCGTAAGACCCTGAACCTGGGCCCGCTGGACGCCGCGTTCCCCACCACGACCGCCGCCTCCCTGACCTCGCTGGGCACCGGCACGGCACCCGGCGCGCACGGTATTGCAGGCTACGAGGTGCGCAACCCGGCTGGTAATGGGGGAGCGGGCTCGGTCATGAACCACCTGTCCGGCTGGGATCAGACGGTGGACCCGCACGCCTGGCAGCCGCTGCCGACCGTGCTGGAACGCCACCATACGAACCGCCGCGTGCTCACCATTTCGTTGGGTAAGTACCGCGGTACCGGCCTGACGGAGGCGGCGCTGCGCGGCGGCGACTTCGTGGATGCCGTCGGCTATAACGCCCGCGTCACCTACGCCTTGGAGGCGCTCTCCAGCCGCACCCCGACCACCGTGTACCTGTACTGGGGCGAGATTGACGCGGCGGGCCACCGCTACGGCGTGGGCAGCGACGAATGGCTGCAGCAGCTGGAGGAACTGAACTCGGCGCTGAAGCGTCTGGCGGAGCGCGCCCCCGCGTGGGCGGCACTCTTCGTGACCGCCGATCACGGCATGGTGAACGTGCCCGAGCACCAGCGCATCGACTACTCGGGCGTGGAGGAGCTGACCCGCAATATCGCCATGACCGCCGGTGAACCGCGCGCCGTGCACCTGTACCTGGAAGACACCTCGGAGGCGGCACGTACCGCCACCGCTCAGCGTTGGGCGCAGTACTGGGGCGAGCGCGCCTGGGTGATTGACTCTCGCGAGCTGATGCGTGCCGGCTACTTCGGCCCGGTCATCACGGATGCGGCGCGCGGCCGTATCGGCGACCTGATGGTGTGCGCTCGCGATGATTGGGCGCTGTACGATATGCGCCACTATCAGGAACGTGCCCTGCACATGGTTGGTCAGCACGGTTCGCTGACGGATGCTGAGCGTCTGGTGCCGTTGCGCATGCTCAAGACTTTCTAAAGCGCTGGAGGATAAACGAAAACCGCTGGTTATTCGGGTGAATAACCAGCGGTTTTCGTATGTCGGGTATTCGGATTTTATGGTGGAAAAGGGCTTATAAATCACCCTTCTCCAAATTCTTATGGTCCGACTGCTTCAACTTTAAACATCATATCGGTTTCATTTTCTTGTGGCGGTTCTATTGTTTTAATGTCTGGTAGGGATAATAAGTCTGACATATTATTCATCCTTTATTACTCTGCGGTGTTAAGGTATCAATTATAGATTTGATGTCGAAATCATCAGTGTTAAATTATTTTTGTGACCACAAATGCACTTAGAAAATCCCTTAAAGCATTAGCTGGTTCACTTGAATAGGGAGTTGTAAAAAAGTTCCCTTAGCCTGCACAACAAGATAATTTCGAAATATCTTTATCGAACGTAAGTGCAACTAATTTTAGCCCTTCAGCCATTGTTAAATATGGTGCTAGGGTTTCTGTTAAATCTTCTATCGTTAAGCCAAATTTAACAGCTAATGATGCTGCATAGATGACATCTCCTGCATTTTCAGATACAATATGAACCCCTAATACTTTTAGTGTTTCTGCATCTGCTACTAGTTTAAATACACCGGTTGTTTCACGGTTTACAATTGCTCTTGGAACAGCATCTAAAGGTAATACAGATGTCTTCACATCATACCCTTTCTCTTTTGCTTGTTCTTCTGTTAAACCAACCGTTGCAACCGTCGGATTCGTAAACGTAACAGCAGGAACTACCGATAAATCTATTTTTTTGTTTAATCCACCAATAGCATTATCAGTAATAATTCCACCTTCATAGGCTGCTACATATACAAATTGTGGTCCTAAAGTCACATCTCCTGCTGCATAAATCTTTTCATTACTTGTTTGACCAAAATCATTGATCAGGATTTCATTATTTTTTCCAGTTTCAACACCTGCTGCACTTAAATTTAAAGAATCCGTATTTGGTTTTCTTCCAGTGGCAACAAGTAACTGATCTGATTCAATGACTTCTCTACTGCCATTTACTGTTACGTAAACCCTTTTTATCTCTCCACTTTGTTCAACACGCTCAAAAGTTGCCCCTTTGACAAGGTTTATACCCTGTTCAATTAACGCTTTTTCAACTGACTCTGAAATCTCAGGATCATACTCCTTTAAAAGTCGCTCACTTCTTTGCATAAGCGTTATTTCTGAACCTAAATGATGAAATAGTTGTCCAAGCTCCATTCCAATGTATCCTGAACCAATTACAGTTAATCGTTTTGGTATTTTCTTTAACTCAAGAAGTGTTGTACTAGTTAAATAGTCCATTTTTTCAAGTCCTGAAATTTGGGGCAACGAAGGCGATGCACCTGTTGCAATTAAAAAGCGTTTTGCAGATAACTTTGTCCCATTGACCTCAACCGTACTAGCATCAACGAATTTTGCTTCACCTTTAATTAAATCAAAATTATATTCATCAATTAAATCCATATATTTTTGATTCCGAAGTTCGCTCACCAATTTATCCTTTTGCGTGATTAAACTAGCTAAATCCACTTCTCCAGCGGATGTTTGTAAACCTATAAACGGATTGTCTTTTGATAAATGATTGATTTCCCCTGCCCTAAGAAGAGTTTTTGACGGAACACAGCCAATATTCACACAGGTTCCCCCAACCGTTCCACGCTCAATCATTCCAACTTTTGCACCGTATTCTATAGCTTTAATTGCCGAAGAAAAGGCAGCAGCACCAGAACCAATAATAAGAAGGTCATAATTGTCTTCATTAATTAACGCCACGTTTTCTAGTGATGATACTTCTTCAATTTCTCCGGCTTGGTAATTTGCTTCATCAATCGCCTTTATTGCACTTTCAACCTCAATATCATCGGGCAGTTCAAATACTGCTTCACCACGACGATAACTAGACTCAATATTTTTAGCACCTATCTTTTCAAGTGCTGATTCTACGTGTTTTTCACAACCCGTACAAGTCATTCCTGAAATGTTTACCTTAAATTTATTCATAAAAAAGCTCCTTTCGTTAATTAATCTCTCATGTTAATGTTTCTATTATTGGACACGAATGTAATTTCTTTTCATCTGGACATCGTTGTTTTAAGTCGTCTAACATAGTTTCAAATCGCTTACTTGCGGCCGCCGAAGATGATGTCGTCCCAGGCGGGAACGCTCACGCGCTGCTTCTTCGAGGAAGACTTGGGCTTCTCGGCCGCGGAGGCGGGCTCAGGCTGTGCTTCAGCTGCGGGCGCCTCAGCAGCGGGTGCGTCCTCGACGGGTGCCGGCAGGGCGAAGGACTCGACCGGAACGGAATCAACGGGTGCTTCCGAATCCACAGCCAGCGGGTCGGTGGTTTCGACGGTGGTTTCTGCGGTGGGCTCGGGTGCAGCAGGAGCCGCAGGTTCTACCGGCGCAGACACACCAGATGCAACAGGTGCCGCGGGTGCAGCCGGTGCTACAGGCTCAGCGGGCTGAGCGGACTCGCGGTGCACGAACACCTCAGGCTCCTCAACCTGCGCCGGGCGCACCGAGCGGGCGCGCTCCAGAAGCTCCTTGAGCTTACGCTCATCAGCGCTCTCAGAGGAAGTAAGGGGTGCCGGTGCGGGCTCGGGTGCCTTCGGCAGACGGGCGGGAGGAACCTCCACGGGAGCCTTCTTCGCGGCGGCGGCAACAGCGTCCTCACTATTGCCCATCAGGAAGTACGCCGCCTCATTCGAAGCGTATAGGCCCTGGTTCGCCGGGTTGTACACCCAACGTGCGGGGAAGACGACCTGTGCGGGCAGGTTCTGACGCACCGAATCCTTCAGCGCAATATCAACCTCAACGCGCCACTGGCCATTCTCCTGCTGGCGGGTGGTCCAGTCCTGGGTTGCGTCCTCAAAACCGTAACGCTCGGAGACTTCCTCAATGCGGGCGCTCAGGGTCACGGGAATCTGTGCGGTACCCGAAGCGGAGCTACGGCGACCAATCTTCACGCTCTGAGCGGCACGAATAATGTGGGCACGCTCAGCAACAATCGGCCACTCGTAGCGGCGCACGCGCTCCGGCTCCCAACCGGACTCTTCAGCGATTTCCTCAACGGAGGCACCCTGACGGAAACGGGTCTGAATATCGCGCGGACCGAAGGTGCCCTTAGCACCCAGACCGCGGGCGGGCTGAATACGGCGAGCCTTGGTGATGCTCGTGCGCAGGTTCGCGTCAATCGGCAGCAAGAAGCGGGTGCCGTCAGCAGACTCAAGCACCAGATTTTCGCCGTCATCGTGAACGCCAATCAGACGCAGTTCAAGCATGAGAACCTCCATAGGTGAACCGGACGCGTTCGTGAATGTGTTGCACGGAACGCAAACTACCTACCAGGGTACCGTGAAAGCGCGGTAAATCAGTAGCGGAGGCGGGATTTTCACCAAAAAAAGATGTACTTTTCGCACCGAAAAAGCTAGAATGTGACGCCTAAACAGTCCAAAGCCTACCCAGGATTAGACAAATAGGGTGCCAATGGTGAACAATACCTGGCATGCCGTCGGGGTTAAATACACACCAGCGGCACCTAGAGCACTCATTAAACCAGCGTGGCCTAGTCCAACACACAGCCACAGAACCAACGGAGCGTGAAAGTTTGGCAACTGATTACGATGCACCTCGCAAGCAGGACGAAGAGCAGAACGAAGAGTCCTACGAGGAGCTGAACGCCCGCCGTTCCGAGATGCAGTCCGGTGCGGTGGACGAAGACGAAAACAGCGCAGCAGAAAGCTTCGAGCTGCCCGGTGCTGACCTCTCCAACGAGGAGCTGAACGTTGTTGTTCTGCCCGCTCAGGACGACGAGTTCACCTGCGCATCCTGCTTCCTGGTGCGTCACCGCTCGCAGATCGCACGCGAAGAGGGCGGCCTGTCCTACTGCATCGAGTGCGAGGGCTAAAACTTTAGGGAAGGGCTAACACCCACCCGACATACACCTCATGACGGGGCGAGTGCCGAGTGCACCCGCCCCGTTGAGTATGTGAAAGCCGCGCACGCAAGAACAGTGCCGCGTCGCACCCAACACGGCACGCTGTGGCACACCATGGCACACCGCGGCACGTGCTGAACGCGAACACGCACCCCAAACACCCCGCAGTAGAGCCTCAACACAGCGCGAGGTAATGGCACAGACACCCGCGAAAGGTTAGAGTATTGACCATGATGACCCCCGTAAACGTCCACATTAAGCTGCTCGACCCCGAGCTGCCCGCACCCGCTTACGCAAAGCCCGGCGACGCTGGCGCCGACCTGCGCTCCCGCATCGACTTCGAACTGGAGCCGGGCGAACGCGCCCTGGTACCCACCGGCGTGGCAATCGCCCTGCCCGAAGGCTACGTTGGCCTGGTGCACCCGCGCTCCGGCCTGGCGACCAAGAACGGTATCACCATTGTGAACGCGCCCGGCACTGTCGATTCCGGCTACCGCGGCGAGCTGATGGTCACCCTGCTCAACACTGACAAGACCAAGTCCTTCCACGTGCAGCGCGGCGACCGCATCGCCCAGCTGATCATTCAGAAGTACGAGCACGCAACCTTTACCGTGGTGGACGAACTGGATCAGACCGAACGCGGCTCCAGCGGCTTCGGCTCCAGCGGAATCCACTAGTCTGCTCTCACCGCGAAACGGCACGAGAGAAGAGAAGAACCCCCCCCCGCACCCTGCGTGCGGGGAAAGGAGGAATACCATGTTCGGATTTGGTAAGAAGAAGCGCGCCGAGGAGGCTGAAAAGGCCGCCATCGACAAGGCTGTCGCCGAAGAGGTCGAAGAGACCAACGTCGAGGTTGAGGAGCTGAAGGAAGAGGAGAACTCTCCCGAGGTCATTAAGTACGACCGCGTCAACGGCCCCCACGACATTGAAGAAGTCACCGCCGAAGACCTCGAAGACTACGTCGACCTGGGCGCGTTGCGCATCAAGTTGCTCGACGGCATGAACCTGCGCCTCGAGACTGACGACGCAACCGGTGCCGTCATCGCCGCAACCATCACCCGCGACGGCGCAACCCTGCAGGTGCAGGCATTCGCCGCACCGCGCACCACCGGCATCTGGGACGACATCCGTCACGACCTGACCGAGTCCGTCGCCTCCCAGGGCGGCAACGTCGAAATCTACGCCGGCGTGTTCGGTGCCGAGATGCTGACCCGCCTGCCCGCCTTCACCCCGGACGGTCAGCCCGGCGAGCGCATCGCCCGCTTCGTGGGCGTGGACGGCCCCCGTTGGTTCCTGCGCGGTGTGATTTCCGGCGCGGCTGTGCTCGGTGACGACAAGGCTGCCGCATCCGTGGAGGAAGTTTTCCGCACCGTCGTGGTGGACCGTGGCGACGACCCGCGCCCGCCGCGCGAACTGCTGCCCATGACTCTGCCCGCCGACCTGGTTGTGGCTGAGGAAGAGCCCTCCGTGGAAGAAGAGACCGAGAACGAGCACAGCAAGCTGCGCCCGATGCCTCGCCGCGGCCCTGAGATTACCGAGATTGGCTAATGCCTGAGTTCTCGAACTACCCGAGTGCGCTCGCGGTGCCGGAGGAGCAGATTCTTGCTCCCGGGTACCCCGAGCGCTTTCGCGTACGCCTTGCCGGACGCGTGGAGCAGGTGTGGTTGCCTGCGCTGCAGGATAAGCCGATGTACCGTGCCGAGCTGGTGGTGGCGAAGTCGAAGCCTCTGCAGTGGTCGAGCCCGTTGGCGCTGATTGGCATGCCGATTGTGGAGCCGCCCGGTGAGGATTTCGACGAGGAGTCCGAGGATTCCGAGAAGCAACACCACCTGAACACGGCGTCTTTGGCGACCGTGGCGGTGCAGGATCAGCACGAGGTGTCGTTCCCGCCCTATGCGCCGTTCAACCCGGGGGACCGGATTCTGCTGAAGTGGCAGGGGCAGCGGATGGTGCCCGGCGTGCTTGCCGGTGCGCTGTTGCGCTGTTCCGGCGTGGTGTCGGTGAGGGCGCATCAGCCGGTGATTTACAACCCGCGCTATGAGATTGTGCCGCAATTCTTTGCTGAGAAGGGAAAATATGAGCGCTGAGCAGTCTTCGACCCAGCCCGACCCGAACGCTAACCCCGCAACTGACCCTGCGCGGGAGGGGAACCAGTTTGCGCAGAGCCTGAGCGCCTCCATGGGCGCGAATATGCGCCGCACCGCCAACGGTGATGTGGATATTCTGCACGCTATCGGCGGCTGGCGCGGCCTGGTGGAGTCTTCGCTGCCGGCGGTGGCGTTCCTGGTGCTGTTCACCGTGACGAAGGAACTGAACCTGTCCCTGATTGCGGCGCTGGCTGCGGCGGGTGTGTTCACGCTGGTCCGTCTGGTGCAGGGCTCTAAGTTGGTGAGCGCGCTGACCGGTCTGGTGGGCGTGGCAATCTGTGCGTTTGCGGCGTACCGTACCGGTAACGCGAGTGACTACTTTGTGGTCGGTTTCTGGACGAACGGCGTGTACATTCTGGCGTATCTGCTGTCGATGCTGGTGCGTTGGCCGCTGATGGGCCTGATTTTTGCGGTCATTCGCGGTGAGGCGCTGAGCTGGCGCCAGAACCCGGTACGCCTGCGCCAGTACATGCTGGCGACCTGGATTATTACCGTCCTGATGATGCTACGCCTTGCCGTGCAGGTGCCCCTGTATTTTGCGAATAATGTGGAGGCGCTGGGTGCGACCCGCCTGATTATGGGTCTGCCGCTGTATGCTTTGGGCGTGTGGCTGGCGTGGCGTGTGTCGGCTCCCGAGGAGGCGCCGGTGAGCGAGGACCCCGAGGCTGACGAAACTGCCGAAGTTGACGGTTCAGAAAGCCGCTAACCCCACAACTTCATACGTAGAAGAACTTCATAGAAGTATGCGAATGCCTCGGTACTCTATGGGTGACCGGGGCTTTCGCCTCCTCAAAAACTTACGTATAAACGCTATGCGAACAGTGCTATGCAAATAGTGCGCGGATCTGATCCTCACCAGCAATGGTCGTGATGAAGAACAGCTCGTCGCCGCCCTCAATCGCCACGTCCGCGCTGGGCGGGATCGGGGCGCCGTCACGCAGAATTGCGGTGAGCACCGTATCAACGGGCCACTGCACGTGATCCACGCGGTAACCGATGACGGGGTGGTCATCCGGCACGGTGTACTCGGCGAGGGTCGCGCCGCCAGCTTGCAGAGTCAGCAGGCGCACCACGTCGCCGACTTCCACGGCTTCCTCGACGAGGGCGGTCATCAGACGCGGGGTAGACACCGCAACGTCCACGCCCCAGGAATCGTCAAAGAGCCACTCATTACGCGGGTTGTTCACGCGCGCCACGGTGCGCGGCACACCAAACTCACTGCGCACCAGCAGGGAGACCATTAGGTTTGCCTTATCGTCACCGGTTGCGGCAACGACCACGTCCGCCTTGTTCGGGTGCACCTGGCGCAGTACGGACAGTTCGCAGGCGTCACCAATATGCCAGCGCACGCCGGGCAGATCGGCGCGCTTCTTGACTTCGGGCTTGGAGTCGATGATGGTCACGTCGTGGCCGTTCATCATGAGCTCTTTAGCGATGGAGGCGCCCACGGAACCGGCACCAACAATGAGGACCTTCACTTACTTCTCACCTTTCGAGGAGTCACGATGGCGGCCGATGAGTTCGAGGGGGTCGGGCAGCTCCGGGGGAGTGTCACCGAGGTGAAATTCATGCTCGATAACGGGGCCGTCGTTGTGCTTCTGTTCGGCGGGTTTCTTCGGGGCGTGGGGGTGCTTGCGGTGGCCCGAGGCGGGGGCGTAGTTCGCCTCCACTTCTTCGTCTTCAACGCGCGGCGGGCGGGAGAGAATACGGGTTACGTCCGCAACGTCGTCGGTGCGCATCATGACGTGCACACTATCGCCCTGCTGGTAGGCGGAATCCGGGCGGGGGAGCATGCCCTCACCAAAGCGGGTGATGTAGGCGATGCGCACCCCGGCGGCACGTTCGATACTGGTCAGGGCGTGACCCGCCCAGCCGTCGTCGAGCGGAATTTCGGTGAGCATGAGGCGGCCCGAGGGTTCACGGAAATCACCCTTGAGCGCCTGCTCGGGTAGCAGGCGGCGCAGCACCTGGTCGGTGGACCAACGCACCGAAGCGACCGTGGGAATGCCCATGCGCTGAAAGAATTCGGCGCGGTTCGGGTCGTACACACGCGCCACAACGTTCTTCACCTTGAACATTTCGCGTGCCACACGGGCGGCAATAATATTCGAGTTATCGCCCGAAGAGACGGCGGCAAAAGCGTACGCCTCGGTAATACCGGCACGCTTGAGAGTGTCCTCATCGAAACCGACACCGGTCACCAGACGTCCCTCAAAGCCTTTACGCAGCGGCTGGAAAGCACGTTCGTCCTGGTCAATGACGGCGACCGTATGCCCCGAAGCTTCCAGAGTGCGCGCCAACATGACGCCCACGCGTCCGGCACCCATAATGACGAAGTGAGGCATACATCCCTCCGAGTGTTGATGTTTTACGGTGATAAAGCGTTACCGCCTACCTCTACCAGTGTAATGGGCGGGTGAGCCTCCACGCCGATGCTCCGTGATATTCCGCTCGCAATGCCCACTATTCGGCTGAATAAAATTGAGCTTTGAAGCCGCGACCGATAGCCTTAACAGCGTGAGGAATCGTTGGGATAGGATGCGCATCGCCCTGACCGGTCAGCCGGTCAGCACGCGAAATCTTTCGGCAGTCGCGCTGCCGAAGCGCTATGCCCTGCCTCTTTTCGGTGCCGACGGCATTTCTTCGGTCGCCTACGCCGCCGACCAGATGATCCTGACCCTTGCCGCTGCGGGTGCGTCTGCGCTCGCTTTTTCACCCTGGATTGGTTTGGGCGTGGCGATGGTCGGTCTGTTGGTGATTGGCACGTACCGGTACAACATTAACCAGATTGCTTCCGAGGGCGATATTCAGCTGGTGTACCGCAAACTGGGTGCGCTGCCCTCGATCGTGATGGGTGCATCCTCGCTGATGGACTATATGCTCACGGTGGCGGTGTCTATGTCTTCGGCATCCTCGTTTTTGGTGGCGCTGTACCCGCAGATTCAGGATTGGCGCACCCTCATTGCGGTGCTACTCATTGTTGCCCTGACGCTGTTTGCGTTGCGTGGAGTGCAGCTGCTGGGAAAGATCGCGTACTGGCCGCTGTACGTTTTCTTGGCGCTGTTGGGGGTCACCCTCATTGTGGGTTGGGTTCGTGCCGCCACGGGTACTCTGCCGCTGGCTGAATCAGCGACCTATGTGATTGCCCCCGAATACCACGATCATGCTCTGGAAGGCCTGGCGCTGGTGCTACTTCTGGCACGTTCGTTCTCTGCTGGCTTGGTGGCGTTCTCGGGTGTTTCTACGATCTCTAATTCGGTAAAGTATTTCCGCCGCCCGAAGAAATATAATGCGGCGGTCACCATGATGCTGATGGGTCTGATTACCTCGGTCCTGCTGGTGAGCCTGCTCGGTTTTGCGGCGGCAACCCGCGTGCACATGGTGCACGATACGACCCGTTTCTTGTTCATTGACGGGCACACGCCGGGGGAGTATTTCCACCAGAAGCCGGCGCTGTATCAGGTGGCTTTGGCGATTTATCAGGGTGTGCCGTTCTTCGCGCAGCTGCTGGTGTTTGCGACGGTAGGCGTGCTGATTATTGCCTCACTGACGGCGTTTACGGGCTTCCCGGTGATTGCCTCGTCGCTGGCTGATTACCAGTACCTGCCGGTATTCTTCCGCAGCGTGGATTCACGCGGCCTGTACGCGAACGGTGTGCTGGCGCTGTCGGCATTCTCAATTTTCCTCACCTGCATTTTCGGTTCGGACGTGTACTCGCTGATTCAGCTGTACATTGTGGGCATGTGCCTGTCCATGATGCTGGTGCAACTGGCGGTGGTGCGTTACCGTATGCGCCTGCTGCGTATTACCCTCGCGCAGATGCCGCGCCGCGCCCTGCTACGCGATATTGCGGTATCTACGGTGGGTGTGGTCGTGACCACCGCGGTGCTGGTCACCATCGTGGTGACGAAGTTCGCTGCCGGCGCGTGGCTCTCCCTTGGAATGATTGCCCTGATGGTTGGAGGTATGGTTGTGACTCGCCGCCACTACGATGCGGTGGATGCCGCCCTGGACATCCCCCTGAACGCCGAATCCGTCGCGGATGTGGCGGCCCTGCCTTCGCGTGTGCACGCCATCGTGTACGTGGAGCGTGTGCGCCGCCCGGCGGTTCGTGCCCTCTCGTATGCGCGTGCCGGCCGCCCCTCCACGATTGAGGCGCTGACGGTCAACAACGACCGCGCCGCCCTGGAGATTGTGAAGAAACGCTGGTACGCCCTGGGCATTCCGGTGCCGCTGTCGGTGATTGATTCGCCGTACCGTGACACGGTGGAGGCTGTCGTCTCGTATATTCGCCGCCGCCGCAAGAAGTCACCGCGCGATATTTTGGTGGTGTACCTCCCGGAGTTTGTGGTGAAGCACTGGTGGCAGCGTATTCTGCACCGCCGCACGGTGCGCCGCCTCAAGCAGGCGCTTTTGCACGAGCCTGGCGTCATGACCGCGACCGTGCCCTGGGCGATGCACGAGGATGAGGTGTATGATGAGATTTTTGATCAGCGTTTACAAAGCGAAGAATCAACGGTAGAAGCAGAAGGCCCAACGGAAGCTGTCGCCCCGAAGATTACTCGTTCTGCAGGTGGCGGCCGTGAACTGACTCAGAGCAATCGCCACGCGGTGTACCGCGGCCGCCTGCACGAGGCGGACGCTGTGGCGCGCGAGAAGAAACGCCAGCCATAATAATCGCCCGGTACCTAGAAATAATTGCCCAGCGCCGAGCCCTGTCAATTGCCCCGCAACTTTACTTGAGCACCCCGCATAGCGCCTGGACTTTGCCTTTTGCAACCTATTTGGTGCCCCCTGTGGGGCGTCGGAACCGGAGTGAAGGCACAATCCGGTGTAAAATAGTTCACATTAAGTGATTCTTTAGGAGACAATGCTGTGACCCACACTGCTACCACGCCTGCCGCCTCCAACAACGTAGACGGATACAGCGTCGGGCAGACCCTCACCGTCACCTGTGAGGCACCCGCGCATGGCGGCGCTTTCGTAGCGCGCACCGAACAGGGCGTCATCTTCGTGCGTCACGGCATTGTTGGCGAACAGGCAGAAGTACGCATCACCGCCATCGGCCCCAAGCGCCGCTTCTACTTCGCAGATGTAATCTCCGTACCCGTACCCTCCCTGGTACGCCGCCCCCACCCCTGGATCCAGGCGGATGCGCTCGCAACCGACGAGGAACGCGCCGCAGCAACCGGCGTACCCGAACTACTTGGCGGCATGGAATACGGCCACATCAGCCTGGCTGAGCAGCGACGCTACAAGACCGACATCGTCCGCACCCAAATCAACCGACTGGGCGGTCTGCCCCTCGAGTCGCCCCTGCTGACCAACCTCATCGTTGAAGAGCTTCCCCTGCGCGATAATAACGAGGGTCTGTCCTGGCGTACCCGTGTGCGCTACAACGTGACCAAGGTCCGTGCGCAAGATAGCGAAGAGAAGAACGGCGAGCAGAACAGCGACGGCAAGAAGAGCCCCGCCGTCACCTGGCGCGTCGGTATGCACCCCTACCGCGCCTCCCAGCCCGTACCGGTCGTAGACTTTCCCCTCGCCGCACTCGAACTGCGCAACCTAGAGCTTGAGCGGCTGAACCTGCGCGGCGTAAGTGAAGTCGAGGCAACCGTCTCCTCCCGCGGCAGGATCCTCCTGCAGTTCATCGTTGACCCGCGCTTCTCCATCGAAGAAGTCTCCAAGGACATCGAACAGCAGGCAGCTGACGCCTGGGGACTGCTCGCCAAGCGCAAGATCTCCCTCTTCTTCACCCCGCAGTCCACCTCCAACGGCAAACCCAAGCGCCGCCGCCCCGGCTCCGCCCACAGCCCCTACCGCCGCGTACCCGAAGGCGACCAGCTGCTCGGCGCGGGTCTGCGCTCCGTCACCGAAGAAGTCACCTTCGGATCCCGTCGATTCAGCTACCAGGTGTCCGCCGGCGGCTTCTGGCAGATTCACCGCGCCGCCCCCTCCACCATGGTCGGAACCATGCTCACCATGCTCCGCCCGCAGGAAGGCGAATGCACCCTCGACCTGTACGCCGGCGCGGGCCTGTTCACCGCCGCGCTCGCGGACGCCGTGGGCGCGACCGGTACCGTCGTCAGCATTGAGGGTTCCCCGGTGACCCATAAGGATGCGCGCTCGAACTTCGCGCCGGATGGTTGCTCCCGCACCGAGAACTCTGCGGACACCCGCATTGAGGTGATTCGCGGTGATGTGGCACGCCACCTGGTAGATCTGAAGACCGCCCTTGAATTTGGTGAAATCCCCGCTATTGATGCGGTGGTCCTTGACCCGTCCCGTGAGGGCGCGAACCGAACCACCCTGGAACGCCTGGATGCGCTGGACCCCAAGCGTATTCTGTACGTGGCGTGCGACCCGGCATCCCTGGGCCGTGACACCGGTATTTTGCGTGAGCTGGGTTGGGACATGGTGCAGCTTCGGGCGTTTGATATGTACCCGAATACGCATCACGTGGAGTCGGTGGCACTTTTTGAGCGTGCCCCGGCGAAGCCTCGTCCGCGCCGCCGCCGCACCAAGTAGCGCGCAGCTAGTAGCTGTAACAAAGAAGCAAATAATCGCCGTGTTGGGCGGGTTGGGCTGTTCACCAGCCTGCCCACTAGGGGTTATTTCAGGCCGTTTTCGCTCAACCCGGTGCGTCTTGCTCTGCGGGCGCATAAATCTGCTTTTTGGCACCTTAAACGGTAGAATCATTGAAGAACCAACGCACGGAATGAGCCGTGCCCCGACCTTGAGGAGTGTGGGTGTATGTCCGCTGAAAACGCATTGCCGCAGGAGGAGACCCCGAATAGCGTCGCCGGTGGCGCACCCACCGCAGACTACAGCATTGGCGACGGTGCCACTGCCAAGTTGCTCCCCGGCATTCAGTCCCCGGCGGATCTGCAGAACCTCAGCTACGAGCAGCTGGAGGAGCTTTCTAAGGAGATTCGCCAGTTCATCGTGACGAACGTGTCTGCGACCGGCGGTCATCTGGGCCCGAACCTGGGCGTTGTGGAGCTGACCCTCGGCATTCACCGTGTCTTCGAATCTCCCAAGGATAATATTCTTTTCGACACCGGCCACCAGTCGTATGTGCATAAGCTGGTGACTGGTCGTCACGCGTTTAAGACTCTGCGCCAGAAGGGCGGCCTGTCCGGTTACCCGGATCGCGGCGAGTCTGAGCACGACATTATTGCTTCTTCGCACGCCTCCAGCTCGATTTCGTGGGCTGACGGTATTTCTCGCGCGCACAAGCTCAACGGTGAAGATGACCGCTACACCGTGGTTCTCATTGGTGACGGCGCGCTGACCGGCGGCATGGCGTGGGAGGCTGTGAACAATATTGCAGCCGACCGCACCCGCAAGGTCGTGATCGTGGTCAACGATAACGGCCGCTCCTACGCGCCGACCATTGGCGGTTTCGCCAACCAGCTGTCTGAGCTGAAGCACGGCGTGCAGCAGCAGGTGGATCGCGTGCGCCTCGATCACCGCTACGACCACGCGCTGGATGCAGTGCGCATCGGCCTGCAGCGTGGCGGCCCCGTCGGTCAGATGGTGTACCGCGGCCTGCACGGCATGAAGGCGGGCATTAAGGACGTCGTCGTGCCCAAGGGTATTTTCGAAGACCTGGGCATGAAGTACGTGGGCCCCATTGACGGCCACGACCAGCAGGCTGTGGAGAACGCGCTGACCGCGGCAAAGAACTACGCCGGCCCGGTCATCGTGCACGCCATTACCGAGAAGGGCCACGGCTACGCACCCGCCCGCGCGAACGAGGACGACCAGTTCCACGCGGTGGGCCAGATTGACCCGCTGACCGGTGAGGATGTTTCGACCAGCACCTCCGAGTCGTGGACCGGTGTCTTTGGTAGCGAAATCGCAGATATTGCGGATGAGCAGGAGAACGTCGTCGGTATTACCGGCGCGATGCTCATTCCCGTGGGTCTGCGCGAATTCCAGAAGCGCCACCCCGAGCGCGTTATTGACGTAGGTATCGCTGAGCAGCACGCCGTGGCGATGAGTGCAGGCCTGGCGTACGGCGGCATGCACCCGGTGGTTGCTCTCTACGCAACCTTCCTGAACCGCGGCTTTGACCAGCTGCTCATGGACGTTGCCCTGCACAAGGCGGGCGTGACCGTGGTGCTGGACCGCTCCGGCATTACCGGCCCGGACGGTGCAAGCCACCACGGCATGTGGGATTTGGCGATGCTGCAGTTCATTCCGGGCCTGCACCTGGCGGCTCCGCGTGATGGCGCGACCCTGCGCGAAGAGCTGCGTGAGGCTGTAGCTATTAACGACGCACCGACCGTGATTCGCTACCCGAAGGGCTCCGTGGGCGAGGACATTCCCGCCCTGGAGCGCCGCAGCGACGGCGTGGACGTGCTGGCACGCACCGGTGAACCCCACCCGGAAACCGGTCAGCGTGACGTACTGTTCGTTGCCGTGGGCGCTATGGCTCGCGTGGCTCTGGAAGCCTCCAAGGTGCTTGCCGCCGAGGGCATCCAGTCCACCGTGGTTGACCCGCGCTGGGTGATGCCGGTGCCGTCTTCGGTCGTTGAACTGGCTCGTGATCACCGCATTGTGGTGACCATTGAGGACGGCGTGCGTTCCGGTGGTGTGGGTTCGCGCATCCGCCAGGAAATGCGTGCGGCTGGCGTGGACACTGCGCTGAGCGAGCTGGGTCTTCCGGCGGAGTTCATTCCGCACGCTTCTCGCGAGCAGATTCTGGAGGAGGTCGGCCTGACCGCGGAAACCATCATCGCGGATCTGCGTGCGCAGCTGGCTGGCGATAAGGTTCCGTTCGCCCGTGAAGAGGGTCAGAAGCCGCGCCACACCCGCTAAGCGGTCGTACCTGAAATGTGCCGCCTAAGCTTCTCTTAGTAGCGCGCCGCAATAGTAGGCATCAGTAGCGGGTACCATAAGACAGCACAAAGCCCCGCCCATCGATTGTGATGGGTGGGGCTTTGCTGTGCGCAGGTCTTGCCGTATGGAGGTTTTGCTGTGCGTAGGTTCTGAGCCGCCGGTTTAGGAATCCTTGGAGGTGTGGGTGACGAAAATTTTGCCGCCCTTCTCCTGCACCGGGTAGCTGGCAAGGGGCGACTCCGCGGGGCCGTGCACGACCGAGCCGTCAGCTACAGCGAACTCGGAACCGTGGCAGGGGCACACGATGCGGTTGGAATCCTGCACCTGCACCTGGCAGCCCTGGTGGGTGCACACGGTGCTGAACGCCTTGTACTCGCCCGCGGACGGCTGGGAGACGATAACGGTCGTGGAGCCGTGAGTCAGGCGTGCCGCCTTGCCCACGCCCACTGCGGAGGCGGAACCTACCTCAACGGTGCCTTCGGGCGCGGTAACGTTGGAGTCACCTTCAGCGCAGGAGGCGAGCAACGCACCGGATGTGACGGCGCCGGTGATGAGGGTTGCGCGGCGGGAGAAGACGCGCGCAGAAGAATCAGTTTCTGTGGTATCGACTGCGGTGTCGACGGTTGCAGATTCGGTAGTGGCAGATGCAGTGGGGGAGGCGCATGCCTTCTGAGAGCGGCAGCATCCGTTGGGTGCGGGCATGGTGGTTCCTTTCGTGTACTCTCTCCACCCTATGCCGGTTTGGGACAAAAATCGAATGAGAGCAGGCTAAGCTTGGTTCACGTTTGCACCGGAGACAAACTGCTGAGGCAAAATACCGGGACAAACTACCGTGTCAAACTCCCGAGGCACACAAAATGCCGGTCGGGCGGTCGCATCAGCAACACACCCAACCGGCACGCACATCTATTCAACGTTAGAGAAATCTACCCCAGGTGGCGGGCAAAAATCGGCGCAATCACGGGGGCAACCAGACCCGTCTGCCACGAACGCGCACCGTACTCGGCGAGCGCATCCCGCAAGGTCTGCTCGTCAAAACGAGCCGGCGGCTCCCAGCAGAGGCGGCGAACATAATCGGTCGTGATCAGGTTCTGCGCCGGAATGGTCAGCTTCTCCGACAGCTCATCAATCGCCTGACGAACCTCGGTGAACAGCGCCAAGTTCTCGGGGCGCTTAGACTCCCACGCCTTCAACGGCGGCGGGGCAGTCGACGGCAAAGTGAACGGTACAGCGTTCTCACCGCGTGCCGCCGCAGCAATAGCACGCACCCAACGCGGTCCCTCACGACGCAAACCACGCGTCTGAAAACCGGGGATCGCCATGATGGCGGGAACGTTACGCGGCATGGTGCGTGCCGCCTCCACAATCGCAGAATCGGGCAGCAGACGCTTCGCGTCGACGTCCTTTTTACGTGCCAGCGAGTCACGCTCAACCCACAGGTTACGTAGCGCCGTCAGCTGCTTGACCGAACGCAACATCGTGCGGCCCTTCGTCTTACGCCAACGCTCCGGCTGATCCGTCGGATCCTTCACCGGGGTCTTGCACAGGTACTCGAACTCCTCCAGGGCGTACTGCAGCTTACCCTGCTGGCGGAGCAAATCCTCCAACGCGTCACGCAAATCAATGAGCACGTCAACGTCCAGCAGAGCATAGTTCAACCAGGATTCCGGCAGGGGGCGGCGCGACCAGTCTTCCTTCGAGTGCTTCTTCGCCAGCTTATAGCCGAGAAGCTCCTCAACGGTCGCACCCAGGTTCACGCGCTCCAGACCGGCAAGACGCGCACCAAGCTCCGTATCAAACAGACGGTTCGGGCGCATACCGAGCATATCCAGGCTCGGGAAGTCCTGAATTGCGGCGTGAATAACCCACTCAGCATCCGCCAGAGCATCGTTAATAATGCGCAAATCCTTAAACGCCTCAGGGTCAATCAGGTACAGCTGATCTTCACGCTTAAGCTGCACCAAAAAAGCACGCGAACCGTAGCGGATGCCCTGGGCACGCTCCGTATCAACAGCCACCGGGCCGGACGCCGCCGCCAACTGCTCAGCGGCACGACGCAGACCGCTCTCAGTGGTGATGAGAGTCGGAATCGGTGAGGAAGGGGCCTCCAGAGGAACAACGTCCGGAACTTCGATACCGTTAAGGGTCAGCTGAGGGGTGCCTGCGGCATTCTGTTCAGCTGCGGTACTCATGCACTCAATCCTTTTCCTCTGTCTGATTCGACGCGCCCATATGATGCGCCAGATGCCCGGGTAGGCGCACGCCCGAGCAAACATGAGCCCGGGCGGGGTGGCGTGCCCGCGAAGGCACTACGCCATTCTACCCGCCCGAGCCTAAAGCCTCGAATTTAGAGAGACTCACAATAAGGGGTTCACCGGCGTGCCCGCTGGGGGTCTTGCCGGGGTTTATTCGGCGGCTTCCGCCTCGTCAGCTGGCGCCTCGTCAACCGGAGTATCACCAGGCTGTGCTTCACCAGCCGGGGCCAGCGTCAGACACACCGAATTAATGCAATACCGCAAATCCGTGGGAGTCGGGTAGCCCTCACCCTCAAACACGTGACCCAGGTGCGAATCGCAGGCGGCGCAACGCACCTCCACACGGCGCATACCGAACGTCGTGTCCTCCAAGTAACGCACACGGTCCTCAGCCAGCGGCGCGAAAAACGACGGCCAACCACAATGCGAATCGAACTTCTGATCGGAACGGAACAGCTCCGTACCGCAGGCACGGCAAGAATACACACCCTCCGTGTGGGTGTTCCAGTACTCGCCCGTGAACGCGCGCTCGGTGCCGCCCTCACGCAGAACAGCGTACTCTTCAGGCTTGAGCACTTCACGCCAGTTCTTGGCGATAGCACCCACGCCGGGTAGCGAATTGCCCATCATGACTCCTTCAGTTTGCTCTCATGCCCAGGCTCTTACGACATATGTAACGCCGCGGCCGGGCGGATTATTCCCACTGAGCGCGGACTAAGCGCGGATGTCAGCGTACTTGCCGTTGGTGAGCTTCAGCAGGTCGTCCGGAGCGAGCTCAACATCCAGGCCGCGCTTACCGCCAGAAACCATGATCGTGTCAAAAAGCTGCGCAGACTCATCGAGCAGAGTGGGGGAGGGAGTCTTCTGACCCAGCGGAGAAATACCGCCCACCACGTAGCCGGTGCGGCGCTCAGCGACCTTCGGGTCGCACATGGAGGCGCTCTTCCAACCCAGGGCTGCCGCGGCAGCCTTAATGTTCAGCTTGCCAGAGACCGGCACGATCGCGACCGCGAAATCCTTCTCGTGCACAATCAGCAGGGTCTTGAACACCTGCTCCTCGGATGCGCCGAGGTTCTTCGCGGCCTCTTCACCGAAGGAAGTGACGCCCTCAACGTGCTCGTATTCACGCATCTGGAAGGGGGTGTTCGTCTCGGTCAGCAGTGCTACGGCGGCGGTTGCTGCGCCGCTCTTCTTACCTTTAGTTTTCTTAGCCATACAACCATTTTACGGAAGACGCCATGCGCCGATACCTATGCGCCGATACCTATGCGCCGAGAAGCCACATGTGTTTCGAAAAGCCACCATTATCGTGGCTTCTCGAAACACATGTGGCTTCTCAATGGTTATGGGGTTATTTCAGTAGCCCTTTTTCCTTCAGCTGCTCTTGAGAAAGCGAGCCAACAACAGTCCAAAATCCATCTGATTATTTGAGAATGTAAGCGCCGCTATCGTCCCCTTCGGCCGTATTTTTGTCTTCGGTATATGACCCGTCGGGTTCAACATACATTACGAATTCCCAAATGTGTTCCAGCATGAGCATGTATTCTTTAGTTTTTTCATCATAGATAAAACGCCAAAAATGACGTTTGTATACGTTCTGAGGTAGCCTTTAGGCTCCCTTTTTTCTTAGTAAATACCGATGAGTAATTGCATGCCAAGACTAGTCAGGATGATAGCAATCCAGCAAAGGGCTCCAAGAAAAATGGATTTTCCACTGGATTTGATCATAGCAATGAGGTTGGTTTTGAGACCAATAGCACTCATAGCCATGATGATGAGGAATATGGAGAGTTGTTTGAGAGGTGAAAAGAAGCTAGTGCTGACACCGAAAGATGTGAGAAGAGTAGTTAGCAGAGAAGCTAGGATAAAGTAGAGAATGAAAACGGGGAAGATTTTTTTAAGCTTCACTCCTTGGTTGTCGCCTTGTTGACGGCTTTGCCAATAGGAGAGGAAGAGAACGATAGGGATAATAGCTAGAGTACGTGTCAGCTTGACAATAGTTGCAGGCTCAAGAGTGTTTGCATTGTAAAGACTATCCCAGGCACTAGCAGTAGCTGTCACAGAGGAAGTATCGTTGACTGCAGTACCCGCAAAGAGAGCAAAACCTTCGTTGGAAAGATGGAGCCAAGAACCTAGAGTTGGAAAGATAAGAGCCGCCAAGACATTGAAGAAAAAGATAACAGAAATAGCTTGGGCTACTTCTTTTTCCTTGGCGTGAATAACAGGAGCAGTCGCTGCAATGGCAGAACCGCCACAGATAGAAGATCCAACTCCAATCAAGGTAGCTAGCTTTGTATCAAGGTTAAAAAAGCGTTGGAAAAAGAAAGCAATAATTAAAGCGATAGAAATGGTCGAAATGATGACAGGAAGGGAAGATGTTCCAACTGCGAAAACTTGTGAGATACTGAGTCCAAACCCAAGCAAAATAACAGCATACTGAAGCAATTTTTTGGAGCTGTAAGTCAAACCGGCATCCAGTTGTGTATAGGAAGTGAGAAAGGGATGGAGAATCATTCCGATAAAAATGGCGAAAACAGGTGCTCCCACAACAGGCAGAAATCCTCCTAAAACCCAAGAGATGATAGAAATGATCAGACAGACTGACAGTCCTGCCCAATTTTTTGATAGAAATGACATAAAAACCTCCGAAAATAAATACTTCTTATTATAATCTTTTCTGTCAGAAAAGTAAATTAGAAAGTAGGAATACAGACCCAGCCCGGGGAGCGCACCACCTCAGCCTCCGCGCTGATAAAGGCGTTCGATATCCTTGAGGAACTTAATATCCTTCTCGTAGGTATCCAGCATAGAGGGCCATACATACTGCATGTCATTGCGCGGCGGGTAAGAAAAACGGAAGTCGTGGAAATGTATTCCTCATATCGGTGTGGTGTGTAAAAAGGTGAATGCTGCTTAGACGTTGAATTCTTCGAAGTCTAGAATTGACCACTTTTGGCCGTCATGTTTCATTTTGACTTTGAGAGTATCGTTAGTTTTATCTTCGTTATCCCATGCAGTCCATTTACCGTCTGGTTCAACGTGGATTTCCTGATTCCAGTTACGATACATTTTCCAGAAATATGTTTCGCCGTCTTCGGACCAAGGCGACCCATCAGCTGTAAATTTTTCGATACCGTCGATAACCCATCCGCCGCGCCTGTATAGTTTTTCGACGCTTTCGTAAGCTTCTAATTCGGAGCTGAAATTAGGCGAAATAAATTCTCGTGCCTTTGCATAGTCACCAGTTTGGATACCGTAGTTTCCCCACTGGACCCATGCGTCAAATGTTTTGCGTAGGCCTTCTAAGGACTTTTCGTTGTAGCCATCTTCGGGCGCGGTGGGTTTGGGTACATTCTGGGCTGGACCATATTTGTCAGCCTTTCGGTACTCCCCATCGGGTGCCTTGGATCCGCCCGAGTAGCCTCGAACAGTAGACGGAGTAGCACTCGCCGAAGGCGACTCAGAAGCCGCCGCAGAAGCCGAAGCGGTCTCGCTCGACGCGGCGGTCGATGATGCCGAGGCGCCCGCCTCATTAGCCGCCTGCTGACCGCAGGCTGCAAGCAGGGCACCGATGCCCACAAATGCGCCGCTGCCCAGCAGTGCGCGGCGGGTCAAAATGGTGGAAGTCATGGAATTGTATTCCTCATATCGGTGTGGTGTGTGAAGAGGGGGGCTGGTTAGAAACCGGAAGACTAACCAGCCGAAGGGAAGGACCCCGATAGCTGAGAAGCCACATGCATTTCGAAAAGCCACGAAAGAAGTGGCTTCTCGGCGAACATGTGGCTTCTCAACGTAAGACCCACGGGGGGGCTTTACATGTCGGGCCAGTCGCGGTGCAGCGAATA
>NZ_KV813706.1:305246-307301 GCF_001813685.1 Rothia sp. HMSC061E04 | reverse complement strand
TGTCGGGCCAGTCGCGGTGCAGCGAATACTCCGTGTCCCCGTCACCATTGTCGTTCAGATGCCAGCGCTGGCCGGTGCGGATATCGGCCTTGCGTAGGCGCGGGTTCGGGTTATCCTTCTTACCCATGGTGGGGTCGTTCTTGCAGCCCCAACGAGTATCGTCTTCATCGCAGGTGCCGCCGACGCGTCCAACATCAATCCACCACACACGAATCAGCAACGGATCGACAGTTTCCTTCGTCAACACGACATCCAGAGCCTGCCAGTCGCCACCGTCAACACGGAAACGACCAGAGTAAGACACCGTCGCGTAGGCGTGGAAGTTGCCCGAACGCTTATATACATAGCTGGTCGCGGTCTTGCGTGACTCTTCACCACGTGCCCTGCTGACCGGCTTGCCCATGGTGTAGAAGCTGCCCTCGTCACCGTTGCCGTACTGGATGGTCATCTGAGTGGGGTAGGACTCCATCTCCACATGGCCAATCATGAGGTCACCTTCCCAGCGTGCGGTGGGCGCGTCAACGTAGAAGTTGACTGCCTGATTCTTGTAGACGTTAGGGTTATCTTCGCCCTGACCAGAGCCAAGGTTATAGGACTGCTTCAGTACGGGGGCCTGGATATCGGTTTTAGCGAATTGGTCCTCGATTTCTTGAAGCATTTCTTCAGGAGAAGGGCCCTTGGGTTGCGCGGGGTCATTCGAGGTGAAGGTTTTGGTGTCGTTGGGTACGCAGTAGCGGCCGCCAACATGGTTGGGGATTTTGTTGGCGTTATCTCCCTGAGGTAGGGATCCTATGACGTAGTGGCCAGGACGTTGGTCTCCTTTCGTATGACATTCTGCATCTCCGGCTTTTCGGGCTTTGGCACTACTTGCATGATATTCTTGCTTTGCTCCATCGAGTTGTAGCGGATGTTCTTCATTCCATTTTTGGACTGCCTCTTCTGGAGAAATCGCTGATCCTGATGGTGTTGAATTAGCTTTTACTAAGTCTTGCGTATTATTCTCGGATTTGTTTCCTTTGCGACTTGAGCTCGGCACTTGCTTATCTTTGGAGACTTTAACGCAATGTCCATTTGAATCTCCCGTGGTGCACTCACTGCTTAATGCTGGGGGGATATTTAAGGTAGAAACAATTAATGTTGAAAGTATAAAAAGCGTAGAGATCTTGCTAATGTTCTTCATGTTTCAATTAGCCTCTAAAGTTCACTCTCGTACTTGCTGTCAATTATTTTCCAATAACCACTAGAATAGGTATAAAGGAAGTAGAAAGTATCATCACTTGTATCGGTATTTGCCTTTCTCGTTATATCTCCATTCGATTCAATATATATTTCAGTTGACCAAATTCTGCGGACTTTCATACGATAGATTTTCTTAGATTCATCATAAAATAGGGCGCTTTCACTCTGGTATGAATCTAGGGAGTCTACAGCCCATCCGCCATTTTTGTAAAGTGTTTCAATATATTTGTAGAACCCATATTCTTCAGAATCTTCTGTCACATATTTGAATGCATAGGAACAGTCGCCAGTCTGAATTGCGTAGTTATGGGCATTGATCCAATCCTCCATCATGTGATTGAGGCCTTCTTCAGTTTCGGGATACTGTGCAGGCTCATTACGAGGCTTCGGGACATTCTGCGCAGGGCCTTTGCCGTCTGCCTTACGGTACTCCCCATCGGGTGCCTTGGAACCGCCGGAGTAGCCGCGGGTAACGACCGGCTTCGGGGTGGTTGAAGCCGAAGCGGATGCAGACTCAGAAGCCGCCGCGGAAGCCGAAGCCGTTTCGCTCGGCGCGGCGGTTGCGGTGGCTGCCGCCTCGTTATTTGCCTGCTGGCCACATGCCGCAAGCAAGGCACCCAGGCCCACAAGTGCGCCGCTACCCAACAGGGTACGGCGATTAAAGATGGTCGAATCCATAGAAGATACGCTCCTATCGTCGGTGACAGTGTGATATATGTGCATGTCGGGCCGCTTTTCACAGGTCAAGCTGACCACCGGAAGGAAAACAGCCCCGTAGCGCACCCAACAAGCGCATCGGTGCGCTATTGAGTACTA
>NZ_KV813706.1:302808-305146 GCF_001813685.1 Rothia sp. HMSC061E04 | reverse complement strand
TGAGTGCAATAGTATCTGAACGTCATTATTCGGATACATCAATGCTTTATGCGTCAAATAAATCTACACTCGCGGAGGCGCCGCCCCTGCAGAATTTGTGCCATGGTTTAGTGTCTTCGACCGTGGTTTTTAACTACGACCAAAGACACTAACCTATGGCACGAATCCGTAACCCATTACCGAATTTGGGTCTGCGTCGGATATGTGGGCGGGAGCCGGTTATGGTTTAGTTTTTTCGGTAATGGGTTAGTGACTTTAGGCTGGGGTTTTAACCACCTCCAAAGACGCTAAGTCATGACTGAAATTGCTAGGTCATGACCGAACCTCCACCGGTGCTGAGCAGCACCTCCACTGGCACTGCGCGGCCCAAACAAAACAGAGCAGCCTCCGCACCCGAACGCCCATGCCCTCGCTTCCCGCCCTCCGCATCCCAGCCCAGCAGCCCCTCCCGCATGTCCCACCCCACTCCCTCCCCATGCCCGTAATGTGGCGGGCAACTCATGCGGCTCACGCGGGGTGTTAGACAGTACTACACTTAAAGCGGAAGTCACATCGCCGTCACTGAAGAAAAGAGTTTTTGTGCCCACCACGACCGTACATTTGACCGACCGCATCCCTCGCGTTTCTGCTGATGAGTTGCTGGCGGGTTTCCGCCCCTCTGAGCGTTTTGGTGAAGTGTCTTTTGATAGCTACATTCCTGATCCGAATCAGCCGTCGCAGGCTGAGGCTGTGCAGAAGCTGAAGGATTTTGGCGACAAGATTAATGGTGGCGGCGCTGGTGCCGGTTTCTTTGGTCGCCTGTTTGGTGGCAAGAAGAAGGATTCTACGAAGGCTGGCCTGTACCTTGACGGCGGTTTTGGTGTGGGTAAGACTCACTTGTTGGCGTCGCTGTGGCATTATGTGGACGGCCCGAAGGCGTTCGGTACTTTCGTGGAGTACACGAACCTGGTGGGTGCGTTGACGTTCCGTAAGACGGTTGAGGCGTTGAGCAGCTACAAGCTGGTGTGCATTGACGAGTTTGAGCTGGATGATCCGGGTGATACTGTGCTCATGTCTCGTCTGATGCGTGAGCTGGCGGATGCTGGCGTGAAGCTTGTGGCGACCTCGAACACGCTGCCTGGTGCGCTGGGTGAGGGCCGTTTCGCGGCTGAGGATTTTAAGCGTGAGATTCAGGTGCTTGCTTCGCAGTTTGAGGTGCACCGTGTGGATGGTGAGGATTTCCGTCACCGTGGTCTGCCTGCCGCACCGGAGCCTGTTGCTGATGATGCGTTTGATGCGAAGGTTGAGGAAGTGTTCGGCGGCCAGACTGTTGGTGTTGATAACTTCGCTGACCTGGTGGAGCATCTGGCGAAGGTGCACCCGTCGCGTTACCGTCAGCTGATTGATGGTCTGGATGGTATTGCGTGGCGTGATGTTCACCCGATTACTGAGCAGTCGGTGGCGTTGCGTTTTGTGGTGTTGGCTGACCGCCTGTATGACAAGGACTTGCCGATTGTTTCTTCGGGTGTGCCTTTTGACAAGGTGTTTACTGAGGAGATGCTGGCTGGTGGTTATCAGAAGAAGTATTTCCGTGCGGTGTCTCGTTTGACTGCGTTGGCTCGTGAGGGCATGCTGGGTGAGGAGGCGGAGCGCTAGTTCCGCTGTTCGCCGGGGCCGAGCTTTGGCCGGCTCGGGTTTTGATGCGCTGTTCTTTCTAGTCCCGTGAGACTCGAAGCTCGCCCGGTTTGCATGGTTAGCTTGATTAGTCTGGTTTACCTGAACCGCGCCAACCCCTCTCATACGTGAGGACCCTCGCCGGGTCGCTTAGGAAGCCCCCGGCGGGGGTCTTTGTGTGAGCGAGAACCTGGTACGTGACGGGAACATGGCGTGTCGCTCGCATGGTTTCTTCCCTTGCCAGGGAGTTATGCGGGGGTAGATGTGGTTGGAGTGTATAATTTTGCGTGTAGCCTCCGCGAGGTTCTCGCGAAGCACCCGTTTCTGCCGCATGGTTGCGGGCTATTTTCGGGTAGCTATTTCCCTTCCTTTTCGGAGGGACTTTCATTGAGGGTCGACGCATAATGCCCAGTGGGCACATGCTCCACCGAGGATTTCCCTTCCTTTTCGGAGGGACTTTCATTGAGGGTCTATATACAGTAATTCTTAAATAAAACTAATTAAAATTTCCCTTCCTTTTCGGAGGGACTTTCATTGAGGGCGGTGCAAAATGGCATAGAGAGCGTTTTAGAGCGTTTTATTTCCCTTCCTTTTCGGAGGGACTTTCATTGAGGGGAGGTTCAGCAGGTCATGATTGCGTTCCTGCCGAGGGAATTTCCCTTCCTTTTCGGAGGGACTTTCATTG
>NZ_KV813706.1:302463-302708 GCF_001813685.1 Rothia sp. HMSC061E04 | reverse complement strand
CAATGAAAGTCCCTCCGAAAAGGAAGGGAAATGATGGTACGGGGTAAGTCAGTCGCCATCCCTAGTGGCCCCTCAATGAAAGTCCCTCCGAAAAGGAAGGGAAATTCGCGCCGCCCGCCTCGCCGCCCGCCGGGGCTATCCGACCCTCAATGAAAGTCCCTCCGAAAAGGAAGGGAAATTCAACCCCAGGAAGCCAGAATCAGCCTCCACAGGCCCTCAATGAAAGTCCCTCCGAAAAGGAAGGG
>NZ_KV813706.1:301897-302363 GCF_001813685.1 Rothia sp. HMSC061E04 | reverse complement strand
CCTTCCTTTTCGGAGGGACTTTCATTGAGGGTTGTGCTTTGAGGAAGCCGCTAACCTTCGGGTTGGCGGATTTCCCTTCCTTTTCGGAGGGACTTTCATTGAGGGTGCCGAATCACCCATCAGCAGATACGTAGCACGCACAAATTTCCCTTCCTTTTCGGAGGGACTTTCATTGAGGGCGCTGGACGGGCGACGCAGCGAACCATGAAGACCTCATTTCCCTTCCTTTTCGGAGGGACTTTCATTGAGGGGCACTAGGCAAGCTACCAGCCATAGACGAACCCGGCATTTCCCTTCCTTTTCGGAGGGACTTTCATTGAGGGATCCGGGAACGTTGGGGTGAGGCAGGCGTGAAGCGTGATTTCCCTTCCTTTTCGGAGGGACTTTCATTGAGGGAACCTCTCTCACTAACCACCCCAAACCCCCTCAACCCATTTCCCTTCCTTTTCGGAGGGACTTTCATTGA
>NZ_KV813706.1:301554-301797 GCF_001813685.1 Rothia sp. HMSC061E04 | reverse complement strand
CCTTCCTTTTCGGAGGGACTTTCATTGAGGGTCACGCGATAAGCTCTACACGCAACTTGACACGCTCCGATTTCCCTTCCTTTTCGGAGGGACTTTCATTGAGGGTTGCCACACCTCATGCACTCCGTAGGGGCGATTTGATTTCCCTTCCTTTTCGGAGGGACTTTCATTGAGGGCCAAGGTGCATTCACTCTGGACCCTTTTTCCTCCCGATTTCCCTTCCTTTTCGGAGGGACTTTCATT
>NZ_KV813706.1:301213-301454 GCF_001813685.1 Rothia sp. HMSC061E04 | reverse complement strand
CTTCCTTTTCGGAGGGACTTTCATTGAGGGCTGGCAAATCACCCGGGCACCGGCGAAAAGTTCAAATTTCCCTTCCTTTTCGGAGGGACTTTCATTGAGGGTCAGATTCGCCGAGCATGCCCTCACGAGCCAACGCAGATTTCCCTTCCTTTTCGGAGGGGCTTTCATTGAGGCGATGATGACGGCTCCGCGACGGTTCGCTCTGAATATTTCCCTTCCTTTTTGGAAGGGCTTTCATTGA
>NZ_KV813706.1:300724-301113 GCF_001813685.1 Rothia sp. HMSC061E04 | reverse complement strand
TTTCCCTTCCTTTTTGGAAGGGCTTTCATTGAGGCGGGTGGAGAGGCAACCCACCCGGTGCGGGGAGGACATTTCCCTTCCTTTTGGGAGGGACTTTCATTGAGGCTCACGGGCGGCCACCGCGAGGGCGGCGCGGAACTGGCATTTCCCTTCCTTTTGGGAAGGGCTTTCATTGAGGCACCCCCGAGCGCCCAGACCTCCGGCGGGAATAGGTCATTTCCCTTCCTTTTGGGAAGGGCTTTCATTGAGGCGTCCGTGAGGATGGGCAGCTCTATGCCTCCGAGACTTTCATTTCCCTTCCTTTTGGGAAGGGCTTTCATTGAGGCACGTCAATGCTCACGTACAGGGCTGTGATGCTCTGGATTTCCCTTCCTTTTGGGAAGGGCTTT
>NZ_KV813706.1:300232-300624 GCF_001813685.1 Rothia sp. HMSC061E04 | reverse complement strand
CCCTTCCTTTTGGGAAGGGCTTTCATTGAGGCGATGTCCTGGGCCAGGTGCCCGGCGATGGGCTGAATTTCCCTTCCTTTTGGGAAGGGCTTTCATTGAGGCCCAGCTTGCCCAGCACGAAACCGCCGTCTTCGCGCTGATATTTCCCTTCCTTTTGGGAAGGGCTTTCATTGAGGCCCTGAATTGAGTAAGCCTCAATTTATTTTGGAATTTATTTCCCTTCCTTTTGGGAAGGGCTTTCATTGAGGCCCAGCTTGCCCAGCACGAAACCGCCGTCTTCGCGCTGATATTTCCCTTCCTTTTGGGAAGGGCTTTCATTGAGGCAACGGCGCGACGCCTTATCAGTACTCGACCCGCACGATTTCCCTTCCTTTTGGGAAGGGCTTTCATTG
>NZ_KV813706.1:298594-300132 GCF_001813685.1 Rothia sp. HMSC061E04 | reverse complement strand
CCCTTCCTTTTGGGAAGGGCTTTCATTGAGGCGCAGAGTCCTAACCGTGATGCCTTGGGCGCTCTGAATTTCCCTTCCTTTTGGGAAGGGCTTTCATTGAGGCTCGTAGCGGTGTTGGCACCGATCTGTACTACGGAGAATTTCCCTTCCTTTTGGGAAGGGCTTTCATTGAGGCGCCACCGGCGTTCACCTGCACTTCCAGATCATGCTCATTTCCCTTCCTTTTGGGAAGGGCTTTCATTGAGGCGAGGTCGATACCCTTGCCTACACCGTCCTTGGGAACCATTTCCCTTCCTTTTGGGAAGGGCTTTCATTGAAGCGCAGCGAAAATTGATGAGCTGCACTTGCCTGACCGTAATGTCCCTATATTTTTTTGTAGGGGCTTTCAATAAGACAAATCAATATCCTCTCGTATGACCGCGGGACTGTTTGTTCTGCACCTCGAGGTGTAGACTTTCATTGAGGCACCTGCGTTGTCTCGAATGATTCACCGTCCACGTTATTTCCCTGCTTTTTCGTAGGGGCTTTCATTGAGGTCGCAAGGGCGGCGTACGTGTCGAAGTCTCGAATAACATTTCCCTTCTTTTTTGGAAAGGCTTTCATCGAGGCCCCGTGAGGATGGCGCCGGGTATGGTGCAGGAGGTCATTTCCCTCTCTTTTCGGAGGGGCTTTCATTGAGGCATCGGTCAGGCAATGCTTAAGGGCTGGTACGTGATTTCCCTTCCTTTTCGGGAGGGCTTTCATTGAGGCCGGGTTTATCCCGGAGGGTGAGTCCGGCGGCGGTTTTATTTCCCTTCCTAGTTGGAAGGGCTTTCATTGAGGCTCGTGCATGCGGGTGGCTGAGCCCTTGAAAACAGCAATTTCTTCGCTTTCTAACGGAGACTTTCATTGAGGCGCTGGCCGCAGCGGCCGTGGCAAGACCACCGCAATGATATTTCCCTTCCTTTTCGGAAGGGCTTTCATTAAGGGGCTGTGATACACTCGGGCTGAAAGAAGCTCGCTTGCGATTTCCCCTCCTGTTCGAAGGGACTTTCATCGAGGTGGCTACGTACGAGTGTCCACTGCAGGGCAGAACCATTTCCTTTCCATTTTTTTGGAAGGGCTTTTATTGAGGCTGCCCCTCGCCTCTGTGACCGACCGACCATTTCCCTGCTTTTTCGTAGGGACTTTCATTGAGGCCGGTCGTGACATCGTGGGAGGCATCGCCACCGGTATTATTTCCCTTCCTTTTTGGAAGGGCTTTCATTGAGGTGTCGATATCAACACCATTACCGGCGATCTGGCTATATTTCCCTATAATTTTGTAGGGACCTTCATAGAGGCTACCGCTATTTCACCGATGACGGCTAGTACTGGGATGCCCTTCCATGTTGGAGGAGCTTTCATTGAGGCGTGTTGCATAAGAGAAAGAAGAGTGTGAGAGGGGGGCCAATTTCCCTTCCTTTTGGGAAGGGCTTTCATTGAGGCACCTTTACCGCCGGTGTCGGCTACGACATTATCGACAATTTCCCTTCCTTTTCGGGAGGGCTTTCATTGAG
>NZ_KV813706.1:298031-298494 GCF_001813685.1 Rothia sp. HMSC061E04 | reverse complement strand
TTCCCTTCCTTTTCGGGAGGGCTTTCATTGAGGCTCGGGTGTAGCGCGGCGATGGTCGATTACCTGCACGATTTCCCTTCCTTTTTGGAGGGACTTTCATTGAGGCCTAGTGCATTCACCGAAGAAGAAGCCGAGGCCGTCATTTCCCTTCCTTTTTGGAGGGACTTTCATTGAGGCTGGCATATGCAGGATGGTAGTTTAAAGGTTAAAGTTGGTACTTCCTTACAATTTCGTAAGGACTTTCATTGAGGCATGCAGGCGTCGGGAAATTCTCAGCCCTCCTCGAATTTCCCTTCCTGTTCGGAGGGGCTTTCATTGAGGCGTCGACGCACCCAGGTACCCCCAGAAACGCGGGAAATTTCCCTTCCTTTTGGGAAGGGCTTTCAGTGAGGCATCGACGTGAACATCCTCTACGATCCGTGCGATACCGATTTCCCTTCCTTTTCGGAGGGGCTTTCATTGA
>NZ_KV813706.1:281770-297931 GCF_001813685.1 Rothia sp. HMSC061E04 | reverse complement strand
TTCCCTTCCTTTTCGGAGGGGCTTTCATTGAGGCACCGTGGAGGTTCCAGAAGGCGTCAATCTGCAGCAATTTCCCTTCCTTTTAGGAAGGGCTTTCATTGAGGCAGCGCTCCAGACGACTGCGACATCTTCGACCGAGAATTTCCCTTCCTTTTTGGAGGGGCTTTCATTGAGGCGAGGGCTGGAACCTGGCAAACAACTTCATCGGCAAAATTTCCCTTCCTTTTGGGAAGGGCTTTCATTGAGGCTCGGAGGCAAAACAGGATCCTTACGGCAAGTACAGTATTTCCCTTCCTTTCTGGAAGGGCTTTCATAGAGGCCAGTCGACGGCGGCGCGAACATAGGGCTGGTAGCGGATTTCCCTACAATTTTGTAGGAACCTTCATTGAGGCTGGTACTGGCACGCTGCAACCGGTACTGCGAAGGTGATTTCCCTTCCCTTTTGGGAGGGGCTTTCATTGAGGCACATGCCGCCACTGCGTAGAAGTAATGCCCGGTGCATTTCCCCACCTTTTCGTAGGGACTTTCAATAAGAAAAACTGTTGCGATGGCCCAGGGTGACTGATGGACTGCTTGTTCTGCAGCTTGAGGTGTAGACTTTCATTGAGGCCTGAAAGCGTGCGGCTCTCCGCTGGCTATTTTCAACATTTCCCTACCGTTTCGCAGGGACTTTTATTGAGGTAGGTAGGTGTCTCGGACGATAACGTCGCACCAGCCAGATTTCCCTTCCTTCTTGGAAGGGCTTTCATTGAGGCCCGGATATTCCGGCGGTCGAGCTGATTATGGCTGGCATTTCTTCGCTTTCTAGCGGAGACTTTCATTGAGGCAAGAACCAGTCCACCCAGCGCTTCAAAGGCGCCTCATTTCCCTTTCCTTTTGGGAAGGGCTTTCATTGAGGGAAGATTGCTACGGTCGGTTTGAAGAGAATGAAGGCAAATTTCCCTTCCTTTTCGGAGGGGCTTTCATTGAGGTGCTCTGCAGGTTGCGTCACAGACGGGCATCCCGCCGTATTTCCCTTCCTTTTGGAGGGGCTTTCATTGAGGCGCTGATTCGGGCGTTCCTCAGAACCACACGGCAATGCATTTCCCTACTTTCCGTAGGGACATTCATTGAGGCATTGAGGCGGGTTCATCCCGGCTTGCGCGGGAAATACCTCAGCTTTCCCTACAGTTTGTAGGGACTTTCCCTAACCCAACCCTGCTCCGTTCCTGGGCTCACCACAGCACAGGAACGGAGCTTTTTTGCTACGAAACGAGGCCAAAACACCAGCAGCAAGCCCCACCCACCAGCTGCTACCCGCCTCCTCCACACCTCCAAGCAGAAAACTCAACACGCTGGAATAGCGTCATAAACTCGCTGATAAGCCAAAACACTCCGCCGCAGTGCTACCCTCAAAACCAAGCAGCCAAAGCTGACTGCCCACCATATTCGCTCACACCAAGGAGACACCGATGTCTACCCCTTACAGTGCAGGCGACGAACTTCCTATCTCACTCGTCATGCACACCGTGTACTGCCCCCGCCGCGCATGGATCGAATCCAACGGCGAAAAGACCGATACCTCACAAATGCAAGAAGGGCAATCCGCCCATAAACGAGTCGACGACCCCAAAACATCCCGCGGCACGCAACAGCGCGCAGTCACCATCTCATCAACACGCCTCGGGCTCACCGGACGATGCGACGCCATCGAACCGCAAGAAGACGGTTCTACCCGCATCATCGAATACAAGGCAACACCCGTACGCCGCAACGCATCCGTCACACCAGCCCACAGGGTGCAGCTCGCCCTCCAAAAAATCTGCCTCGAAGAAGCCGGCGAAACCATCAGCGAATGCGCGGTGCACTTCACCAACCACAACAAAACCGTGCCCGTCGATATCTCAGACGAAGACATCCGCACCGCAGAAGAATACGTACACACCACCCGCGCACTCATCGACAACCCGACAGCACCGCAACCCCTCGAAGACTCACCCCGCTGCAGCTGGTGCTCCCACATCTCCGTGTGCCTACCCGACGAATCCCACGGAAAAGAAAACATTACACGCGTCGTCGCCAGCAACCCCGACAGCCAAGTAGCGCACCTCACCACGCAAGGATCAAGAGCGACCGTCCAGCAAGGGCGCCTCATCGTGCAACACCTCGGTGAAACAATCAGCAGCGTACCCCTCGAACGTGTGCACAGCCTCGTGGTCCACGGAAACATCGACGTTTCCTCCGCGCTTCTACGAGAACTCATGTGGCGCAACTGCACCATCATCTGGTGCTCCAGCACCGGCCGAGTCTACGGCTGGTCGCAACCCGGCACCGGACCGAATGGACTGGCCCGCGTGCAACAGCATGTCCTCTCAGCGCAGGGGCACCTGCCTATAGCGGCCGCCATGATTGCCAGCAAAATCGCAAACCAAGCGACCCTGCTGCGCCGTAACGGCCACGCCGCAGATGTATGCCGCACTATGCGAGACATTCAGAAGCACACGCCGCAGGCTACCTCAATCCCGGAACTGCTCGGCATCGAAGGTGAAGCCGCCTCGCTCTACTTCGGCAACTTCGCGACCATGCTCAAAGAAGACGTGCTCACCGAACTCGGCTGGACCTGGGCCGGGCGGCAGGGGAGAGGCGCTAACGACCCCATCAACATTCTGCTGAACTACGCCTACGGTATGCTCAGCTCAGAATGCATTCGTGGGATTCTCACGTGTGGGCTCGACCCTCACGCCGGGTTCCTGCACAGCAGCTCTCGCAATAAGCCGGCGCTCGCTCTTGACCTCATGGAAGAATTCCGTGCAGTCATCGCGGATTCTGTGGTGGTGTCTCTTATTAATAGGAAGCAGGTCAAAGCGGCACACTTCACGGCGGTTGGTGGTAGCTACCGGCTCACACCCGAAGGACGGAAGACTGTCATCGCCGCGTTCGAGAAGCGAATGGCCACGGAGATTACCCACCCCACCTATGGGTATTCGGTGACGTGGCGCCGCGCTATTGAGGTGCAAGCCCGCATGCTCCTGGGCGTAATTAACGGAACCACCCGCGAGTACACGGGGGTGACCGTACGATAATGCGTGACGACGCCCGACGAACACTCATCGCTTACGACGTGCCCAGCGACCGGCGGCGCGCCAAACTGGCCAAGCTCATTCTCAGCTATGGGGACCGTATTCAGTACAGCGTCTTCATTGTGGATGCGGCCCCCGCCAAGGTACGACGCATCAAAGACGAGGTTCAGGAACTCATCGATCCGGACGAGGATTCGGTGCTTTTCTGCGACCTGGGGCTGCTGGCCCGCCTTGACGAGCCGACCTTCAGCTACATTGGCCGGGCGCGCGAGGTGACCGAATCGGATGCACTCATTCTCTAGCCGCGTGCTGCTCATTCGCTAGCGACGCGCGGCAGGGGAACGGAGGAATGACGAGTTCGATTGCGGACTGATGGCAAAGGCGGGATAATAGATACAGTCAGCTGATTTTAGTTTGTGGCAATGCAGTAAATCCAGTGCCGTCGCGTGCTGGCCTTCATTGGGGGTTAGACCTGTTGCAATAGCCGAAAGCTAGCTGGCCTTATTCTCTCGGGTCTGTAAAGATTTCGAGAGCTTTCTTTTCAGCCCGTGTCTCGTCGGTACTTATCGTATCTGCGAGTCGCGGGCTTCTTTACTTAGAACTGTTGGATGTTTTCTGGAATCTGATGTATTCTCGAGATATACCGAATTTGACCGGCTGGTGCCTCACGCATCCTGCATGAGGATTGACCCGGGCAGTTGTCTGGAGGTAAAACCGATGGATATTTTTGCAGACCTGGTGCTGAACACGCTGTCGCTCTTCTTGGCAGACCTGTTGTTGGGAGTATATAAGGCATGGACTAGGAAGAATCGCGCCAAGGGCGGCCCTTGTGATGAGACGATGCGGAAGGTTCCCAATATTGAAGATTTGGGTGGACAGAAAACTCTGGTCGTACTCTCAAACCGAGGCAATACGGAAGCTCAGATTGCGCTCACGAATCACCGGACGCAGATCTTCTCGATTCTGCCGGCTGGGAGCAACGTTACCGTGAGTATTTCTTCGGGTGAAGAAAAGCCGCCCACCACGACGGAAACGCAGTAGGCGGCTTTGAAGTACGTTGATACCGCAATAAGCGGGGTGTTTTGAGTTCTGTTGCAGCAGACTCAATCCCAGAGTATAGCAAGAAAACAGGGCCAGACTCTAGCCTTCTCTATATACTGACCAGCTTATGCAACTAAATGCCCCTGATGCTGCGCTGAATAGTGCCTAAACAAGGCGGCTACAGTGCAGATTCAGGGGCATTACCGTCCTTGAAGTAGCGGCGTGACGAAAACACGCGCACCATTCGGGAAACCGATGTAGCTTAAAGCTATACAACAAAAAATCGTGCACAACCCACGCATCGACGCGATATGTGCACACACTACCTAAGGAGACAATCATGTCCCAGAACATCATTACCCTCGCCGACCTCCTCGAAAACGTCGAACTCGGCGGCGGCTCCGTCATCACCTCCATCACCGAACTCGAACCCGCCGCAGGCCCCCACGCATCCGTGGCACCCGCCAAGTTCGTCGACGGTTCCAAGTCTGTCTTCGCCTACGAGAATCGCTACATCGAGGATGACGCTCAGAAGGTCGTCCTCATCGACAGCAAGCAGTCCGAACTCAACCGTGCAGAAGCCGCTATCGAACAGGGCCGCCAGTACGGCGACGAAGCAGCCGTCAAGATTCCCCGCGCCGTCGTCACCTACAAGACCGAAAACGGCCCCGTAGAATACAGCGACATGGAACTATCCCACCGCATCTTCGACGGCCACTTCCGTGCCGGTCGCGTCGACGGTAAGCCCATCACCGAAAACGACCAGTACCGCGCACTGCGCAACTGCACCCCCGCAGACATGAGCGCACTGCTCAATACCGCCCCCGCAGCGCTCCTCTTCGGCGCATGGGACTCCACCCGCAAGAGCAACCAGGTCCGCCTGCGCAGCGCCCTCGTCGGTGAAATCATCGGCGTCCTCGCAGACCAGGAGCCCGGCGCTGAACACCGACAGGCACGCCGTGGCGGCGCCCGCGTCGATGCCGTCGCTGCTAGTGTGCAGCTTACCCCTAAGGACATGGAGTCCCTGGTTAATGACCAGGAAGCTGAACTGAGCCCGGGCAACGTTGGAGCTCGTCGCAACGAAATTAAGAAGGCCAAGGCCGATGCCCGTATCTCCGCTTCCCCCCTCGGCCTGGGTAGCATCCCGCCTGTACTCGAAGAAACCGGCGCCGTCGCATGCTGCCGTATCATCCGTTCCTGGGTTCTGAGCCTCGCCACCCTGCGTCAGCTGCGCTTCGGCACCGACGAAAAAAAGAACGTTGCTGCGCGTGCACTCCTTGCCGCACTCGGCCTCAACGCCATTGCCCGTGCGGAGCGTGAACTCTACATCCGTGCCAACTGCGACCTGATCGAATCCGCCGCACCCGTCGTTACCCTCGACCAGCGTTTCGGTGAGAAGAAGACCTTCGCACCCCTGACCGTTAAGCAGGCCGACCAGCTTCTCCTCGAAGCTATCGAGTACGCCAAGGAGGAAGGTGTAGCTGACTGGAACGGCCAGACTTTCAAGGTTGAGGGCAACCCCAGCATCATCGCGAACGCCACCGCGGAGGACGCTGAATAATATGACGAACCTCGGAATTCTCGCGAGGTTCCCGCTCGGCGTATACCAGGGCCACAAGGCAGACGGAAGCCCCGACGCCTTCCCCGACCCTGCCCGCTTGCAGGCCGCGCTCCTCAGCGCGGCCGCGCAGGGACCTCACGCAATTATCGAAAACGGGCAGCTCGCCCCCTCGGAAGAATCTCTCAAGGCCCTCAAATGGCTTGAAGAGAACCCCCCGACCGGGCTGCAGATTCCCGACATGTGCCCCGTGTACCGCTCACCCAACAAGATGAGCCGATTCATGTACCGCGAAGTGGCATATTCCGAGAAGGACGGGCGGCAGACCGAACGTCGCGCCGTATCCGACGGCTGGGCAGTATCCGACACCATCGGCTGGCAGTACGATAAGGTACCCGCAGACATCGCGGAAACCATCACCCAGCTCTGCGGCGAAGTACCCTCCCTCGGAGAAGCCAGCAGCTTCACCGCCCTCTACACCGGAGACGTGGAACCCACCCACACCATCGACACCAAGTCGGGCCCCTTCGAAGCAGGCGGCATGTCCGTCCGCGTGCCCGTACCCGGTCGAACCGATGCGCTCATGCGTGCCCACGCAGAAGCGTACCCCGCCAAGGTTCCCACCAAGGCAGGTGATAAGACCGCTATGAGTGACACGATGCGCCCCTCTCCGGTGCCCACCGCAGGCCTCGGATCCATCAAGTACCAGCCTGTGGAGGCTGAAACCTCCACCAGCCCCTGGGAATACTTGTGGCTCCTCGAAGTAGATGGTGAAGAGCTGAAGCCCGAACAGTACGTCAAGGCAAGCTCCCTGCTGCACAAGGCTCTCGTAGCTGCCGCAGGATTCGGCGCGCCCAGCCTCATCACCGGCAGGTACCCCAAGGGTCACAAGCCGGCCAACAGCCTGGCGCTCCAGTACCTGCCTGCCCGCTACCTGCCCGACTATCTGCGTCGTGAGGTGAAGTCTAGGGGAGTTCTGCTCGTCTTGGTCCCGGCAAGCGCCCCGACCGATGAAGCAGTAGAACTCGGTATCGCACTCAGGAGCGTAGAAACCCTCTACGCTCAGGACTTCCCCCGGCTGACCGTGAAGCTTCGCCAGAAGCGCCTGCCCGCACAGGGTTTCTGGGATGCTCCCAAGACCGGGTACAAGCGCCTGTGGCGTACTCTCAGCGCGGCCGTTCCCGAATCGCGCGTTTTCAACCGCCCGAAGAAGGTTGAGACGAAGGCATGGACCTTCGCTGACGCCGCTCTGCTTTCCATGGCTTACGTGTGGCGTGACAGCTTCGAGGCGCCCGAGGCTGAAACCTCACGTGAACGAATTCGCAGCTTGAGGGATCAGGTCGAGGAAACGGCTGAAGCCAAGGTCCTGGAAGCCCACCGGGTAACCCAGAACCCCGCCGCCTACGCCTACAAGCTGCCGCGTACTCTGCCCGCAGAGCCGTGGCGCGGCATCGTAGACCTCGGCAACCTGGCAACGGACACGACCCTTGTAGCCATCGGCCAGTCCCGCCACATGGGAGGCGGCCTGCTGGTTCCATTCGACGTGCCCACCGAAGAGTATGACCGCCGCAAGAAGGAGGAAGAGCATGACTAGCCCCGCTACCACGTTGCCCTCCATCACTCGTGATGAGTTCGGTGCCTTCTTTGCCGCGCTTGACGCCGCACTTAACAGCGCCGCACCTAACGACGTGCCCAAAGAAAAGCGAGAACACTACCCCTTCAGTTGGCAGGAAGAGGTACTCGACCACATTTGTAAGCACGGCGTATGGCCGGAACGCATTAACGCACCGACCGGCTCCGGTAAGTCCTCCGTGGTTGATATCCACCTTTTCGCGAATGCGCTCGCAGCGGTTGGGGCCGCGCCGCGCGTTCCCCGTCGCCTCTGCGTGACCGTGGGACGCCGCGCGCTGGTCGACAGCCAGGTAGACCGCGCCCGCGAGATTCTCCGCCGCATGAATGAGGTGCTCGCTGATGAATCCGGCGAGCCCGATATTCTGCGTAGGGTTGCTGAAGCTCTCCAGAGCTTCCAGACCCGTAACGATGAGCAGAGGAGCGCGCCCTTCGAAGTTGGCCACATCCGTGGTGAACTCTCGAACCGTACCCTGCCGGTGACCGACATTTCGGCCTGTGCGATCATTGCCGCAACCCCCGACATGTACGGTTCGCGAGCGCTCTTCCGTGGCTACGGTAGCACCAAGGCTGCCCGCCCGCGTGAGACCGCCCTGCTGACCATGGACACCGTCATGGTGCTCGACGAGGCACACATGAACCGTCAGCTGCTGCATACCACTCAGCGTATTGCCGAGCTACAGAAGCGCGAGGCTGACCTGGGCGTTCCTACCCTGCAGGTGGTTGAGACGACCGCTACCCCCTCCACTGGGGACAGCGACTCGACCACCCTGGGCGTGGACATTGAGGCTCTCGATAGCCCGAATGATAAAGAGCTGCACCGCCGTGTCTACTCGCATAAGGAACTGGTGCTCCGCCCCATCGATAAGTGGGATGGTAAGCCCGGTAACCGTGCGGTTGTGGATGCTGCTGTGGACGCTATCAAGGAGTTCCTTGCCCACCGTGAGGCGAGCGAAGGCTCCGAGAAAGCCCACACTGTCGGCTGTATCGTCAACCATGTGCGGACGGCTATCGCCATCAAAGAAGCGCTAGTTAAAAACAAGGTGCTTGAAAAGGAGAAAGAGGTTCAGCTTCTCGTAGGACGCATGCGCCCGTACGATCTGAAAAAGTTGCAGAAAAAGCACAGCAAGCTCTTCACTACCGAAGGCGATAAGTCCGTGAAGGTTGTTGTTGCTACCCAGACTCTCGAAGTCGGTATTGACGTTGACTTCGCTGACCTGGTGACCGAGCTGGCACCGGCTTCCTCCTTGGCCCAGCGCTTCGGCCGTGTTAACCGTCTGGGCCACCGTACGGATTCCAAGGTCGTTGTTATCGGGCCTGCCAACAGTGACTTGGTAAAGAAGGACGCGCCTCCCTACAAAGCGGTCGACCTGAGCAATGCGTATGGTTGGCTCGAAGCGCTCAACGGTGCTGAGAACCCGTCGGTGACCCCCGCCGCAATGGTGAAGAACCCGCCGGTACAGTCCTCCCCGGAGCGCCTGCTCTACCAGCGCCCGGAATGGCCTGACCTGCTGGAATTCTCGCGTACCGACGAGAATCCCTACGATGAGCCGGACCTTGACCTATGGCTGCACGACTCCCTGGATGCAGAAACCGCAATGGGCGGTGTTATTGTGCGCGATAACCTGCCGAGCAACACTTCTGCCGCAATGGAGATTCTCAAGACCAGCTACTTTGCACCGAGCGACCGGGAAACCTTCCCCGCGAATCTGAAGATTCTCCAGGAGATTCTGGACTACCAGGATGAGCACGGCGTGAAGCCGCGTAAATTCCTTTACCGTCAGGGTGAAATTTCCCTGTGGCAAGATGCTGACCACGGTGATGAGAACAACCAGTCGTTGGCCCCCGGTGACGTTCTGATTCTTGATACGGGCAGTATCCCGTTCACGAACCAGGGTATTGCTGTGACTCAGCGTGAGTTGCCTTCTAAGAAGGAGGAGCTGAAGGCTGTGCCTTTCCTCAATGGCACCCTCTACGTGTATGAGAAGTGCGCGGACCGTGAGGAAGACTTCAGGGAATACCTGGGCCTCTCACCCGGAGAGGTAGCGGAGCTACTCGACACTCAGAGCGCGAAGGGCGAGAAGAGGATCGCTTCTGAACTTACTACCGAAGCTGAGGATGGTCAGGAAGTTATCGCCTGGTACGCCAAAGTGACCGACGACAAAGAGTCTGTTGAAGGTTCCGATATCGCTCAGGAGTTGGTGCTGGCTGGTCCCGTTCTTCTGGACGACCACCAGAACGATGTTGCTGAGCGTACCCGCCAGCTTGCCGAGAACCTCGGCCTGGCACCGGAATTCTCGGAGGCACTGGAACTGGCTGCAAAGTACCACGACGAGGGCAAACGCGACCTGCGTTTCCAGCAGATGCTAGGTGCAGACCCGGAAGCGGAGGTGCTTGCAAAGAGCGGCCGCCGTTCCGTGGCTGAGGCGTACCGCGCCCGTAGCCGTAGCGCCCTGCCGAGGGGCTGGCGTCACGAGCAGCTGTCTGCGCTCATGGTTGCGGCCTCGCCCGAAAAGGTGGGGGAGCATCGCGACCTGGTGTTGCGCATCATTGGTTGCAGTCACGGTCACGGTCGGTTCTCCTTCGCTCATGACGCAGGCTTCCTGCTTAAGGAAAGCTACTTGCCTGAGGGAACCGACTACGAGGTGCTCAAGGAACAGGCGACCCGACTCTTCAACGTCGGTTACTGGGACAACCTCATGGAGCAGACGAGCCGCACCTACGGCCCGTACGCTACCGCCTACCTTGAAGCTGTAGAACGCGCAGCAGACGCCCAGATTTCACGGGAGGGACACTAATGGCAACGCTGACTATTGCCGGTGACTACACCTCGGCATTGACCCATTTTGCCCTCTACGGGCTGTCCCTTGTGGTTGAGCAGAAGCACCCCGGAACCGTCACTGTAGGTTGGTCTCAGGAGGGTCAGCCGCGCGCCCAGATGCATGCTGAAGGCGTGTCAGAAGAAGAAATTGCCGAGTGCGTGCACTCCTACGTTTCTTCCCTGGCCGCTGATGGTAGCTGGGTGAACGTCGACCAGTCCTACGGTGCGGGTAAGGAAGCTGCTGTTTTCTCCCCGTTCTCCCCGCGTATTCGAGGAATCGACGTGGAGAAGTACCCGGACGACTGGGCTTCTCACCAGAAGACCCGACAGGCTCATCTGGATGCGCTGATGGAACGTGACGACCTGCTGTCTCTGCTCTGGATCTCCGGTCTGGGCGAACCTTCCTACTGGCGTTTTGAAACCAAGGCACCTCGCCCGGATCACGGCGCGTCTCGCTGGGAGATGAAGACCCGCAACAAGGGCCAGGAGTTCATTAAACACCGCTTGCGCCTGATGTGCGCGGACCTGGCTACCTGGGAACCTTCCGCGATGCTCAGCGGTATTACCGGGCAGACCCTGTACGACTCGCTGGATAATAAGCCGGAATCCCGAACCGGAACCGGTTTCACCGTCCCGCAGCCGACCGATACTGCGCTTGCTTTCTGCGCGCTGGTGGGTATTGCGAACTTCCCGGTGATTCACCAGATCCACCGGATTGGCGTGACCCCCGGTGCCTACCCGTACAACGCTTTGCATCCGCGGCTCATGGTTCTTCCGGTATCCTCCGGAAGGGTTACGCCCGCCCGGTTGCGAACCGTGCTGCGCAGCCACCCCTACCGTAGGGTGGTTGACGAGGTCGGTAAGGCGATGGAACGCGGCTCTTTGAGCTCTGACATTTTCGTGTCCGAGCTGGCGGATGAGAAGGCGATTCTTCGTGAGAAGGGCGTTCAGGCGTTTGTTGCTTTCCCCATCGCGAAGGTGGGTAGTGATTCGGCTCCTGAACGTCAGATTCTGAAGGGTAGGGCGATTCCGCTGGGCTAACCTAGCCGCTTATCGAAGCGGGCAAATATGCCCGCACAATGCAGGGGAGGGGCCCTCCGGTCGTATTGCCGGAGGGCCCCTCCCTCTATCTATTATGAGTGCCTACATATCGCTGGGTGGATATGCGGTAGCTGGTGCGCCAGGGAACCGCCCCTTACGCCACCGCCACGGTGCCCTTGGCTGCGGTGCCATTTCGGGTCCACAGCAGGAGCGCCGCCACGCTGTTGATGATGTAGAAGATGTACTTGCCGACGTTCGCGAAGTTGCCCTGAGTCAGCGCCTTGATGCACTGCACGGTGTTGTACAGGAACCAGAATTGCCACTGCATCGTGAGCTTGAGCGCGTTCAGAATGTTTGCTGACAGGGAGAGACCGAACACTACGGTCGTGATCCAGAACAGGAACGAGGTCTTGCCGCCGTAACCGACATAGTTCGCAATCAGGGAGAACGCGAACGAACCGGCCACAATACCGCCAATAATCAGCTGGCCCTTCGTGCCGGTCGGCGGTTCCATCGCTTTGCCGCGTTCGGAGTTCTGCCACCTACGAATCGCGAAGGTGTACACGATAAAGGTCACCGGGTAGGTGATGATTGCTGCCTTGTTGCCCAGAATGTAGTCAATCGCGCCAGACAGCGCCGTGTTAATAATGCCGAGCACGTTGCCGATGTTTGAGAGGCGGCCGGTCAGGCGGGTAGACATCATTGAAATACCCACGTTAATCACGGAAATCACGCCGAGGGGAATGAAGGGCGTGATCGGGCCCCAGTCGACGTATTTGGCGAGGTTGGTGCTCAGGTATCCTGAGGCGATTGCGATGGCGATAACCAGTGCTACGCCGAAAAAGTCGGCGTACTTGGACTTGGCGAAAAAGAGGAGAGCCTTCTCGTATGAGAATTCCTTGGCCTCCATGGGTAACTCCTTTGTTGAGGATATAGGAACAGTGATAGGGTACCAATAACTATAACTCTTTGAAAAGGGTTTGAGTCGGCGTGTCACACATAAAACTTCAGAAACCCACATATTCCACATCTCGGAACACCGTGGCATTGGGTAATTCAAAATCACCCCATCAAGAATCCATACCAACTTCCGGTAAACCTTGCCAGATATCGCCCCTACTTCGTTAAACATCGAAAATGGGCGTAAAATCACCGCCGTTTCGTCTTCGCTTTAAAGGGGACCTTAAGGTACGCTAGATGACTGGGTCAGGGAACCCTGCCGGTCTCACTCACCGCGCATCCGCCCGACAGACACCCGCACCCCGTACACTGCGTCTCACTCACGCATACAGGGGAGGGAACCCAACGTATCGGCCTCACTCACCGTTTACGCCGCTGTCCGCGCATCCTGCCACCCGTAACTCACTCAACTCAAACAAGAACTGAATAGGACAATCATGCCCTTGATTAACCATCGACTCTCACGACGATTCTTCGTAAAGGGTGCTTCCGCCGCCGCCGCTGCAGGCGCACTGACCCTGCAGGTACAGGCCGCTCAGGCTGACGAAGCTCCCGCAAACCTTGCCCCGGCAACCGAGGAAACTAAAGGCCCGCGCCTCGTTATTCAGCGTGCCACCATCACTGAAACCGGTATGACCGTCAACTACACTGCACACGGTCTGCGCGAATTCCTCACCGAAGGCACCACCCTGACCGTACGCCACGGCTACGTTCGTAACGACTCTTTCGAAACTCTGCGCTCCTGGCCGCTCACCCCCGAATTTGACGGTGACGCTGACAGCTTCAGCGGTAGCGACCAGTTCCCCATCGAGCTGATGCAGGGTGAGGGTGTTGATCACGCCCTGCAGCTGGATATTTGCTCCGACCCGTGGGGCCAGGAGGTTACCCACCAGATTGCTGCGCGCATTCCCGTGGCTGAGACTAAGATCCTGAAGACTTCTTTCGAGGATGTTCCGGGTAGTCACCCGTTCGCTGAGGATATCCGCATGGCGAACCAGAAGAAGTGGCTGATGCCGAATCCGCAGTCTGGCGCGTTTGAGCCGGACCGCCCTGTGACCCGTGAGGAGCTTATTGCTCTGCTGAACCACGCTGCAGGTCACGCTGGCGTGAGTGAAAACTCTGAGGTTGCCCCCTTCGCGGATGCGGCAGGCCGCCCGACCGCGAATGCGCTGCACTGGGCTCGTGACCGCAAGATCACCGAGCCGCTCACTGGTGGCGACAAGATTGACCCGACCGCACCGGTTTCTCACGAGCAGCTGGTGGCTGTGCTGTTCCAGTACAACGCGGAGGTTCAGCTGACTGAAATGAACGAGGCTGCTGGTTCTCGTTTCCGCGACGTGCTCGGTGCCGGTACTCTGCACCGTTACGTTGCGTGGGCTGGCGCGAACGACATCGTGCTGGATTCTTCGGGCGTGTTCAACCCGACCGCGCCGACTACTCGCGCGGAGCTGGCTCGTTTCATTCGCCGCTACAAGCTGCAGAACCTGCTGTTCACTGACTTCTCGTATGTCTCCTAATTTTTAGTCACCTCGGCACCGTGTGTTGGGGTGTGTGGAACCCCCGTCTTCTGGTTTTTGCTGGAGGCGGGGGTTTTGCCATGTCCCGTATCGCCGCGCCTCGGGGAGTTTTAGTGACAGGCTGTGCCTGGCATATGAAATTTTGTGTTATATATGCCTAAAATCTTGCAAAATCCTGTGTGCTAAGTAAGTATTACCTAGAAGGTAAGTTAAAGGTTGCCTTACTTAATACTGTGTGAAGACTAGTTTCCTTCCTCGTGGGCCCACGAAACCCACACCAAAGAGCAGGAAAACGCGGCACCTCACCACCCATCGGCGGGGGAGAGACGCACCTTCACACACCACCCACGAAAAAGGACATACATATGAACCTCGCTTCAAGCAAGGCATTCAAGGGCCTCGCCGTTGGATCGCTGGCACTGGCAATTTCCGGCGTTGCCACCATCCCCGCATCGTTCGCGGCAGACTCCACCCCGGCGGCAAGCCAGAGCACTGACGCTCGCACCATCACTGACAAGGCGATGGCAAAGATCACCCAGGGCCTGCCCGGTCAGTTCCAGGTCGCATACTCCAAGAAGACCAACAAGATTTGGGTTGCGGGCACCGCTGACCGCGACGAGCACGTTTCTACGATTGCTCGCATTGACGCAAACTCCCTGAAGATTGAGGCCGTCGCCGAGCTGCCCATCGTCCAGGACGCGAAGGGCTACTCCTACGAGGGTGCGTACGGTATCACCGTCGATGACGAGGAAGGTACCGTGTGGGTGACCAGCACCCGCGATAACTCCGTTGCCGTGTACGATCAGGCGACCATGAAGCAGCTGTGGACCAATGCGGGTCTGAGCAAGGACGACCCGAACTGGATTGAGCACCCCCGCGAGGTGCGTGTCGATCACGAGTCGGGTAAGGCTTTCGTGACCGGTCGCTTCTTTGTCTCGGCTATCGATCTGAAGACCAAGCAGGTTGAGAAGATTCAGCTTGAGGGCGCACCCGATGGCGGTACCCGCTACATCAGCATGAACATTCTGGTGGACGGCGGCAAGCTGTACGTGCCCGAACGCACCGGCGGCAAACTCTTCGTGATCGACACCAAGACCTTCAAGGTCGAGAAGACCATCTCTGTGAAGGGCGATAAGGACGGCGAGGTTCGCCCCTCCGACGTGGCTATTGACCACTCCCAGAACGAAATTTACGTCTCCTCCCAGGGCGTGAAGGGCGCGAACTCCGGCGTGTCCATCTACGACGCGACCACCCATGAGTTCAAGAAGTTCATCCCGGTTGGCACCCAGGCACTCGCACTGGACAACGATGAGGCGAACGACCTGGTGTACGTCTCTGACTTCGGCACCGGCAAGGTCGGCGTGATTGACGGCGGCGCAGCAGACAAGCTGATTGCTGAGGTCGCCATGAACGGCGGCAAGGCAAACGACCTGGTCGTACTGCCCAACGGCTCCGTTATCGCTGTGGACAAGCAGGCTGGCGCAACCGCAACCGTGCCTTACGTCCTCGACGGTACCACCGGTACCGTCAGTACCTCCAGCCAGGTCACCAGCAAGCCTTCTAAGGACAAGCAGGGCAACGAGGTTCCCGCCAAGACCTCCGAGATTCAGGCGAACTCCATCCTGAAGTTTAAGGTCACCGCAACCGCAGGCGATAACTCTGAGGTCAAGCAGGTCACCCCCGAAACCCGCGAGTTCCAGGGCTACCCGGCAACCGCCACCAAGACCAAGGCGGCCGACAACAACGCAACCACCCCCTCCACCGAGGCACACCGCACCCTGGACGCAAACGGTAGCGTTGCAAACATCATTCAGGGTCTGCCCGGCCAGTTCCAGGTTGGCTACTCCAAGAAGAACCACAAGCTGTTCGTACCCACCGTGGGTGCACGCGGCGGCCTCGCTTCCTCCCTGGCACGCGTGGATGCAGACACCCTGCAGACCGAGGCTTTCGCCGAGCTGCCTGTGAAGAAGAACGACAAGGGCCAGTACGGTTACACCTCCGCGTACGGCGTGACCGTTGATGACGTGGACGGCACCGTCTGGGTTACCAACACCACCGACAACTCCGTGGCAGTGTACGACCAGCAGACCCTCAAGCTCATCTGGAGCAACGAGGGCGTGCAGAAAGACGACCCGAACTGGATTGAGCACCCCCGCTCCGTTCTGGTTGACCACGAGTCCGGTAAGGCATTCGTGACCGGCCGCTTCTTCGTGTCCGCTATCGATCTGAAGACCAAGCAGGTTGAGAAGATCCAGCTCGAAGGCGCACCCGACGGCGGCACCCGCTACGTGAGCATGAACCTGTTCCTCGACGGCGGCAAGCTGTACGTGCCCGAGCGTACCGGCGGCAAGCTCTTCGTCGTGGACACCAAGACCTTCAAGGTTGAGAAGACCATCCAGACTCAGGGTGAGGACTCCACCGTTGAGGTTCGCCCCTCCGACGTTGCTGTGGACCACTCGCTGAATGAGATTTACGTCTCTTCCCAGGGCGTGAAGGGCGTCAACTCCGGTATCTCCGTGTACGACCTGAACACCG
>NZ_KV813706.1:277581-281670 GCF_001813685.1 Rothia sp. HMSC061E04 | reverse complement strand
CCGGTGAGTTCAAGAAGTTCGTCAAGTTCGGCACTCAGGCGCTCGCTCTGGAGCACGATGAGGACCGCGACCTGGTGTACGTAACCGACTTCGGCACCGGCAAGGTGGCTGTCTTCGACGGCCGCGCTGACGAGGTCATCGGCGAGGTTGAGATGAACGGCGCAGCCGCGAACGACGTGACCCTGCTCAAGGACGGCTCCGTGCTGGTCCTCGACAAGAAGGATCGCGACGAGAAGGTGACCCTGCCCTACGTGCTCAACGGCACCACCGGCGAGATTACCACCGCTAGCGAGTACACCTCCCTGCCTTATAAGGACCGCCAGGGTAACGACGTTCCCTCATCGGTTCAGCCGCTGAAGGCTAACTCGATTCTGAAGTTCAAGGTTGGCGTGAAGGACACTGACGCGAGCGCAGCTCCGGTGACCGTCACCCCGACTTCGCTGGACTTTGCGGGTTACCCGACGGTGACCGGTGTGAAGGCTGAGGAATCGAAGCCGGCTGACCCGAAGGCTGAGGACAAGAAGCCTGAGGACAAGAAGGCAGAAGATAAGAAGTCTGAGGACGCTAAGTCCGAGGATAAGAAGTCTGACGCTAAGTCTGAGAACACCGCAGAGGCTAAGGATCAGACCTCCAAGGATCAGGCATCTCAGACTGATTCGAAGTCTGACGCTAAGACCGGTGCACAGGACTCCAAGTCTGACTCCAAGCCCGCTCCGGATGCTGTGAAGGCTGATAAGTCCGGTTCGGCTGTGAAGAATGGCGGTTCCTCTGTTGGCGGTTCCGATTCTTCCCTCGGTGGTTCCTCGGTAGCTAAGAGCGACGCAGGCTCCTCGCAGGCTGGCTCTTCGCGTGGCGCTTTGGCGAACACCGGTGCTGACGCTGTGATGCCGCTGGTTGCTTTCGCTTCTGTGGCTCTGATTGCGGGCGCTGCTCTGGTGATGCGCCGCCGCAAGGCATAAGCGTAGCGTTTAGTTTTCGGGCGTAAATGCTCGATGTAACGCGTGAAAAGGCGGGTATTTTCTCTTTCGGATTCTTCGAATCTGGGGGAGGGATACCCGCCTTTTGCGTGCCCGCTTGGGCTAATGCTGGGTGGGTGGTTTTAAAACATATTCATATATGTGCACTTGCCTGTAAAAATATAGGTTTTGAATGTTGAAAAAATGTGTGGCCCGTGGTGAATGTCGCTGGCATGTCTCACCTAAACTTTTACATTAATGTGTAAATATAAAAGCATTACAATACCCCTGGTAACCAGGGTTTTTGCCCGCAAGGGCAAGGAAAAACCCTGAAATCGCCTCAACCTTCACGTGATACTGAAGGCGAATTTGGGGGTCACTCATAAAAACACAAAACACACCCACGTCGCTGCTTGTATTTTCCTGGGAAAACACTGAGGATTAGAAGGTAGGTAAATTTATGCGCTACCTGCATTTCTGCTTTTCGTGCCGTCGAATATGTCACCGCATATTCACGGATGTCTCGTTAGCATTCGCATGCGGCATGTGAGCACTTCCGTTACACATTTGAAGGACACACATTGAACCTCACTCCCTCCTCGGGCAAAGCATTGAAGGGGCTCGCCGTCGGCTCCCTTGCGCTCGCAATCTCCGGCGCAGCCATGATTCCTGCCTCCTTCGCAGCACCGAATACCGCACATCAGACCGCTTCGCCCAGCGCCTCGGTTCCTTCCACCGCAGCGCTGAGCCGCGTTGTGGACACCTCCGCGTCCGTCGCGCAGATTACCCAGGGTCTGCCCGGCCAGTATCAGGTTGCCTACTCTAAGGCGACCAACAAGATTTGGATGGTCGGCGTGGGTGCCCGCGGCGACCTCGCCTCCACCATTGCTCGTGTCAATGCAGACACTCTTCAGATTGAAGAAGTGGCTGTGCTTCCCTTCGAGCTGGATAAGAACGGCGAATTTGGCTACATTTCCGCGTACGGTATCACTGTTGATGATGTGTCCGGTACTGTGTGGGTTACTAACACCACGGACAACTCCCTGTCTGTGTTTGATCAGAACACCATGGAGCAGATTTGGACTAACCACGGCATTGCCGAGAGCGACCCGAACTGGATTGAGCACCCCCGCTCCGTGCTGGTGGATCACAACTCCGGTAAGGTTTTCGTCACCGGTCGCTACTACGTGTCCGCTATCGACATGAAGACCTACCAGGTCACCAAGCTGCAGCTGGAAGGCGTACCCAACGGTGGCACCCGCTACGTCGGCATGAACATGACCATTGACGGTGACAAGCTGTACGTGCCTGAGCGCACCGGCGGCAAGGTCTTCGTTATCAACACTCACACTTTCAAGACTGAGCAGGTTATCCAGACCCGCGCAGAGGATTCCACCGTCGAGGTTCGCCCCTCTGACGTCACCATTGACCACTCCGAGAACGAAATTTACGTCTCCTCCCAGGGTGTGAACGGCGTGAACTCCGGTATCTCCGTGTACGACCTGAACACCGGTGAGTTCAAGAAGTTCGTCAAGTTCGGCACCCAGGCGCTGTCCATGGAGAACGATGAGAATCGCGACCTGGTGTACGTGACCGATTTCGGTACCGGCAAGATCGCTATCTTTGACGCTAAGACCGACCGTGTGATCGGTGAGGTTGAGATGAACGGCGGTAAGGCTAACGACCTGACTATCACCGAAGACGGCTCCGTCATTGCGGTGGATAAGCAGGATATCGCCAACACCACCGCGGCTGTACCCTACGTGCTGAACGCGAAGACTGGCGACGGCTCCCTGACCGACACCTACACCTCCAAGGCAACCGTTGACCGCAACGGCAAGGCTGTTCCCTCCTCGCAGCAGAAGCTGGTCCCGAACTCCATCGTGAAGTTCTACGCTGAGGTTTCCGAGGGTGAGTTCACCTCCACCGCGACTATTAACCCCGCTAAGGTTCCTTTCCAGGGCTACCCGAAGCAGGCTACCGCAGTGCTGATTGGCCCCTCCCTGAACTTCGCTGAGGGTACCGTCGACATTACCCGCCCCTACACCTTCCACGTATCCGGCTATGACTTTGAGAAGCCCCCGGCAGAAGGTATCCGCCTGTTCATTGTTAAGGAAGGCGAATGGGAGATGGGCAACGACAAGCTGACCGATAGCGAACTGGCAAACATCCAGAAGGTGTCCACCATCGTTCCGGCGAGCGCGTTCGTCTACAACGCACGCACCGGCAAGTACTCCTTCGATGCAACCCTGCGCGTTCCCGCGAACACCATGCAGTACAGCCAGGGCTACTTGCTCGGCACCGTCACTGCCGGTTCGGATGTGGCAACCAACCGCGAGTACGATTCGGCTGTTCCGCTGATTGTTAACGATGCGAAGGATGCTGGCAACGCAGATAACCGCGATGAGGCTGAAGAGCCGGCATTCCCGGCTTCCCCCTCCGCTGAGCCTTCTGCTTCCGCATCTGCACCTGCTGCAGTAGCGGAGGAGAAGCCTGTGGCTGAGCAGCCCAGCGCAGAGGCGGCTAACGACCAGCTGGGAACCACCGTGAAGACCGCGCCGCTGAAGAACTCTTCTTCGGTGAAGTCTGAGGGTCAGTCTAAGGGCTCCGGTTCGGATTCTCAGGTGAGCGCTTCAGCGACCAAGTCTGCGCCTCAGAGCAAGGGTTCGCTGGCTAAGACCGGTGCTCAGAATGTTCTGAGCCTGGCTGCTGTCGGTGCGTTTGCGCTGATTGCTGGTGCCGCTGTGATGGTGCTTCGCCGCCGTAAGGCATAGTTTCTTGCTCTAGTTTGAGCGGATGCGCCCCGTACACTGTGCGGGGCGCATTTTTGTGTCTTGATGCCCTGGTGCTGTGGTGCTGTGGCGCCTGAACGGGGTAGGCGCAGGTGTGGAGGCGGGCGCGGAGGCGGGCGCTGCGGAGGTGCCGGATGGGCTACCGGGGGAGCGTCTGTTTGGCTGGAAAAGAGCCTACGCGCTGGGTCTTGCACTCGGTGTAAAATATGTGACTCAATTCACCGCTTTTCGATTTGGATGTTTCTAGGAACCTCTGTATAGTTATATGTGTTGCCAGGGAGACCTGGTAAAAGAGATGTAAATCTCACGGCCCCATCGTATAGCGGCCTAGTACTCCGCCC
>NZ_KV813706.1:147189-277481 GCF_001813685.1 Rothia sp. HMSC061E04 | reverse complement strand
GCGGCAACACCGGTTCAAATCCGGTTGGGGTCACACTAGGAAAGAAGCTCTCCAGTCGAAAGATTGGGGAGCTTCTTTGTTTATCCGGTGAAAGGTTAAAAGCGAGAAGCCACATGTGTTTCGAAAAGCAACCATAATGGTGGCTTTTCGAAACACATGTGGCTTCTCAGCGGTATAGGGGACGCGGAATCTACTGTGCAGATGCCTCAGTAGTAGGAGCCTCAGCAGAAGCAGTAGTAGTCTCCGCAGAACCTGCAGCAGTCGCCTCCGCAGACGCAGTACCCTCAGCGGAAGCGCTCGGGCTCAGCGACGGAACCGGCGAAGCAGACGCAGTACCCGGAGCACGACGCACCATACGCCAAGTGCCGTCCTGGTAGTGAGCCACAATCTGACCAGCCACCGGCTTGCCCGGGTACTTGAACACCTCGGTCAGCGGCTGCACACGATCGTTGGTCTTGCTGTACACGCCAGCACCCTCAGCACCATCAATCACCATCTCGGTTGCCCAAGTGTAGTAGCCGGTGCGGGTGTCCTTGGTCGGGCGGTCAGCGGTCAGCGACAGAACCATCGGACGCTCCGAACCAATAACCCAGCCGCTCTCCGAAGCGTACATGCTCTGGAAGAACTCAGCCACGGTCGAGTAGTCGCCGGTGTGGTCAATGTTCGTGAAGCGGGTACCGTCACCGGTCAGCAGCAGGTAGTTCAGGGTAGCCTGCCAGTACGCAATGAACGCGTGCAGACCCTCAACACTGTTATCACGCAGCTTCGCGGGCTCCACGGGGATCGCAACGTTCACTGCCTTGTGCTCCTTGGTGCCGGGCTCAAAAGTGCCGGTGGAGGAGTAGTCGGCAAGAACGACCTCACCCTTCATGCTGGGGCCAGGCTCAACGGTGGTGGTTGCCTCCGCGGTGGGGGAGACGGATGCGGTTGCGCTCGCGGTCGAAGACTCGGTAGCGGATGCGCTCGCGGTCGCCGAAGACTCGGAGGACTTCGAGGAACATGCGGCAAGAAGCGCGGCGGTGCCCAGACCCAGTGCGGTCAGGGCAGTGCGGCGGGTATACATGGTAGACATGGGGCTCTTTCTGAGGTGAATAAAGTATGTGCCGGTATTGAACTAATTCCAGAATATCGCAGGGGAGCGGTCAGCCCAATGTTGTGTGCGCCTCCAATGCCGTAAAAGCGGCGGTAGATGACGAAAAACACGGGACCCAGAGATTCTCGCACGACTACGATATGACCGGGGGTCTAAACGGAGGCACCGGAGCTGCTGCCGCTTGAGCTGGCTGAGCTTGATGCCAGCTTGGCGGGTTCATTCCGAACCGTCCAGGCGCCATCCTGATACTCCAAGATAAAGAAGAACTCATAATCACCGGGGCCGCTGCTCAATGAGGCCATGGTGAGTTCCCTGCCATCTGTGTAGTGAATCTTTGCTTCCTTGTTATATCGGCCAACACCCAGCCAGCGGTACTGTTGTTCGTCAACCCTCTGCGGAGCGTCCTCGGTCAGTTCTGCTGAGAACGGCGCATCAGTACCGTACACCCAGCCAGTGTTCTTCTCATAAAATTCGACGAAAGGTTCGGCCTTGTAGATATCGTTTCGGTTTATATCCACAGCCTTAAAGGGCTCAATGTCGCCGGTAATCATAAGGTAATTGAAAGAAGCCAACCAGTAGTTTATGGCGGCGTACATGCCCTCCGTCGTTTTGGCTTTCATCTCTGCAGGAGGGGCAGGCTTGGGTGGATTCTCCGCCTTTTTCGAGCTGGTTGCGGGAATGTAGGTGCCGCGTGATTCGTAGCCGTTGAACTTCAGCTCGCCCTTGTAGGAGTGCTGTGTATCGGGCGTGCTCTGGTTGCTGAGCGGGCGAATATCACTGGCGCAGGCAGTCAAGGAGGCGAGCGCGGCGGTGGCGGCGATGCCAAGGGCGGCGCGTCGGGTCACGAAGGTAGACATAAGGTACCCTTCAATAGATTATCGGTGTATCTATTTCAGAGTACCTTAGTGTATTTGGATATGTTTATGATTTCTTGGGGATCAAACCTGGGAAAATGCTACAAAAACTGCGTTAGCTAACGAAAAGTGCTGTTTGTTAGGCGTACGTGGTGTCGGTGTCTATGCCACTGCATCCTAAACGTTGAGGCCAGAATTGCTTCCGCCCGAGGAGTCGGGGGTAGCTGTCGAAGAGCTTTTCGTCTCAATGGTGACCATCCACGTATTGTTCCGATAATTCAACACAAAAGTGACCTCATCATTAGCAGAGCTGCCGCTCGTATCTGCAATGTGAATATCCCTGTCCTCCGGTACGTAATGGAGAACGGCGGCCTTATGGTTACGGCCAATACCCTTCCAACGGTACTGCTCATCGTCAACCTTCTGTGGAGTCTCTTCGATCAGCTCAGCCAAGAGCGGCGTATCGGTGCCGTACATCCATCCCTCATCCTTCGCGTACAAGTCTACGTATATCTTCATCTTCTGTACGTAGATACCGTCTAGGTCCACGTCCTTGAACGGGGCAGCGTCGCCGGTAACCGTCAGATAGTTCAGGGCTGCGAGCCAGTAGCCCAGCGCCGCATACATGCCCGAGATCGTCTTTGACTTTATGTTCTCGGGAGGAACGGGCATGGGCGGGTTCTCCGCCTTCTTCGTGGTGCTTGCGGGGCGGTAGGTTCCGGTGGACTTGTAGCTATTGAATTTCAAGTCACCCTTGTAGGGGCGCATCGGGTCAACTACGCTCGGGTCTTCCAGCGGGCGAATATCATTTGCGCAGGCAGTCAGGGAAGCGAGCGCGGCAGCGGTAGCAACGCCCAGGGCGGTGCGTCGGGTAACGAAGGTAGGCATGAGAACCCCTAAACGGTTTGTCAGTGTACTTTTAAGCGTACCCGAAGGAACTGACGCATGTTCAAAGTCCGCTCATGAACGTATAAGGGAACATCGCCACCGCACGTAGGTAAAGAGGAAGCCCCCGCATGCAATCTCAACTGCATACGGGAGCTTCCCTCACTTTCAGAACCAGCCGCTTAGAGGCGGGTTTTAGGCGCTAGCGCTGCTCTTCTTGGAAGAGGATGAATCAGCATCCTCATCACTGAGCATGTACCACGCGCCGTCCTTGTAGTCCGCCGCGAAGTTGGTTGCCTCGCTCTTAGTGGATCCATCGACTAGGGGAGCGGGGTCCTGACCCTCAATGTGGATCTTCGCGTTGGGGTCATAGATGATGCGTCCGAGCCAATCGTAGCGGTTGGGTCCGCCCGCGACCTTCTTCGGGGCGTCGGTCAGAAGCTGAACGGTAACCGGCGCATCCGTGTCGTATACCCAGCCCCTGCCGGAAGAGTAGATGATAACAGCATTGCTGCCCTCGTTCGCATAGTGGGAGTACGGGTCAGCCTTCTTGAGCGGCTCGTAATCGCCCGTCATAAACATGTAATTGAAGCTCGCCAGCCAGTAGCTGAGGAACTGGTACATGCCTTCAACGGTTGCCTCGTTCATCTTCTCCGGAACAACAGGCTTCGGCACGTTCTGTGCCTTCTTTTCAGCCGTGGCAGGAACGTACTCGCCGTTCTTCTCGTACTTGTCGAGCTTCACCGTGCCCTTATACGACTTCTTGCCGGAATCAGCGGCAGACGCTGAAGCGGATGCGCTCGCAGATTCAGAAGCACTTGCCGAAGGTGAAGCCTCACCGGAAGGAGAAGAAGAGCTATCAGCCAGCGGGCGGATATCGCTAGCGCAAGCAGTCAGTGCCGCAAGAACACCGGTCGCACCAACCCCCAGGAGAGTACGTCGAGTGAAGAAGGTAGTCATCGGAAGCCCTTCGTTGGAGCCAATACAGAGCAAATCATGCCACACACCGCGGCAGACATACGCACCCCGTACAGGCCTATCAGTACGTCAATGTATATATTTTTAAGGTTACCCGAGAGCCACCAAATAGCCCCGCGACCACCTCGAATGTTCAGAAAATTAAGACCCCACACCCAGCGTTTTACCAGACGTGGGGTCTTAGGGTACGAGAAGTCACGAGGAGAGTTGAACCCTATGCAAGGCGGCAACTACGCGGCGCTAGACAGCTCCCACTTGCCGTCCTTGTACTCCAGGCGGAACCTCGCCACCTTCTTCTTTGACTCTTCAGCGCTTGTCGCCTTCTCAGGCTGATTCCTATAATGCCGCATCATCTTGGGGTCCATATGGGCGAGGCCCTCCCAAATGAAGGCAGTGTTATTGCTGCCGGGCACCTCTCGAGGAGCATTAGTCAGCAGCTCAACAATATACGGAGTTTCCGTACCATACACCCAACCAGCACCCGAGACATACAGCTTGATTGTGCTCTGATGCTTCTCCCAGCCGTAGCCCTTGTAGTAAACCATCTCAATGGGCTCCGGGTCACCCGTGAGCATCAAATAGTTCAAGCTCGCCAGCCAGAAGCTCAAGAAAGCATACGCACCATCAACACTGTGATCCTTCATATTCGCAGGCGGAACAGGCTTCGGCATATTCTCAGCCGGATTCGTAGCGCTCGCCGGAACGTACTCACCCTTCTTCTCATAGCTATCGAACTTCATCGCACCCTTATAGGACTTACCGACGACGGAAGACCTGAAGCAGCAGAAGCACTCGCAGACGCTGCATCAGACGCAGAAGGAGACGCCGAAGTGCTCGCAGACGCCGAGGCGGAAGCAGATTCGGAGGCGGTCGCCGCCTCCGACGGAGAAGCCGATCCGGTGCTGCCAGCCAGCGAACGGATATCGCTAGCGCACGCAGTCAGCGCAGAAAGCGCACCAGCACCAGCAACACCCAGAGCGGTACGTCGAGTGAAGAAGGTAGTCATCGGAAGTCCTTCGTCGGATCCTTCACCTCCAAAGCCGTCAGCACGAAGCTCACAACCTGCAGGTAAAGACCGCATGTAGTACGTCAATGTATATACGTTAAGCGTACCTGAGGCACCCTCCGCCGACCCCGGCCATCCATTGGGTTTTCGCCTGAGTATTCCCTGTATTTCCATAGAATTCCGGCAGAATTTCAGCAAAATTTCGGCACAGTTCCGACATAAAGAAACCCCGGCCACGGTGCATTACCGTGGGCGGGGGAGAATCCTATCTCAATCCGTTAGGCCTTACCCAATAAGGTAGGGGCCTAGACAGAAGAAGAGCTAGAAGAAGAATCGGAAGCAGCCGAAGAAGAGCCTTCCTTGCCGGTAAGCATAAACCACTTACCGTCCTTGTACTCCACAATAGCCTTCATCAGCTTGACGTTCGGGCTCTCCGCCGTTTTAAAAGGCTGGTCAGACTTACCCTCAAGGTGAATCTTCGCATCAGGGCTGTAGTTCATGTAAGCCGGCCAGTAGTACAGGGTGCTGCTACCGGAAGGCTTCTGCGGTGCACTACTAATCAGCTCAATAGTAATCGGGGTATCCGAACCGTACAGCCAGCCCAGATCATTCTCGTACATCACCGCGTAATCCTGCAGCATGTCAACGTACACATCCGCAGGGTCGGCCTTCTTCATCGGCTCAGTATCACCGGTCAGCACTGCATAGTTGAAGCTTGCCAGCCAGTAGCCAATGAATGCATACATGCCATCAACGTTATCTTCGTTCATGTTCCACGGGGCGAGGGGCTTAGGTACGTTCTGAGCCTTATGAGTAGCGGTTGCCGGAACGTACTCGCCGTTCTTCTCGAAGTTATCGAACTTCACGAGGCCCTTATAATGCTTGCCGGAAGAAGCAGAAGGCGAAGCGCTAGCCGAGGCACTGGGTGAGGCACTAGCTGAAGCGCTCGCGGATGCATTAGCAGAACCGGAAGTAGAGTTAGACGCCGAGCCATCAGCCAGTGGGCGAATATCGCTAGCACACGCAGTCAACGCAGCCAGCACACCGGCACCGGTAGCACCCAGTGCCACGCGGCGGGACATACCAACAGAACTGGGGGAAGGGCTCGTCATAATCAGCCTTTCATAGGAAGTCAACAAAGGAAATGGAGCGAGTTGACAACCCCATCATACCCTAAAGTGTGCAAATAGGTATCAAACATTTCTACTTGTATACTTTTGCGAAGAAAAACTTCAAAAGCTGCAATTAGTGCACTAGGACGCTGAGGGGTTCGCAGACTCCGTGCTCTTATCAGCATCCCTATCTTTCTGAGTGCTCATAAACCAAGCACCCTCCTTATACTCCACAACGATCCTCATCGTCTGGCCCTGAGAATCTTCTGCCCTAGCCAGCGACTTATCGCGGTTATCACCCTCCGTCAGATGCCTCTTCGCATTCTGATCAACCAGAGAACGAGCACGCCAGAAATAACGAATACGGTCGCCCTCAACCTGTGTGGGAGTATCCGTCAACAGATACACGGACATCGGCTCACTCGTGTCATAAATCCAGCCGCGCCCCGTCTCATAGAGCTTAACCATCGGCTCAAGCTCCTTATAGTATTCGCTACTCGGGTCTGTCTTCTTTAACGGCTCAATATCACCCGTCAACGCCAAATAATTAAAGCTAGAAATCCAATAGCCAATCAGCGCATAAATACCGTCAATGCTCAGCTCCTGCACCTTCTCCGGCATAATCGGTTTGGGTACGTTCTGCGCCTTCTTCTCGGCAGTGGCAGGAACGTACTCGCCGTTCTTCTCAAAGTTATCGAACGTGACCTTACCCTTATACGACGTATTCGCAGACGGCAACGCCGGAGAAGCAGACGGGCTCGCACTCGCCGATTCAGATTCAGCAATATCAACTGGCGTATGCACCGTACGCGCACACGCAGACAACACGGCGGCAAGACCAACACCGCCCACACTTAACACGGCGCGGCGGCTCAAAGCGACGGGCTTAGAAGAAGAGATAGTAATCAGCAGTCTTTCGGTGAGGTCAACGGATAAGGGGGGGGTGAGTTGACACCCCCCCCATCATACCGGGCGTACCTTATAGCAACCCTAAAGCACAGGCGAATAACAAATAGCCGGGCGCGTATGAAGACACCCCGTAGCTGCCACATAACAAAAGACAGCTACAGGGTGAACAACGTAATACGCCTCGACTGAACCGGAAGCACCGGCTAACGGAGCAGATGCGCAAAATTACGGCGCGCCTGAGCCACCTTCGGGCTCACCACAAACGCACAATAACCCTGCACCGGATTCAACGCGTAATAATTCTGATGATACTCCTCAGCCTCATAGAACACGCCCAGGGGCTTAACTTCCGTGACAATGGGGGAGGAGTACAGCTGCTGAGCACGCGCCACCGCACGCTCAAATGCCTCACGCTGCTGCTCATCCGCGTAGAAAAGCACCGAACGGTACTGCGAACCGGTATCCGCCCCCTGACGATCCCAGCTGGTCGGATCGTGGCTCGTAAAGAAAATATCCAGCACCGTATCCAGGTCAATGACCTGCGGGTCAAAGCTGAGCTTCAGCGCCTCCTGATGCCCGGTCGCACCCGAACACACCGAACGATAATCGGGGTCGGGAGTATCGCCGCCCGTGTAGCCGCAGACGCTCGCCTCAACCCCGTGGAACTGGCGGTACACCGCATCCAGGCACCAGAAACAGCCGCCAGCAAGTACAACATCAGTCATGATTCCTCCTCGAATAGTGAGCCTCGAACTAACACTTAGAAAACCACACTACCTAAAAAACAGCGCCGCGCCGCACAATATTCCTAGTAGCCGCAGGCTTCGGCATAAACCACCACATCCCCACTGCGCCACCTGCCACAATAGAGGTATGACTGAAAAACTAGAAACCCCCACCCTCGCAGAAGTCGTTGACGCCTTCCACACGCTCTTCCCGCCGCAGCTCGCCGCCGGATGGGATGCCTCCGGCCTCGTTGCCGGACGTGGAGCCGCTAAAGTGAGCACCGTCCTCTTCGCAGTAGACGCCCTCACCGCCACCGCCGAAGAAGCCGTAGCCGAAGGCGCGCAGCTACTCATCACCCACCACCCGCTGCTGCTGCGCGGCGCAAAGTTCATCCCCGACAGCGACTACAAGGGCAACGTTCTGCACACCCTCATCGAGGGCGGATGCGGCCTGCTCGGCGCGCACACCAACGCAGATGCCGCCGTTGAAGGTGTGAACGAAGCACTCTGTGACGCTATCGGCCTGATCAATCGCGAACCGCTCACCGAACCACAAACCCAGGTGCTCGACGAACAGGAACACGCGGTAGGCACCGGCCGCCTCGGCACCCTGCCCGAAGAAATCACCCTCAAGGAACTGGCAGAACGCCTCGCAGCGGCACTTCCCGCGACCGCTGGCGGCCTGCGCATCGCCGGACGCACCGATCAGCCGATTCGCCGCGTCGCCCTCTGTGGCGGTGCCGGTGACTCTCTCTTCGACGCTGTGCGCGCCACCGACGCGCAGGTGTACATTACCGCCGACCTGCGCCACCACCCCGCCAGCGAATTCCGCGAAACCGCACGAGTCGACGGCAGCAACATCGCCCTAATTGATTGCTCCCACGCCGCCAGCGAATCCCTCTGGCTGCAGTCGGCGGCAAACCGCTTGCGTTCCATGCTCGCCGAGCGTGGATTCACCATCGAAACGAAGCTGTCCGCACTGAACACCGACCCGTGGGACTTTACCGTCTCCACCGGCGTGGCAACCGGTCAGGACGCGCACTCGGCAAGCACCGAACCCGCCGCCACATGGACCAGCCTGACTGAAAAGTAAGCGCTGAAAATAGCCGCTGAATAGCTGCCAAGAAGCAGGCATCAAAAATTTAGGCATAGTAAAGCCCGGCCTGTACGAACCCGGCAGGAACCTTTCACCAAGGATCTTCAAGGGAACGTACAGACCGGGCATTACTTCTGCGGGGCATTGCTCCGCAGGGCTTGGGGGTGCCAAGCGCGGGCGGTCTAAACGGCCTTACTCAGTTCGAGACTGGAAAGCAGTCAGAACAGTCTCCAGATGGCCGCGAGTCAGCAGCTGCTTAGGAAGGAAATAGCGACCACCGTACACAGTAGGCAAATTCTGGCTCGCCCACAGAATCTCACGGTAGAACGCCGAACCGGGAGTAACATCGCTGTAGGGGGAATCTCCCCTAACCGCGGGCGAACCAGCCGCACGGTAGGTAAACGCTGCGACGGTAGCGTTCGAGATACCAGCGTCCGCGTGGAATTTGCCGTCCGACCAGCCGTAGCTGATGCCCTTCTCACGAACCCAAATGTACGCAGGGTAGTTCGGGTCGTCAGTCTTCACATCCGGCCAGGGAGAAGTCTCAGGCAGCTTCACCTCCGGTGCGCCAGCCTGAAGGTACAGAGCCACCGCCAGCTCGCCGCGGGTAGCACGCTCCTTGCGCTGCTCATCGGTCAAGCTAGACTTCTTATCCTCAACAGCGTCAGAGCCCTTAAAATTCAGGTCCTGAGAAGCCAACAGCTTACCGCGACCCTCAGGTGCCTTACCCACAACGGGGGCAAGGAACTCGCCAATCTCGCTGTAGCCGTCATTAGCCCAGACCTCCACCACGTACTTCTTCGAAGCATCCAAGGTATTAGCCGGAACCTTCACGGTGCCGTCCACTACGCCGTCCACATACTCAAAGGCACGGTCGTGGTGGTTGTACTCAATGACGTCACTGGTCGCCAGAACCGGGGTGTTCGAGCCCTTCTCACGAATCACATACTGAACACCCTTGACGGAGTGAATCTCACCGTAGAAACCGGTACCCGAGAAGTAAATGTCCTGATCCGCGGTGGTGTCAGCCAGAGCCTTGTACGCCACCTTGGGAGCAAACTTCTCAGGGCGGTACGCCTGAGTCTGCACCGCAATACGCTGCACTACGTTCTTACCAGCCCACAGATCATCAAGGGTCAGCCGGGGCTGACCCTGCTGCTCAGCAACCAGGTCAACCTCGTAACGCACCTCGTAACGCGGAATGCCGGGGAAGTAGTTGCGAGGCTCATAGTAGCGCTGAAGTACGTCCGGCTCGACCGTCAGCTGAGCATCCAGGGTGCCATCCTCAGCGATGGTGAAGTCCTTACCCTCCTCAAAACGGAGCGGCGTATCATCAGCGGGCAGAAGGCTGCCATCGGGAACACCCCGAGAAGCGGCAATATAAACCGCCACGTTGCCGTGCTTCTCACGCCACTCCTTGGTGAAACCCGAACCCTTCACGTGAACGGTACCGCCCTCGAAGGTGTACAGCAGCTGAGCCTTGCCGTCGTACAGAACCTCGAACGTCGGGGTAGACTCCTGGGTAGCCTTCGCACTCGGAATATCCGCAGCCGTCGTGCCGTCAGAACCATTAAAGTTCAGCGCCTGAGAAGCGAGCAGGGTGCCACGGCCCTCGGGTATCTTGCCAATAATGGGGGCTACCAGGTCTTCGCTACCCTCCTCGTAGCCATTGTTACCCCACACCTCGACAATATACTGCTTTGCCTTATTCAGGGTGTTCGCCGGAATCTTGACGGTACCTGTCATGTAACCGCCCTGGTAAGCGAAAGCCAGCTCCTCGTGGTCATACTCAATGACGTCGCTGATAGCCAGAACCGGAGTGTTCGTACCCTTCTCGCGCACAACAATCTGAACACCCTTCGGGGAGTTAATATCACCCTTAAAACCCCAACCAGAGAAATCCAGAACCTGATCGTTATCGGTATCCTTCAGAGCGTTGTAGCTCCAGTGGGGAGCGAACTCATTAGAAGTAGCAACAGGAGGATTCTCACGGACACGATCACCCGGCAGAGCACCGGTCGCTGCAGCTGCAGGAGCATCTGCGGCAACAGTCTGGGCAAGCGCCGGAGACATCGGCAGGACCATCGCGCCAGCCAGCACCAGTGCACCGCATCCCTGCGCCGCCCGGAAGAAAGAAGACTTAGAGTTCGGAAGAGCGGACATAAACATTCCTTATCGGTTGAACCCATTGCGCTGATGCAGGTTGTAAATAGGATCTCCGTCGAATCTGCGCCAACCCAATGAGAAGTGGTTGAGTGTCCCCATCGGTTCAGGAAACACTCTCACCCTAACAAACCTTCAAGTAGAAATTGGCACGTTACTCAAGAAAAACTTGAACCTTCCGAAATATTTCACTGCGTGCATGATGCCGCGCACAGGAAACCCAAAACCCAGGCGGCCCCAACCCCCAGGCAACCCCGCGCACAGTCCTCAAAATACGAGCGGCCCCGCACTCCCAAACGGGAGTACGGGGCCGCTCGATACGCTATAACTAGGCGGTGTAAAAACTACGAAGTGCGGAAGTATAGGTACATCATCATCGCAACACGACCACGAGACGTCTGAGCCGTCGGCTCAAAAGCATTACCCTCAGACACCGTCGACACACCACGACGAGACGCCCACACAATCTGACGGTAGAACGGAGTCACAGACGACACATCGCTAAACGGCGAAGAACCCGACATCTGAATCTTCTGCGCATCATCAGCACGGTACAGCAGAGCCACAGCGGAAGCATTCGACAGGCGCGCCTCCGCATGGAACTTACCATCAACCCAACCGGAAGTAATACGCTCCTGACGTGCCCACAGGTACGCATCATAGTTCGGGTCAGACTCATCAACATCCGCATACGGCGAATGCTCCGGACGGGTCACCGCCGGCGAACCCGCCAGCTTATAGAACATTGTGATCAGCTCGCCACGAGTCACCGGATCCTCTGCACCAAAATGGTCCTCAGAAACAGGAAGCATAGTCTCAGTACGAACAGCCCAACGGATACCCGCATAGTACGCAGAATCCTCGGGAGCATCAGCAAAAATAGTGTTCGCATCTGGTGCAGTCACGGACGGACGCAGAATCTTCGGGCCCTGAGTTGAAGAATTCAACACCAGGGGAGAAGCAGAAGCCGCCGAAGCAGTCGCCGGCGCAGCAGTATCCGCCGAAGAAAGACGCGCCTCCGACGAATCATAGAAAGAGAAAAGAGGAGAGAACGGCAGATACAAAACACCCGCCAGCGCCACAGCGCTAACAGCCAGCTCAATACGGCGGCGCTTACGCTTCTTAGAGGCATCCTGAGAAGAAGTATCGGGGGTGCCCTCCGGCGCAAGCAGAGGTGCAGAAGAATTATGGGCAGTATCAGTCGACTGCTTAGAATCCTGAGACATAAATCCTCAATGTGGTTGATGTATCGGTGTGTGATCGGCTCCCTCGCACAACAAACGCCCAACCGGAAACGGGCGCGCACCAAGGGGGCGCAACAGTCCTAAGCATAAACCACAGCTTGAAAAATATTAATTTACGCTTCACGGAACATTCTTGAAAAAGGGGAATGGGGCACCCCGAAAATCCCCCAATAGCGGGTACCGCATGAGGTGCGCCCCACATGCGGTACAGCCCACATCGGCATGTTAACCGGCAAAAATACCCCGAAAAACCGCGGAACAGTAGCGGATAACAGCTCCGATAACGCCCCCTTGAGGCGCCCTACAGGAGGCACAGAAAAGCCGGGCCAGCGGGATAAAACCAATGTTTCATCACCGCCAGCCCGGCATAATCCCTAAAACCTAGAGATAACCCTAGCGAACCCTATAGAACTCTAGCGGACCTTGTAGTTCATCAAGAAACCAGCCAGCTCACCACGGCTCACCAGCGCAGTCGGGTGGTACTCAGAACCAGGGAACACCTGCAGCTTCTGCTGCTTAGCCCACGCAATCTCACGGTAGAACGCAGAACCGACCTTCACATCGGTGTACGGCGCCTCAGTCACAGCAACCGGCTTCTTACCGTCAAAACGGTACAGGAACGCCGCAACAGTAGCATTAGATATAGATGCATTTGCGTGGAAATTACCATCAGACCAGCCGAAAGTAATGCCCTTCTGACGAGCCCAAATGTACGCAGCGTAGTTCGGGTCGTCAGTCTTCACATCCGGGTAAGGGCTAGTAGCCGGCAGATCAACCTTCGGGGAACCAGCCAGATGGTACAGCGCAACAGTCAGCTCACCGCGGGTCGCATCATCATTAACGCCGAACCAATCCTTCTCACGAGAATCAATCAGCTTCTGATCGGCAGCCCACAGAACAGCCTTGTGGTTCGCGTGAGCAGCCGGAACGTCAGCGAAACGCTCACGAACCTTCTGGTTCGCAGCCTCACCAGTCAGAGTCAGGTAATCAGCCGCGATGCGCTCGCGGTCACCGTCAGCGTAGTTCACGGTTACGAAAATAGCATAGTGGCTATCAGCATCCAGCTTGGTGCCGTCAACGTTAACGGTCGTCTCAAACGCGCCGGTCGCCACACGATCAGCGTTCAGAGTGATGCTATCCAGAGCCTCACCGGTCGGGTTGCCGTCAGCCTCAGCCTCAGAGAACAGCACGTTCACGGTAGCGCCAGCCGGAACCTTGAAGTCCTTACCCTTCACACGGATAGTGGTCGAAGAGCTCAGATCCACCGTGTCAGTACTCAGAGACACCGAAGGATAAACAGGGTTAGCGTTCTCGCCATTCACCGGAACAAATGCCTGAGTGCTCAGCGCCTGGCTGTTTGCCTCATCGTTATCTTCCGGAACGTTGAACTCGAAAGTCTGCACAACATAGGAGCTACCGGACTTCAAGGTACCCGCCGGGATATCCAGAACAGTCGAGAAACGACCGTTAGTGTAACCCATGTACTGACCAAAGAAAGCAGAGTAGGAGGTGAACTTAGCCTCCGACTGCACCAGTGCGGGGCCGGTTGCCTTACCGGTCGCCGGATCAACCGCACGAACCGCAACAATCAGCGACTCGCTACCGTTGTACGAAATGTTCTGGAAACCAGCACCATTCACGGTGACTTTAGTGTTCTCAGAAGCATTCACCGACGAAGCGTCGTACGACAGGGTCGGGGAAGAAACGGTGGGAACATCCGCGACCTTCAGCTCAGTACGAACCTCATCCGCGGGAATCCAGCCGTCTTCAGCGTCATCGCGGTAACCGAGCACAACATCGAAGGACGAGCCATTGGCCTCCAGATAGTTAGCGCCGATAGAAGCGGTCAGGTTCACGGAACCGTCAGCCGCAAATGTGGAGGCGGGAACATCCTGAACGTAGAAGAGGTAATCACGCGGGCGGTGCGGCGGGAAAGCAACGCTTTCACCCTTCGGAACAACGTACAGGCGGAACGACTTGCCCTTAACGAAGTCCTTGGAGAAACCGGAGCCGCTAACGGTCACGTTGCCGCCCTTGAGAATGTCAAAAGTGCCGGAGGTAACCTGCAGACGCTGAGCACCCTGAGCCTCGCCCTGCTCAACAGCCTGGGCTGCTACCGGAGTAGCAGTAGGAGCCGCAAACGCGGGGGAGAGAGGCAAGAGCATGGCGCCCGCCAAAGTGAGGGCGCAGCCGCTCTTGGCCATGTTTTTGGGTAGCGCAAAGCACATGTGGTTGGGAAGTGAGGACATTGTTATCCAATCAGTTTTTATCGGTGTCGCGCATCGAGTGTGGTGCACATAAACACCGTAGCAAATAGTTAAGACGTGCTGGAACCTGAAAGGTCATCAGCACGAAAAATGTCTGTGTGTTTTATCGCATGTCTTAAGGTGAAGTATAGCTTTAAAAAGTATGTGCATGACATGGAAAATATACCTAAATAGTGTGCTGATAAGCACAAATGCTGGTCACTGTACAAAAAAGAAAGTACAAAAACCTACCGCATCCGAAAAATTCGCACCTATGCAACCTCTGCAGGTTGAAAATATTCACAATGCGGTGGGCAAGACAACATAAAAGTCACCCACAATAAAAATGGCACATAAACAGAGCCATAAAGTCGCCTACTTGACGAAAGCCAACCAGAATGGCTAACACCACGGGGAGACACTATGTGAGACGGCTGCCGCCTTGCGCCATACGGTACAGCATGACAGCCAAGTCGTAGGTGGTCGTTTGCGGCCAGGTAAAGTCCTCGCGTAGCCAATCCTCGGCGTAGCCCCAGATATGTTGCTGCACAGCCCACCGAGATTCACGCCAAAAAGCGCTACCCTCGCTTAAATCCGTAGCCCAATACTTAGTGCTCAGCTCAGAATCCTTCGACCCCGGCAAGCTGCCATTACGAGGCTGAGGCGCGGCAGTCGGCAAACTGGGGGACACCTTACCGCGCGAACGCTGATACCTGTACAAGAACGCAACGATAGAGCGAGTAGAAAGCTGTGCATCCGGGTGGAAACTACCGTCAATCCAACCGGACGTAATGCTCTGCTGACGAGCCCACACAATCGCTGCATAGTCCGGGTCGCTAGGCAGAACATCCGGATACGGGCTGGTTGCCGGAAGCTCAACCTTCGGCGAACCCGCCAACATATAGAGAGCCACCGTCAGATCACGGCGCATCAACTTCTCAGAAGAATAGGACTCTGACTTGGGAAGCTGCTGAGCCTTGTACCACCTCTTCGCAGCCTCACGCTCCTCAAACGCGTTCACCACCAAACCAAGGTCAGTAGAAACAACCTGCTGCACAGAATCCGCGGAACCACCCTGACCGGGAAGAACCTTCTCCACCATCAGCTTGTAACCGCCCTGATAATTCAGCGCCTCACCGGGAATAGTGAGGGTCGCCTCCGTGTAACCGCTCTGGATACGGTCAGCCGCAATATCCTGCACCAACGCCTTCTGACCCGTCAGATTGCCAGAAACATCCGTAGCCTGCATAGAGAAACGGTAATGGCCCTCAGCGAGGTTCGGCAGATTCACGGCACGCACCTGCAACGTGTTCTTCTCCCAATAGGGGCTCACCTGCGGTGAATCAGAACGATATTGGTCCATCTGCTGCGGCTCAACGCGCAGAACCGGGGCAGCATCCTTCACCTCGGTGTTCGAGTTAGGCGAGCGCACCGGAATAAACGGGGCAACATCCGTCAAAAGGCTACCGGGGACCTTCTCCTCATCCGGATTCGGGAAGAAGCCGCTGTAGACGCCGATCATGTACGACTTGCCCGGTCGCAGAGTACCCGCAGGAATTGTCACATCCGCAGAGAAATAGTTGTTCAGAAAACTCCAGCAATAGTATTCACCGCAATCCGTATAACGAACTGCATGAGTGAAAACAGGCTTGCCCACCATCAGCCCCGTAGCGGGGTCAACCTCATACAGCATCAGATACGCCGGGGCACTCCCCGGCTCAAGAAGCTGCTTAGAGAGAATATGGTAGCCCTCAATCGTCAGCTGCGTATCAACCCAGGGGTTATCAACCGCCGGCATGCTGTACACGTAAGTAGTATGATCCGGCTCAGGGTCCTGAGTCAGGCTGAGCGGAGTGCGGGCAGTAAGGCGGGGGTCCTCATACTCCTCGGCGTTCGGCTCGCGCTCACCCGCTGGGTAGTAGGTCAGCACCACGTCAAGGGCAGGCGAAGGGGTAGCCCGGATGGTCTGCTTCTTGACCTCAAAGGTGAAGGTGAGGCTCCCGTCCGGGTTGTCGCGGACAATACCGTCATCTCGAAGATGATCAACCTTGCCGCGGTACAGAGGATATTGGGTTGCCTCGCCGGTGCGGGACCACTCGTAACCGGTACCACGGTTCACGAGGCCGAACTGGAAGAGCTTGTACTTCTTACGGAACTCGGGGGTCAACGGGGAAGTCGTCAAGGACACCGTGCCGCCCTGAGAAATATTGAGAGTGCCGGTGGTGACCTTCAAATCAATCTTGTCAGCATCGCTGACGCCAGTGGCTGCGGCATCGGGGGTGGCAGCTACGGGGGTTGCCTGCAACGATGCGGCAGGGGAGTTAGGGCCTACCTGAACAGGGGCCGCTTGAGCAGTCTGTGCGGGTTTCACCGGTGCCGCATCAGCATGCACAACAGGGGTGACCGCCAGCGCCGGGGTCATGCCCAGCAATAGGGAGAGGCTGATTGCCTTCTTGCCCTGAGTCTTTAGAGCGCGGGCATTTTGGGTAGGGGCTTTTAGGGCGGGCACCTTAGCACCCTGAGTTGTGGTTGGTCGGAAGAAGGAAGACACGGTTATCCCATCTAATGTTCTGCACTGTGCTTTTTACACGGTGGTTTTCTGCACAGTGGTTTTCTGCGAGGTGATTGAAGTGAGTGAGGGAAAACGTTGAGTGGAAGAGGGGTGCACAGTGCGTCTTAGCGAAAGTGCTGGCGGGCTGAAAAGCCGGGCGAATCAGCCCGAAAATTTCAGCCCGCCATCACCGATTGTAAAGCAACACAGCATCAGGCTGCGTGGCCGCGGAAGGCGACTCTCAAATAACTACTTCAGGGCAACTACTTGAGGTGGCTGCCGCCGTGCGTCATGCGGTAGAGCATCAGTGAGAACTGCCAAGAGGAAACAGTATCCGAGCTGAAATTCTCACCGTGGCCTCGATAATATTCTGCGTATCCCCAGATAATCTGCTGGGTAGCCCACAGCGATTCCCTCCAGAACGCAGTATCCATACGCTCATACTCGGGCCAGTGCACCCGCGAACGTGAATCCCGTGTGGGAGACTCCTCCGGTACATTACTGCTATCTGACGTATTGCTCTTCGGTATAGGCGAAGACGGCAAACTGCTCGACTCCGGCGAAGACGCAGGGGTTAGCGCTCGTTGGTACCTGTACAGGAACGCCACCGTCGAGGCAATCGAAAGGTTCGCCTCCGGGTGGAACTTACCATCGACCCAACCGAACGTAATACCCTTCTGACGAGCCCACACAATCGCGGCATAGTCCGGATCGTCCGGGGTTACATCCGCGTAAGGACTGGTTGCAGGCAGCTCAACATGAGGTGCGCCCGCAAGACGGTACAGCGCCACCGTGACATCGCGGCGACTCAGCACAGCCTTATGCTTATCCAGAAGAACCTGCTGCTTAACCCACTCAACAGCCGCTTCCCGCTCCGCAGTGTAGCTTACAAAAAGCTCAAGGCCCTCAGAAGTGACCTGCTCGACCGTATCTGCGGCACCATCCTTGCCGGGGATTACCTTCTCCAGAACAACCCTGTAAGACCCCTCATAATTCAGAGAGCTACCGGGAATATTCAGCTTCTCATCCGTAGAACCACTCAGAAGGTGTTCAGCAGGGATCACCTGCTCCAACGCCTTCTCGCCGGTTGGCTCGCCAGAATCATCCGTTGCCTGAACCGAGAAACGGTAATGACCATCGGTAAGCTTCGGAAGATTCGAGACTCGTGCGGTGAGGGTATTCATCTCCTGGTACGGGCTGATGCGCTTATTCAGAATGTACAAGTCCGGACGCGCTACAGGCTGGTCAGGGTTAGGCTGCGTAGACCGCACGGGAAGGAACTCAGCGACACTGGTCAGTAGGCTACCGCTATACTCCTCTTCGCCAGGACGAGGCAGATTAGAACCGTAGATGCCAATCATGTAGAGCCTGCCCGGCTTCAATGTACCCGCCGGAATTGTCATCTCCGTGCTGAAGTAACGATTATGGAATCCGCTGCAAAGTTGTCCGCACTCTGTCAGCGGAATGATGTCGGAGAAAACAGGGCGTCCCATAATCTTTCCCGTGGCCGGGTCAGCCTCGTAGAGGGTGAGGTATGCAACCGATTCATGACCGCCTACCGCATGAGGACTGAGGATATGATAACCCTCAACCGTCAGAGTTGTATCCTGCCACGGCTTGTCAATTGCAGAGAGACTGTAGCGGTACGTTGGCTGAACCGGCTCAGGGTCACGCACTACCGGCAGAGAAGCTCGTGCTGTAAGACGGCGGTCTGTCGAGTCCCAACGCAAATCTGGCTCAGCTTCATCAGACGGGTAGAACGTCAACACGACATCGAAGAGCGTGCCCTCGGGGACGTCAAAGATTTGCTTTCGAACATCAAAGGTAAACGTAACGCTTCCATCAGGGTTTTCATGAACCTTCCCCTGATCTCGAAGGGTAGCGACTCTCTTACCGTACTGGGCCTCAGGTAGCTTACTGCCGTAGCTTGACCACTCGTAGTTCTTCCCTCGCTCCACAATGCCGAACTCGAAGAACGTGTACTTCTTGCGGAACTCAGCACTCAGCGGTGCAGTCGTCACAGAGACAGTACCGCCCTCAGAAATATTGAGGGCACCTGAGGTGACACTTAAACGCACTTCATCAGATGCGGGAGGATTTATCGGGGTCGGAGGAGCAGCCAGCTGCACGGGCGCAGTGACCGTAAAAATGTGACTTCCCTTCATATAAAGAGAATCTGAGAAAGTTACCCTCAGCTCTGCCTCAGAACCAAGGTACACATTCTGCAACTCCTTGATGACTGCAGAGTCAATTTCAAGTTCTACGGTGCGGGTACCGTCAGGGTTACGGACAACAATAATGTCATGATCAAAGTAAGGAATGTCAGTAATTTCGACGATAGTCTTTCGAGCGGTTTTACTATAAATGTCGACGGACTTGACGTAATACCCCAAATCAACTTCCGGGGAAATGCTAGAAATAATAACTTTATATTTCCCTGCATGGTGCGGGTCAACGGTCTGAGGAGACAGTGAAACCTTCGGAAGAGTATTGCGGTACGTATTGCTCTGGTAAGGCATTTTCGCGGGGTTCTTACCCACAGGAATGAAGGGGAAATCGCGCGATATAGCGTTAATGCCGAAGGGAGAAGAATCAACCCCGGAGGGATAAGATCCAACCACGCTCAGATAATACCCCTTACCAGGCTTTAAAAAACCGGCAGGAATCGTAATCTTACGCTGAAAATGACCGTTAGGAATCAGACCATGAAAAACCCGCTTCAAGTACGGAGAATCTGCAGGAACTAAATCCTCGAAATCTAAATAACGATGATAACTTTCAGGATTATTCGGGTCGATTTCCACAAGAGTAAAACTTAGCTTATTCATCCCGTCAAAACCCGAACCCGTCATATTGATTTCAATCGGTTTTCCGGAATTAATCTGCTCCTCAGAACTAGAATCCACATCATAGGTAATAGAAGGCAAAACAGACTGCGGGAAATTACTCGTCACAGGGAGCACCGTACGAATACGGTCCTCAGTATTCCACTGATAGGGGTGTGCGTCATCTAGCGGGCGGTAGGTCAAAATAACTTCGTACTCCATGCCCACAGGGATGCCGTTGGAGGATACTTCCAAATCAGCGCTGAAAGTCCCGTCTGCGGCAGGCGTCGGAACGTCAAAACGCGGTCCCTGATATGTTGGCTCTTGGTGAGGACCCACGTAGGTAGAGGAACCCTTGGGTGCAATAATGATGCTACGTAGCTCATTGTGTGCCAAGAACTCGGGAGTGAAGCCGGTGCCTTCAACATGCACCGTGCCGCCAGCATAAATTCTTAGTGCTCCGCTAGTGACCCGCAGAGTCGGTAGCGAATTGGTCTGCTCGCCTTGAGCCGCAGGAATCTGCTGTTTGTCTGCTTGCTCCTGAACCAAAGTTGCAGCGGGGGAGGCGGGGGTCGCCTGTTCCGGTTGCGCCTGCTGCTCAGGTGCCGCCTGGGTTGGTGTTGCGAGCGCCGCAGGAGTAATACCTGCAAGCGGGCTCAAACCCAGCAACAGGGAAAGGCTGAGCGCGCGGGCGCTCGCCGGGTGGCGCGGGGTATCAGAATGGTGCGGGGCACCTCGTGGGGCGAAGAATGAAGACATCATAATCCCATCTACAAAATTTATACGGTGATTGAAGTGAGTGCGTAGATGAAGTGAGTGAAGAAGTTGAGCGGATAGAACCTGAAAAGCCAGACTAGGGGAGAAGACACCCCGTAAAGCCTGGTGCCGGGCACAAGAAGTCGCAGAGGCAAGGAAGAAAAACCGCGGGCGGCACCGGCGGGCTGAAAAGTCGAACTACGTCAAGCATCCCAGCCCACCGGTTACCCCTCACCACGACCGGACGCTACTTGAGGTGGCTGCCGCCGTGCTCCATACGGTACAGCATCAACTTCAAATCACCAGAGGAAACGAAAGACCTATCAAAGTCCTCATAGGTGTATTCCCCATCAACACGGTAACCCCACACGCGGTGATTAACAGCCCACTGAGCCTCACGCCAGAAAGCGCTACCCTGACGAACCTTATGCTGCCAGCCGCCGGAGGAACTCTGGGGCGAATCCTGGCTACCCGGCAGCGACGAGTTATCGGGCAACGAAGAAGAGGTCGGTGCCTTCGGCGTGATCTGACCCATCGCCTTCTGGTACCTGTACAGGAACGCCACCGTCGACGGGGTCGAAAGCTTCGCCTCCGGGTGGAACTTGCCATCCGCCCAACCGAACGTAATGCCCCTCTGACGAGCCCAAATGTACGCGGCGTAGTCCGGGTCGCTCGTCGCCACATCCGCGTACGGGCTAAAAGCAGGCAACTCAACCTTCGGGGAACCCGCCAGGCGGTACAGCGACACCGTCACATCGTGGCGCGTCATACCGCTATGCCAGGACATCGGCGAAGGATTAGGCAGAATCTGACGATCAGCAAACCACTGCTCAGCCGCCTGCAACTCATCCTCACGCGTCAGCTTCAGAGGAATATCCTCGACAGCAAGCTGCTCTACCGACTCACCGGCACCATCCTTACCGGGGGTGACCTTCTCCAAAACCAGACGATAAGCACCCGAATAGCTCAACTGCTGAGCAATCGTCAGATTCAGCTCCGCCCTGCCGTCCTTGATGAGGTCAGCTGGGATCGCCTGCTGGAACACCGTCTGACCGGTCAAACGCCCCTGCTCATCAACATGTTGCACTGAGAGGCGATACGATCCTTCACCCTGCGCAGAGAGCCCTGTAGCGCGTGCCGTAAACAAGTTCGTCTTCACGTAGGGGTTCAAACTCACTGAGCCAAGGTGCAACGTAGGCCGTGCAGACTCCTGCTCGGGGGAACGCACCGGAAGGAATTCCACAACATCATTCAGCATAGAACCCGGAGAATCTTCCAAGCCGGGGTAAGGCAACCCGCCACCGTACACGCCCATGAAGTACAGCTTGCCCGGCTTCAACGTACCCGCCGGAATCGTCATCTCCGTGTTGAGGTAGTTGTTACGGAATGTGCTGTAGTAATCCTGCTGGTTAGTGAACTCCAGCGTGTGCGTGAACACGGGCTGACCCACCATCTTGCCTGTTGCCGGGTCAACCTCATACAGGGCGAGAACCGGCTGTTCACCATCCCCCGCGAAGTTCTTAGCCTGCGAGAGGACATGCCAACCCTCAACCCTCAGCGTCGTATCCTTCCACGGGTTATCAATCGCAGACCGGCTGAAACGGTAGGTCGCGCGGGTAGGCTGCGCATCCTGAACCACATCAATATGGGCGCGGAGGTAAAGACGGTTCGATCGAATCAACGGATCCGGCGTATCTTCGTTCGACGGGTAGTACGTCATCACCACGTCAAAGAGCTCACCGTCGGCAGGCTCAACGTACTGCGGCGGAACGTCGAACGTGTAGGTGAGGCTACCGTCCGGATTCTCACGCACCTGATGCGGAAAATACCTGAGTTCCCCGCCGTATTCGTCAAGAGGCCCAGAACGATAGTGTCCCCCGCCGTGCACGTACGCCGACCCGCGCTCCACCAGAGCCAGCTCGTAGAAAGTGTACTTCTGACGGAACTCAGCGCTCAACGGGGAAGTCGTCACCGACACCGTGCCGCCCTGAGAAATATTGAGGGTTCCCGAATCGACCTTCAACTGAACGTTTTCGGGGTTTGCCGGGCGAACAACATCAGCAGGAGGCGGCACCATCGGAAGCTCCGCGCTCACCGTGAACGTGTGGGCACCACCTGAGTACTTAGAATCCGAGAACGTCACCTGAACCTCTGCCGTAGAGCCCACGTGAGAGGGAGAATAATACCCGTCATCAGCCTGCGCCTTGTATTCGATTTCCACCGTACGGGTGCCGTCGGGGTTACGGGTTATGATCTCGTCGCGCTTGTAGTACTTGCCCGCAATATCGTTGACCGCAAAGGGCTCGACTTCCTTAGAAGTCGCATTGTAAATCTTGACGGACTGAATGTAGTACCCCAGATCCAACTCGGGTGAAATATTAGAAATAGTCACCTTATAGACGCGGTCCTGACCGGGATCAAAATCCTGCGCAGCAACAGATACCTTCGGCAGGGTGTTCCTGAACGCATTATCCTGGTACGCCATGCGTGCAGGGTTATTGCCCACAGGGACAAAGGGGAACTTACGCGATACCTTGCCCCACCTGTGGGTTTCCACACCGTAAACGCCCAGGGAGTAACCCTTGCCAGACTTCAGGACTCCGGCAGGGATCGTGATCTTCTTCTGGAAATAGCCGTTAGGAATCAGGCCCTTGAAAATGCGCTGATTCTCTTCCGTATCCGGTGCCTGGAACTTGCCCAGCGAAGCCACGTTATCGTTCGTAACCTTTCCCTGCTCATCATGCTCGGATAGGGTGAAACTCACGGAGCTGACATCCTGAAAACCGGTACCCGTCAGCGTCACCTCAACCGGCCGACCCGAAGCAATCTGCTCCTCAGAAATAGCCGAAACATCGTAGGTGATGGAGGGGAGCACCGCCTCCGGGAGGTTATGCTCCACCGGTAGCGCCGTACGGACGCGATCCTCAGTGTTCCACGCATAGGGGTGCGCCTCATCCACGGGGCGGTAGGTCAGAATGACCTCGTACTCCAGGTTTGCCGGCAGGCTATTCGCCGGAACCGTCAGGTCAGCGCTGAAACTGCCGTCAGCAGCCGGTTTCGGGGCGTCAAAGACAAGGCCGCGGTGATCGACCTTCTGGTAGGGGTTAGTGTAGGTCGAAGAGCCCTTCGGGGCAATCGTGAGGCTACGTAGCTCATGATGCGCCAAGAACTCGGGGCTCAGCCCGGTACCTTCCACGTGCACGGTACCGCCGCGAAGAATGTCGAGGGAACCGCTGGATATGCGCAGGGTCGGCAGGGAAGCATCCTGCTTATCACCCCGCGCAGGTTCGTTCTGGGCAGGTTCGTTCTGCACGGGCGCTGCTTGAAGTGCTGCCTGCTGCGTATCTGCCTGCTGGGCGGGGGAAGCGGGCGCCGGCTGGGCCGCCACCGGCGTCAAAGCCAGTAGCGGAGACAAACCCAAAACCAGGGAAGCACCCGCAACTTTTCGGCGCGTGCCACGAGCAGGCTTAAAGAAGGAGGACATCATTATCCAATCTGAATTTTCTGCATGAAAGAGGGCGAATGAGAAAAGAAGTTGAGAGGATAAATGAGTGACAGTCCACCGCGCTGAGCCCGCACCGAATCCACATCGTAGAGGAGCCGTAGCGGCGGCATGCTGAAGTGCAATCTCAGCCTACCAACCCGCGTCTTAAACATTCAATGAAAACACGAGAAAAACATGCCGATGAGAGTTATAAGACAAAAAATTCAAAAATTACGCCCATGTTTTACACAAAGCCCAAACCCCAAAAAGACCACACAACAGAGAAACAAAAACTGGACATATCACCAGCGCCAAAAACGGCACCCAGCAGCGCCTGCAACAGCAACGCCAGCACCAGAAAACGGGCACATAGAAGGGGCGGTGAAAGAAAAACTCTCACCGCCCCTTATATAGGCTACAGCCACTATCTTCAGCTACTGTTCTCAGAGACTAACCCAAGCTAAAACGTGTAGGGTCAACCGCCTGGTTCACGGCACCTGCCGAATCCTAATCATCGATATAGGGGCTACTGGGGATGGTGTCAAGCATGTCGAGCATTGACAGGACACGAGCCAGCTCCTCGCGGGTAGCAGTCTTGGTCGGACGGAAATCCTTGCTCTTATAGTGATATCTCGTATCGATATTCACCGACGAGTGCAGCCACACCGACTCGGTGTAGAACGGGGCACCCGGCTTCATATCCTGCGGGGTAGTGGGACGGAACCAATAAGAACGACGACCGGGGGTAAGCATAAAGTAACGGTAGAAGAACGCAGCCATCGTAGCGCGGCTAGCCACCGCCTCCGGGTGCATCTTACCGTCAGACCAGCCGGAAGTCAGACCGTTCTGATACGCCCAAATATACGCCGGGTAACGCTCATCCTTCGGGGACAAATCCGGGAAAGGAGAACGCGCAGGAAGCTTCACCTTCGGCGAGCAGGCGCCTCGGTAGATTGCATCCATCAGGTCGCCGCGGGTCACCGCACGCTTAGGGTAGAAGCAACGTTCCTTATCGAGCAGCAGAACCTTTGCCTTACATGACCTGTAGATATCGGGGGCGTACTCGCCATCCAAATCAATGTCCACAATGAAAGGTGCCCACGCGAACTCCGTGTCAATCTTGGGGCGAACTTCAAGAGTGCGCAGAATGGTGTACTGCTCACGGCGCGGACGAAGAGACAGGCGAACACCATAGTCTGCATTCGGGCCGCCGGTGATCTCAGGATCAATGACGTGATGCCTAATGTAGACATCATTCTCGATGCGCTTCTTCGGCTCAAGAGAGAAGAAATAGAACTGGGTGAAGCCCTTCTTCTTGGTGTAGTAGCCGACCTCAATGTACGGGGTGTACAGACCGGTATCAAGCACAGCCTGCAAGCCGGTAATCTCGTAGCTGAGGTTGAAGCCGCTAATATCAAACGACGCCTCGGTAATCTTGAACGTCAGCGGAGTAGTCTTAACGTCCAAGGTGGCAGCCTGAGCGCCCTGCTCACCGGCATGGTGCGCGCCCAACGCGCCGGCGACTGTTAGTGCTGCCGCACCCTTAATGAGGGCGCGACGAGAGGAAAAAGTAGACATAACGTTGTCCCATCGATGTGTTTCTGAGTGGTTATTTTTACGCTAGCAAACATATAGCCAGGGGAGTGATCCGCTGACTATGTGCTTTACGTATGTGGTGTTTCGTATTCCATGTGCGTTGAGTTGAAAATGTGAATGTTTGTGAGTGAAGTGCCCGCCACCAGTGGCGAGTCATTAAATACTATAAGCACTTTTGTGCATAAAAAGAAGGCGGATAGATAGACACTATCCGCCTTCTGTGAGTGTTAAAACCAGTCCAAAAAATGTGGGAAAAAGTGGTTTTACAGGGGGAAATACATTAAAAATCCCCGAAAAATAGTTAAAAAATCTTCGTGCTGACACATGAAAATAGTTAGAAATAACAGCAAACAGCCGTTACTGCTCATGCACCAGCAGGGTCAAAACGCCCGCCTTACGCGCCGTCGGCAGGGTGCACTCCACCGACCAGTCCTCGCTGACCGCCTCCAAAAATTCGGCAATACCAGCCGTGGAGCCATCAATAGGACGAGCCGCCAAACCCGACTGAATCAGGTAACGCGCAAACAAGCCACGGTAATGCTTCGCCATGTGCGAGACGACCTTACGCGAACCATCAGCCGCCACACGCTCCACACGAACTGCCAGAGTCTGCGACGGGGGAGTCACCCACGACTTCGCGTAGGCTGCAGAACGGCAATCCAGAATCAGCTGGTCCTTCGCGGTTGCCTCCAGTGCGGTACCCAGCGCGCCCTTCCAGAAGGAGGCGAGCGCACCAATTGAACCCAGCTTCACGCCCATGGACAGGCGGTAGGCGGGAATCGCGTCCTCGGGGCGCAGAATACCCCACAGCGCCGAAGAAATCAGCAGCGACCAGTGCGCGGCATCGCGTTCGGCGGGGGAGAAGCTCGCATAATCCAGTGCCTCGAACAGCACGCCAGTGTAGGTGCGGATCGCGGGCTGCGCCGGTTCGGTCAGCAGGCGCGTATTGCGATCCACTTCTGCTTCGAGGGACGTGCCCACCTTGAGCTCTGCAAGGGCGTCGGGACCCGAGCTGACAGTCGCCAGCTCCTCCAGGACGCTCTCACGCTCAGCGGTCAGTTCGGGGAACGAGAGGTCAGCAAAGCATACGGGCGCGTTGCCTGCGGGGGCGGGGGTCTTACCTTCAGAAGGGGGAAGAAGAATCAGCATCTCTCCAGTGTACCTGGCAGGCTACCAGCGCATCCGCGAGATTCCAGCGTACCCGCGAGACGAACCCGGAAAATAGCCACCTCCAAGGGTGTGCGTATAATGGGTTGGGTGAAACGGGCCGTCTGGGCAATCGCGAGGCATACGTGCTTCGAGGAAAGTCCGGGCTCCACAGCACAGGATGGTGGATAACATCCACTCGGGGTAACCCGCAGGCCAGTGCCACAGAAAGTAAACCGCCGCGGTTCGCCGCGGTAAGGGTGAAAGGGTGGTGTAAGAGACCACCAGCGGGCGCGGTGACGCGCTCGGCTAGGTAAACCCCATTCGGAGCAAGGTCAAACAGAATACGCCATGGTAGGGTAGTGCGCCCGATCCCCGTCAGCTTCCTTCACGGAGGTGGGGTGCGTATTCGGGTAGGCTGCTTGAGACGTGCGGCAACGTACGTTCTAGATAGATGATTGCCTCGAAACGCCCCTTCGGGCGGCGTTTTAGACAGAACCCGGCTCATAGGATGACCCGTTTCACGCTACCGTTGACTGATGAAAAACATCATCGGCTGATGGAAAACGAAGACCGCGAATGCGCTTGAGAGTGCATTCGCGGTCTTCGTTTTAAACTTCTCGAAAGGTCTCTGACCTTCAGAAGTGCTCGTGATTAGTGACCGAACGGATCCGGATCCACGCCGGGCATCCACGAGTTACCGTCGACGGTCCAGCCTTCCTTCTTCACGACCTTCTTCATCTTGCTGGTCCACTTCTTGTTCAGACGGTTCACGTACAGCTTGCCGTCCAGGTGGTCGGTTTCGTGCTGCATACAGCGTGCAAACCAGCCGGTCGCCTCAAACTGGACGGGGTTGCCGTGCTCGTCAAGACCGTTCACGGTCACCCACTCGGCGCGCTTGAGGGGGAAGCCGTAACCGGGGAAGGACAGGCAGCCCTCTTCCTCCTCGTAGGGGTCCGGGTCAGCGGTAGAAATCTTGCCCAGGGTCAGTACCGGGTTGATGATGCAGCCGCGCGGGGGAACGCCGTCCTCATTCTCCATCTTGTAGGTGAAGATGCGCAGGCCCACACCAATCTGCGGTGCCGCCAGGCCCACACCGTTGGATGCGTCCATGGTCTCGTACATGTCAGCCACGAGCTCCTTGAGCTCATCATTAAACTCGGTGACGGGTGCCGCGGGGCGGTGCAGAACGGGGTTGCCGTGAATAACGATGGGGCGAATAGCCACGGAATTATCCTTTGCTTGTGTTGAATGGGAACTGTTGAACGGGAACTTGCCGGGTGCCCCTGTCGCATGAGGATGCGGGGCATGCCCTGTTTCCGCTCGCTGGTTTAAAGTGCGGGTGTAAAAGCTCTGTTCCGGTAAACCGTGTGCGGGGCAACCGAACAGGGGATAACGCGAACAGAGGGTAAAGCGAAAGGGCCGTTACGGATAACCATAACGACCCTTTCCATCGGGGTGATCGACGGGGGTTGAACCCGCGACCTCCTGGACCACAACCAGGCGCTCTGCCAACTGAGCTACGACCACCATGTGCTTCGCTTGGTTTCCCTTGCGATATGCAACGGATACTACTGTACAGGAGATTCAGAAACCTGCCAAGTTGAAAAGCCGTGATGCTCGTTACATGTTGTGCTTACGCCTCGGATGCCTTAGCCGCCTCAGAAACGGAAGCCTCAGCCTCGCGTTCAGCAGCCTTGCGTGCGGCACGCTCAGCCTCCACCTCACGCGCAATCTGCGCCGAAGCAATCGCATCCGGGCCCTGCGGCACAAAAATAGCGCGACGGTAATACTTCAACTCATCAATAGAGTCCTTGATATCGCCCAGCGCGCGGTGGTTACCGGTCTTCGCCGGGGCACTATGACGAGCCGCCGGGTACCAGCGCGACGCCAGCTCCTTAATGGTGGACACGTCAATCACGCGGTAGTGAAGGTGCGCCATGACCTCTGGCATGTAACGCTCCAAGAAACGCTTATCCATACCCACCGAGTTGCCGCCCAGCTGAGCCTTGCCCGCCACCGGAACATACTTCTTGATGTATCGAAGCACCTGCTCCTGCGCGTAATCCATCGACACACCGTGCTCAATATCGGGTAGTAGACCCGACGCCTCATGCATCGAACGCACAAAGTCATTCATGTTCTCCAGCGCACCGGCAGGAGACTCATCACCGGGCTTGATGACGAACTCAACGCCAGAACCCAGAATGTTCAAATCGGCATCCGTGACCAGAACGCCCACCTCGACGAGAGCGTCGTTCTCCACGTCCAGGCCGGTCATCTCGCAGTCAATCCATACAATACGTTCACTAGAAATACTCACCCTCCCACTCTACCCCCAAACGCCGCTGGCCCGGCGGGCAGCACGTCACAAAAAGGGGTACAAGAGGGCGCAAGAAAGGTACGAGCGGATGCGCAAACGGTGGCAGCGGGGGAGAATAGCGCCACTCTGCGTGCCCGTGAGGAACGTCCACGACCGCCTTCGCCGCAGTGATTCTCGCAAGTGCATCCAAGGGCTCCGGTATGATAAAAACCAGAACGACGATGCAGACAGAAAGGGAGTTATGCGCGCACCAAAGGAGCTCGCACACCGGCTCACCACCCCCGGCGCACACGACGCACCTCTCTCACCCAAACTCTTGGACTACGTCAATAATCACCGTCTGCGCACGCTGATTATCGGCACCATCGGCTCCATCATGGTCACCCTCGGCTCCTACGCCGTCGGCTGGCTCGCCGACAGCTCCAGCTTCTGGCGCTACGACATTGTCCGCGCCATCCGATTCGAAGCCGCATGGGTCATCACCGGCATCATCATGCTCGCCCTCGGCGCCATGATCATGTGCCGCGAATGGCTGCGCATCTACCAGAAAATGGGCGACTGGAACGAACCCAACACCATGCGTTGGATGATTGCCGTCATCACCAGCTGGTCCCTGCCGCAGGTCTTCGCCTTCACCATCTACAGCCGCGACATGTTCTCCTACTACGGTCAGGGTATGGTCATGGCGCACGGCCTCAACCCGTACAAGCACGGTGTCTCCGAAATCTCGAACTTCATGCAGAACGGTGCGGACCCCATGTGGGCGGAATCTCCGCCCCCGTACGGACCGGTCTCCCTCAAGCTCGAAGAGTGGATTGTGCGCCTGGCGGGGGAGAACATCGACCTCTCCCTCTTCTACTTCCGCCTGCTCTCCGTGCTCGCGGTCATCGGCATTCTCTTCTACGTGGCAAAACTCGCCCAGGCGCACGGCTTCAACCAGGTCCGTGCCCTCTGGCAGATTGGCCCGAACCCGCTGTTCATCGCATCGTTCATCGCCAGCGGCCACAACGACTCGCTCATGACTATGTTCATGCTCGGCGGTCTTTACTACGCCAAGCGCTACCGCGACACCTGGTGGGGCGGCCCGCTCGGCGTGACCTTCGTAGCCCTCGGTGTTGCAGTCAAGCCGCTCGCCCTCGTGGTGCTGCCCTTCGTGGGTCTGCTCTGGGCGGGTAAGAACGCCTCATGGCCGCGCAAGTTCATCTTCTGGGCGCTCTCCGGCGTGCTACTGCTCGCCGAAATGGCGCTCATGGGCTGGGTGACCGGACTGGAATTCGGCTGGATCAAGGCACTGTCCACCACCGGCGGCCAGTACATCTGGTACACCCCCTTCGGCCTGGTCATCGGTGCCGCCTCCCTGTTCGTTCAGGGGGACGCCTTCGAGGTCATCCGCAAGCTCATCGAAACCGTCGGCAAGGGCATCGGCATGCTCGGCGCCATGGCAATGGCATTCGTTGGACGCGACCGCAACATCGTGCGCCACGCCGGCCTCGCGATCCTGTTCATGCTCCTGTGCAGCCCCATGATTCAGCCCTGGTACCTGCTCTGGGCAATCCCGATGCTCGCCGCAACCGGCCTGCGCTCGCACTTCCAGCTCATGTGGTACTTCATCACCACGCTGTTCTTCATGGCGTACGGTGTGAGCGACCAGCTGAACGTCTCGCCCTACCTGCGCGATTTCAACCAGGACATGGGTCGACTCATCGCGACGGTCATCTGCCTGGGGTACATCATCTACCTGGTCGCCCTCGACCCGGCAACCTGCCGTCTGGTGTACGTGAGCCTGCACCCCACGCAGATTCGCCGCACCACCATCCGCCTGTGGTGGCAGCTGTTCCCCGGCGCATCAAGCCGCCGTGCACGCCGCCGCGAGGTGAAGAAGGCGGAGCGGGAAGCCGCCAAGGTAGGCTCCTAGCGCGAACTCTTAGTTCGCCAGCCTGGCTTAGCTCAGTGGAACAGCCCCCGCGTGAGATGCGCAGTGCATGAGAAGCATAAATTCTCATGTACCCTAGAGGAAGGCCTCAGTAGCTCAGAGGATAGAGCAGGAGCCTTCTAATCTCTTGGTCGGGGGTTCGATTCCCTCCTGGGGCGCCACATGTAAAAACCGCCTCGCACCCTAAACTCAGGGTGCGGGGCGGTTTTTCTTTATGCTTTTTGCGTGCGTGCCGGGAAGCTACTTCTTGGTCGGGGCTACTTCTTAGTGGGGTTCGTGTCCTTGCAAGAGTTGAGGACGCGCTCCATAACCTTCTTCTCGTCCGCGGTCACCCACAGCTTGTACTTCGCCTTTACGTGCACCTGGCGTGCCACGTAGGTGCAGCGGTAGGCGGTGTTGCTCGGCAACCAGTCGGCGGCGTCCGCGTCGGACTTCTGCTGGTTTGCCGGGCCGTCTGCAGCGAGCAGGTTCTCCGGGTCGTTCGCCAGCTGGCGGCGCTGCTCTGCGGTCAAATCCTGCGCGCCGGTCTGCCATGCGTTCGAAAGGGCCACCACGTGGTCAATCTGCACAGCCGAGGAGGTCTTCTTGCCGCGCTTGAACTCGATGGTTTTGCCGGTGTACGGGTCGTTCAGAGTGCCACTAATCACGGTGCATGCGTGGGTCCTGACCTTGAAACGAACATTGGTCAGGTCGCGGCGCAGAATGTCGTCGCGGGTATTGCACTTGTTGCCGTCAACGTCATCCCAGGCGGGACCGAACTGATCACGAGAGTAGCCAGCCTTCGACGCGCGTTCCTTCACCTGCAGGGACGCCAGCTCGCTCTTCGCGGTCGCCAGATCCGGTGCGAGCGCAGTCGCGGGATCAACCGCCTTGTACGGGTTCTTGACCTCGGCGAGGGTTTCGGTGGCAACGGTGGTCTCTTCATCATCGGTGGTAGAAGAGGTGCTCTTATCGGTGCCGAGCAGCCCGTCCACGCCGTTCTTACTCACGTAGACCAGACCAATAATTAGCACGATTACGGCAAACACAGCGAGCAGACCGTAAATGAGGCGCTTCTTCTGCGGGTCCATAGAATCGGGCAGCTTGGGCAGGTTGCGTTGAATCCGCTGAAGATCCTGCAGCGTGGGCAGGTCGTTGCTGTTGATGGGCTTTTTGCTCACGGGTTCTCCAAGGCGGGTAGACGGGATGCGGCTGAGTGCACCGCATCATCAAGGATAGAGCGCGCGGAGCTGAAATAGTGAACTTGAGGGCAAAAATAGCCGCCCCGACGCTGAGATACCTATCACGATGCCGGATGGGGAGTGGTCGTCATATTTCTGCAGGGAGTGCGTTGCCCGTGGGCGATTTTTGAAAAAACGGGGTGAAAAGTTCAAAAACTCTATCCACAGGCGGTGCTCAAAACCGCAAAACGCGCGGTTATCCACAGAACCGGTAACCGCCGGGTGCAGGGTCGGCTCAGCCCTGGCAAGGTGAAGGAACCCACCCACTAGTTTCTAAGGAGAAACCATGAGCGACACCATCCTGATCCGCGGATTCACCGCCTCCGACCCGGCACTGAGCACCCTGCCCAACGGGGTGCCCGTCGTGAACTTTCGCCTCGCCAGCACCCCGCGCTGGCAGGACGCCACCGGCACCTGGAAAGAAGGCACCACCAACTGGTACACCGTGAAAGCCTACCGCCGCCTCGCGCAGAACATTGCCACCTCCATTGAGAAGGGGCAGCCGCTGGTCGTGAGTGGCCGCCAGCGCATTAGCCGCTGGAACCGCGAAGACGGCACGCAGGGCACTACCGTAGAGGTGGATGCCCTCGGCATCGGTCACGACCTGAACTACGGTACGAGCACCTTCGCCCGCACTGTGGAGAAGCGCACGGTCAATGAGGGCTCCATGCAGGGTACGCCTCAGCAGGGTATGCCGGGTGCGCCGTTGCAGGAGGCGCCTCAGCCGGGCATGTCTCAGTACACGCAGCAGTATGCTCCTGCGCATGCACCCCAGCAGAACACGGAGGCGCCGGGTATGACCGCTCCGGGTACTCCGGCACAGAACGGCGCATCCCAGGGCGGGGGAGCGCAGAGTGACGAACCCCCCTTCTAAAAGTGCTCCCCGGATGCTTGCATAAACGCGGGTGCATTGGGATAATGGAGCATTGTGTTGACATCGGGCACGCCCCTGCCGCAGGGGGAAGAGCGACCAACGATGTCAACCTTCGGGCACCAATCCTGTCCGAAGCATGAAGTTTTCTGTCCCGCAGTGGGGCAGAGCAATCTGAGTCTATTTGACCTGCGGCAGATGACTCTGGAGATCTACAACTATGCAGACTCTTGACTTTCTCGACAAGAAGTCCCTCCGTGACGACATCCCCGCATTCGGCCCCGGTGACACCCTGAACGTTCACGTTAAGATCGTTGAAGGTAAGAACCACCGTATCCAGGTCTTCAAGGGCTTCGTCGTTGGCCGCCAGGGTGCAGGCGTTCGCGAGACCTTCACCGTCCGCAAGGTTTCCTTCGGCGTTGGTGTTGAGCGTACCTTCCCGGTTCACTCTCCCTCCATCGAGAAGATCGAGCTGGTGACCCGCGGTGACGTCCGTCGTGCAAAGCTGTACTACATGCGCGACCGCCACGGTAAGGCTGCTCGTATCCGCGAGAAGCGCGAGTTCTAATCTTTATAGATACAGAATTCTGTTGCAAACCGCTCCCCAACCGCATTCCGCGGGCAAGGAGCGGTTTTTGCATATTCTGAGACCCCGCTTTCTGAGAACCTTGCCGCTCTCAGAAAATAAAAGCCCAAGAGCGTAAACACTCTCGATACAATAGCTAGGTACCGTTTCACTCGAGCTAGGTATCTCTCAAACGAAAGGCTCACTCCAGCATGGCAGACGACAAGAACACTGCGAACACCAGCCCCTTCCCTGAGGGATACCAGCCTCAAAGCCGCCGCGAGCGCCGCGAAATGGAAGAATACTTCGCGCGCCTCGCCGCCGAAAAGGCTGCAGCTGAGAAGGCCTCGACCGAGAAGACCACCCCCTGGGCGGCATCCGCGGGCGCTACTGAGGCGACCGAAAGCGACACCAAGGGTGCATCTGAGCGCGATCACGAGGTGGTAGCTAGCGCCGAGGCGAGCGCCGCCTCCGCAGATGCAACCGCAAGCAGCACCGCCGCGACTTCTTCCGCAAAGGATGCGAAGAAGAGCGCTCCAGCGAAGAATACTGAGCGTGAAGAATCCGCCGATGAGGAGAGTGCCGTAGACATGGAAACCACCAAGGACTTCTCTGAAATGACCCCCAAGGAACGCCGCAAGGCAAAGCGCGCCGAACAGGCAGAGCTGACCTACTCCCAGGCGCAGGAAGAAGGCCGCCTCGGCGAATGGCTCTGGGTGCAGGCACGCGAGGGTGGCACCGTCATCCTGTACGCGCTGGTCATCGCATTCCTGGTCAAGACCTTCCTGCTGCGCGGTTTCTATATTCCCTCCGGCTCCATGGAGCAGACCCTGCAGGTTAACGACCGCGTGTTCATTAACGTGGCGGGCTCCTACTTTAGCGAGCCTAAGCGCGGCGACGTCATCGTCTTCAAGGACTCTCAGGGCTGGATTCCCTCCACCCAGAAGACCAGCAGCCCGCTCAAGGACGCCCTGTCCTTCGCGGGTATTCTGCCGGATACTTCCTCGAACTTCCTGGTCAAGCGCGTTATTGGCACCCCCGGTGACGTGGTCGAAAGCGACGGCACCGGCAAAATCAAGGTCAACGGCGTAGAAATTACCGAACCGTACCTGTACCCGGGCAACCCGCCCTCGGAGGTCCCCTTCAAGGTGACCGTGCCCGCCGGCAAGTACTTCGTGATGGGCGACCACCGCAGCAACTCCGCCGACTCCCGCTACCACATTAGCGACGGCACCGCGTTCATCTCCAAGGACGACGTGCAGGGTAACGTGTTCGTGGTGGCATGGCCGCTGAACCACTTCGGTCTGCTGCAGGATCAGAGCTCGGTGTTCTCCTCGATTCCCGCACCGTCCTCCACCCCGAGCGAGTAAGCGAGCGTGGCAATGACGGTGAGCGCCCAGAAGAGCGCAACGAAACCCGCTCAAGCTAAGCCCGCGAAGACAACCCCGCCAGCAGCCGACCTCGAGTACGAGCAGCAGCTCTTCGCCTCCGGTGCCCGCACGGTCGCCGGAATCGACGAGGTAGGCCGCGGCTCCATGGCGGGCCCGGTCACCGTGGGCGTCGCAATCCTCACCCCGGACGCCACCCTCGAGGTGGGTGGGCTGATCGATTCCAAGGCGCTCTCACCGGCACGCCGCGAATCCATGGTTCCCGAAATCCGCCAGTGGTGCGCCGTGGCGGTCGGGCACGTGGAACCGGCAGATATTGACCGGCTCGGTATGACCCTCTCGCTGAGGCTTGCCGCCCAGCGTGCGCTCGCCGAGCTGGCGCGCAGCGGATACCGTGCCGACGCCGCTCTGCTGGACGGCAAGCACGACTGGTTCACCCCTCCGCAGGAGGACCTGTTCAGTGCGCTGGCACCGGACCCAGCGCAGGCACACTACAACGAACTGCTCGCCCAGGCGTGGGAAGGCGCAGGTGAGCCCGCGCAGATGCCGGTGACCATGGTCATTAAGGGCGACTACAAGTGCGCCTCCATCGCCGCAGCATCGGTGGTCGCAAAGGTGGAACGTGACGAGCTGATGGTTCAGCTGGATACCCGCTACCCGGGGTACGGCTGGGCAAAGAACAAGGGCTACGGATCTGCCGCTCACCGCGAGGCGATTAGCGTGCAGGGCCCCAGCCCGCAGCATCGACTCTCATGGTCGCTTCCGGCGACCGCCGAGCAGATTGAGGCGGCTGCGGCACAGCGCGGCTAGAGTGCGTGGTGTTCCTGAAAACCGCGCCTTGGAAGCCTGCGAAAGCCTAACGTGCCACCGCTGAATTAGTACTACAAAAGCCCAGGAAAGGAAGAGTAGTGAGTGCAGAAGACCTCGAAAACTACGAGACCGACGCCCAAATGGCGCTCTACCGCGAATACAAAGACGTCATGTCGCTCTTTAGCTACGCGGTAGAAACCGACCGACGCTTCTACCTGGCAAACCAGGTGGACGTCACCCCGCACGTGCAGGACGGCACCCTCTACTTTGAGGTGAGCATGAGCGACGTGTGGGTGTGGGATGTATTCCGCTCCAACCGCTTTGTGAAGAAGGTGCACGCTTATTCGGTGCGTGACGTGAACGTGGAGGAGCGCCTGCCCAACCAGGAGTTCACCGTGCCGGAAATGCCGGACTTTAACGCCTAGCTCAAGCCCGATTCAACGCCTTGCCGGAGGTAAGCGCGGGTAGGCGCGCCGGTGCCGGGTGTCTGGAATGCGGCGGGACTGAGTGATGAAAGTGCGCGCAGAACCAGGCGGCGAACCTGCGTAAATATGACGCGTCGAATCGGCACCCGAGCGGCGTTTTTGAAAAATATGCCCCAAAATTTCAAATAACCGACTGTGGATAACCTCTAATTCCTTCTGGAAGCTGAGGTTATCCACAGTTTTTCGTTAACCGCCTTCGGGCACGCGCGCGGCGGGCACAGTAGAAGCATTACCGCTATCTACCGGGGGAGAGACCCATGACAACAGCCCGAATAACAGCCCGCGCCGCAACCCGAGGCACACCCAACAGACCCCTGACTCCGCGAACCCAGCTCCAGCGAACCCAGCCCCGCGCCCACAGCGTCGGCAGGTGGGGCGAGGAGCTGACCGCCCGCATCCTGGAGACGAACGGCTACCGGATTCTGGAGAGGAATTGGCGGCCGCCCGCCGGACTGGAACACGAACAGATCCGCGGCGAGCTCGACCTGATCGCCATTGACCCCGAGGACGAACTGGTTTTCGTTGAGGTCAAGACCCGCAGCAGCGAAGACTTCGGGCACCCGTTCGCGTCCATTGACCGCGATAAGGCGCGCCGCACGCGCTCGCTGGCGATTCTCTGGTGCAGGCTGCGCGAGAACCTGGATTTTCCGCGCTTTCGCATTGACGCAATTGCGGTGACCGGAACCTGCGAAACCTTCACCTTCGAGCATCTGAAGGCGGTGGCGTAATGGGATTCGCACGCACCTATTCCGTGGCGCTGGTTGGCTTGCGCGGGCACATTGTTGACGTCGAGGCTGATATTTCACAGGGCCTGCCCGGCTTCGTGCTACTGGGCCTGCCCGATACCGCCCTTAACGAGTCGAAAGAGCGTGTACGCTCCGCCGCGAAGAATACCGGCATCACCCTCACTCAGCACCGACTCACCGTGAACCTGACCCCGGCGACCCTACCCAAGCGCGGCTCTGCGTTTGATCTAGCCATTGTGGTTGCGGCGCTACAGGCGGAGAAGAAACTGCACCCCAGCGGCGATAGCGTTTTTTTGGGTGAGCTGGGACTGGACGGAACGCTACGCCCCGTGCCGGGCATCCTGCCGGCAGTCAAAGCTGCCGTGGATGCCGGACACCACCGCGTGATTGTGCCCGCCGAAAATGCTGAGGAGGCGGCGCTCATCCCCGGCGCGCAGGTGAGCGGTTTCCGCTGCTTGGCAGAGGTTTTTGCCGCTCTCGGCGCGGAGAGTCAGAAGCTGACCTACCCGCCCGCCCCGCAGACTGAGGCGAGCGTACCGGTAGTGAAACCGGCTGAAATTCCCTCGGATATGAGCGATGTCGCCGGTCAGTCACAGGGCCGTTTCGCCCTGGAAATTGCCGCTGCGGGTGGTCACCATATGCTGCTGACCGGACCGCCTGGTTCGGGTAAAACCATGCTGGCGGAGCGCCTGCCGAGCATCCTGCCGACCCTCGACAACGATGCCGCGATGGAGGTGACCGCGATTCGTTCCCTCTGCTCGGCGGGGGAGCACCTGAGCGAGCTGGTGCGTCAGCCGCCGTTTGAGGCGCCGCATCATAGCGCCTCCGCGCCAGCGATTTTGGGTGGCGGCAGCGGCATTCCCCGCCCAGGCTGCGTGTCTAAAGCGCACCGCGGCGTGCTCTTTCTCGATGAGGCGCCGGAGTTTAAACGCACGGTGCTCGATTCGCTCCGTCAACCCCTGGAGTCGGGGACCGTGACTCTGGACCGTTCGAGTGCATCGGCGACGTATCCGGCGCGTTTTCAGCTGATTCTGGCGGCGAACCCGTGCCCCTGTGGCATGAACGTGGGTACCGGTACGGAGTGCACGTGTGCTCCGCGTGAGCGTCGCGCCTATTTTGGGCGGCTGTCCGGCCCGCTGGTGGACCGTATTGACGTGAATGTGACGGTTCCGAAGGTGTCGTCCACGGAGCTTGCGGGCGGTCAGGTGAATGAGAGCTCGGCGCAGATTCGCGAGCGCGTTATGGCGGCGAGGCAGGCTCAGCGGGAGCGCCTGGAACCGTACGGGTTGAAAACGAATGCGGAGATGAACGGCAAAATTTTGCGAGGTCCGCTGCGTCTGGATGCGAAGCTCACCGGCGAGCTGAACGCCGCCGTGGATCGAGGAACGCTGACGGCTCGCGGCTATGACCGGGTGTTGCGTATCGCCTGGACCCTCGCTGATTTGGAAGGTGCCGCCTACCCGAGCCGGGAGCATCTGGATGTGGCGCTTTTCCTGCGGCAGCAGGGGCAGCTGAAATAGAGACAGTTGACATAGCGTGCTGGTTTATAGAAGGAATCACCCACGAGAGGAGAAGAACGTCATGAGTGAGAAGAAACTGAGAAAACGAGTTGAAGATACCGAATTGAAAGATTATGGGCTGAGAGAAACAGCACTGGAAGAGCAAGCGCCAGAAGAGAGCGCGGCTGAGGATTTTGTACAGGAGGTACTGCAAATCCGCCTGCCCGGTCGCACTCTGGATGTGCACGCCCTGGTGCGTGAGAGGGCGGCTCATATCCTGTCGCTGGGGCAGGAGCCTTCGCCGAGCCCATACAACGGGGCGCGGTTGCCGGGATTCCTCGCCTCCTGCCTGAACCCGGTGTATCTGGAAGAGATGAATCAGCAGAAACTGAGCCGGGAGGAACAGCCGGGAGAGGAGCTACAGGGTGAGGGGCTACAGAGCGAGCGCCCCGAACCGGCGGTGGGCACAGCCTCCAGCGGCTCTGATCCTGTACATCTGTTCACTCCTGAGCCCCTGTTCAATCCCGCCCTCAGCGCGCCGGAGCTTGAGGCGGCGTGTCGTGAGTACATCCGCTGCTGCACCGCTCAACTGATGCGCTACGCGGAGCCCGCCGATGAGCTCGTAGTCGAATCCCTCGCCAGCCTGGGTGCGCCGCTGACCCTGCACTACCTGTTGACCGGGCATATCCCGGATGAGTACACCTGGGAGAACGGCGAACCGGACGAACAGCTCAGCGAATTTCTGCACTCGGTGGGTGCGCCTGCGGCAGGAGAGTCCGCCCTGTTCTCCAGCGCGAATGGCTACTACACGCCGGGTGAGCATCAGATGAGCCGCGATAAGTTCGGCAAGTTGCTCGCGACCCGCCGCCTGCGCTGGAACCGCCGCATGGAACGCACCCTGAACGCGGAGGCGCATATGGCGGCAACCTGCGGGGCGTGGCTGGTCACTCCTGCTGATCCGCTGTGGCCGCCGCAGCTGAACGATTTGGGGGCTGCTCGACCATACGGGCTGTGGTGCCGAGGCGATTCGCGGCACCTGCTGGATTTGGCCTCTACCCCGAGCGTGGCGCTGGTCGGTTCGCGTGACCCGAGCATCTACGGTACGGAGGCGACGACCCACCTCGCCGCTGAGCTGGCGCGCCACGGGTACACGGTGATTTCTGGCGGTGCGATGGGCATTGATATTGCGGCGCATCGGGCGGCGCTGACCCAGCAGGGTAGCGACCTGCCGACCATCGCTTTCATGGCGGGTGGGTTGGACCGGCTGTACCCGGCGCAGAACTCGGATGCGCTGAACATGATTATTGACCGAGGGCTCATCATGAGCGAGGTGAGCGTGGGTAATACCCCCACGCGGTGGCGTTTTCTGGAGCGTAACCGGCTGATTGCGGCGTTAGCGCGGCATACCATTGTGGTGGAGGCACGTTGGCGTTCCGGTGCGCTGAATACGGCTCGTCACGCAATGGAGATTGGGCGTACTCTCTGGGCGGTTCCGGGCCAGATTAACTCGCCGAATTCGGTGGGCACGAACCGTCTGCTACGTGATGGACTAGCGCAAACACTTACCGAGGCCGCCGACATTCTCGAATACGATGCCGCCGCGGGTTTCGAGCTGGGCACCGAGCACGAGAGCGAGTGGGATCAGGCTGCCTCCTCTAGCACGCTGGATGAGCTGACCGAACGGCAGGGCAGGGTCTGGGATGACTTGAGCCCGCGCTCCTACCGTGGCGTGGACGAGATTGCCGCAGCCCTTGGGTTGAGTGCTCGCGACGTGATGGCTGATCTGTTCCACCTGGAGCGCTGCGGCCTAGCGGAGAGTAGCGGAACAAGCTGGAGAAAGGTCCGCCCGGCTGTTGCAGCGTAGAAGAGCCCCCTGAACACCCCTACTGAACACCTGAGGCAGTAGCGGGTTGTGAGAGCCGGTCATGACAGGGCGGCATGTAGAGGAGACTGGACCTCTCTACAATTGGGGTAGGCCTGCGCGTACTGGTGCGGAGCCTACCCCGCCGCCCTATCGACAGATGCGTGGGGAATAGAAATACAACGTCGAGAAACATCAATGCCGCTAGACCCAGGAGCCGGAACCACGAAAGGAGGGACGCATGACTCCCGCCCGCCAGCACGAAAACTGGGCTGAAAACCGGAACGAGAACCCGGAAGAATACCGGGATGAGAACCGGGATGATGCTCCCTCTGCGACCCTGCCGGTGACCTATACCCGCAGCCTCGCCGCAGATAACCCACAGAGGCACGGCGAACGCCTGGATTCAGCCCTGCCTGGCTCCGCCTTACCTGAATCAGCGCTGGGCGTTTCTGGCGAAGTATTCCGCCCCGTCCTGGACCGTTTTGAGCGTTTTCTGCGTTATGAGAAGCACCGTTCTGAAGAGACGATTCGTTCCTATATTTCGGATTTGGAGGGCTTTTTCGGATATATGGCGCGCCGCGGTGTGCGGCATCTGGAGAGTATTGATGCGTCCCTGATTCGTGAGTGGTTGGGTTCGCTACATCTGCGGCAGGCGGCTCGTTCTACGGTGGCTCGCCGCGGCTCGACCCTGCGTACGTTCTTCACCTGGGCTCAGGATGAGGAACTGGTGCACGCCAATCCCACGCGCGGTATGCGCACCCCCAAGCGGGAGAATCACCTGCCGCCGGTGCTCAGCCGTGAGCAGATGAACCAGCTGCTGACTACCCTGCAGGAGCGTCGGGCGCAGGATCCTCGGGATGCGCGCCTGCTGCGCCTCGAAGCTGTGGTTGAGGTGCTGTACGCCTCGGGCATGCGTATTTCTGAGCTGACCGGCCTGGATTTGCAGAGCGTGGACCGGGCGAATAAGACGGTGCGCGTGCTGGGTAAGGGCAATAAGGAACGCGTGGTGCCGCTGGGTACCCCGGCGCTTAAGGCGTTGAATCGTTGGGTGTCCTATGGTCGTCCGCAGTGGATTCCGGAAGGGTCCCAGGGCGTGACTGCGCTGTTTATTGGCCCTCGGGGCGGGCGTGCGAATGCCCGTCAGATTCGTGAGGACCTGACCCGCCTGCTGCGCACGGTGGAGAATACTCAGGCGTCGGGTGCGCACGTTTTGCGTCATTCGGCGGCGACTCACCTGGTGGATGGTGGCGCCGATATTCGTTCGGTGCAGGAGCTTTTGGGGCATTCGTCGTTGGCGACCACGCAGATTTACACGCACGTGTCGATGAAGCGTCTGGCGGAGACGTACGCGCGGGCGCATCCGCGAGCATAGGGTGGCAACCCGAAAGTTAGCTGTCTCTCTATTTGAACCTTGCCCGTTCGGGTTGTACGAATAGGCAAGTTCAATCTAAGCTATACACTGTTCAATGTCTGCCTAAATATCCCGCGCAGCCCAAAGTTTCTGCACAGTGATGTTTATACAGGGCGGCTGAACAAGGTAGCATAGGTAACAGACTAACCGTGGTCTCCGTCTCTATAATGGCACCGCGTACGAGTACTAAAAACCAGAAAGGTCGCACCGCATGCGCGCACTCGTTTGCCCCGGACAGGGCTCCCAGAAGAAGGGCTTCCTGAGCCCCTGGCTCGAGATTGAAGGTGTGCGTGAGCACCTGGAACGACTCTCCGAAGCGGCAGGCATCGACCTGATTCACTACGGCACCGAAGCCGAAGAAGAAACCATCAAGGACACTGCAATCGCCCAGCCACTCATCGTGGCTGCAGGCATCGTCACCGGCCGCCTCGCCCTGCGCGAACTCGACGGTGAAGAACTCATCTTCGCGGGTCACTCCGTCGGTGAAATCACCGCAGCAGCCCTCGCCGGTGTGCTCAGCGACAAAGACGCAATGCGTTTCGTGCGCGTGCGCGCCAACGGCATGGCGGAGGCGGCAGCTGCCTCCCCGACCGGCATGGCTGCAGTAATCGGCGGCGTTGAAGAAAACGTCCGCGAAGCCATCGACGCAGCAGGCCTCGTCGCAGCAAACTCCAACGGCGGCGGCCAGATCGTAGCCGCAGGCCCCATCCCCGCCATCGAAGCATTCGCCGCGAACCCGCCCGCACGCGCTCGCGTTATCCCCCTGAAGGTCGCTGGCGCATTCCACACCGAGGCAATGGCACCCGCCGTGCCCGCACTGGAGGAGTTCGCCGCATCCCTGCAGGTCTCCGACCCGACCTCCGCACTGCTGACCAACCGCGACGGTTCCGCTGTGGCATCCGGTGAAGAGTTCGTCAAGACCCTCGTCTCCCAGGTCACCAGCCCCGTCCGCTGGGACCTGTGCATGGCAACCCTGCTTGAGCGTGAGGTCGCCGGCATTATCGAGGTCGCCCCCGCAGGCACCCTGGTCGGCCTGGCAAAGCGCGCGATGCGCGGCGTGCCCGGCACCTCCATCAACACTCCCGAGGACCTCGCCTCGCTGAAGGGCTAAATGCCGGGGGAGAGCACCCCCGCCCACCCCGCACTGGGAACCCTTCACACTAGACATGCACTTTAGACCTGCGAGGCACACAGTGCCTTGCGAGCATCAGCACTAAGGATTGAATACGTGACTACCCTCAAGCAGTACGAAATCAACCGCTACTCCCGCATCCTCGGTTATGGCGCAGCCCGCGGCGAGGTCATCGTCCCCAACGACGACATCGTTGAGGCAATCGACTCCTCCGACGAGTGGATCAAGCAGCGCACCGGCATCGCAACCCGCCACCGCGCCAGCGAAAACCAGTCGGTAGCAGACCTTGCCATCGGTGCCGCCAAGGATGCTCTCGAAGCATCCGGCGTAACCGGTGAGGACATTGAGGCGGTCATCATCTCGACCATCTCGCACCCCTATGCAACCCCCTCCCTGGCAACCCTGGTCGCCGACGCAATCGGCTCCAAGTGCCCCGCATACGACATCTCCGCAGCGTGCGCAGGTTTCTGCTACGGCATCGCCCAGGCAGATGCCCTCGTCCGCGCGGGTACCGCAAAGCACGTGCTGGTCATCGGCGTTGAGAAGCTCTCCGACTTCATCGACAACACCGAACGCACCATCTCCTTCCTGCTCGGCGACGGCGCAGGCGCAGCAGTCGTAGGCGTCTCCGACGAACCTGGCATCGCCCCGACCGTATGGGGTTCGGACGGCTCCCGCTGGGGCACCGTCGGCATGACCCACTCCCTGCTGGACATCCGCAACCGCGACTTCGTCGCAAACCCCGTCGAAGAAAGCGAAAAGATCTGGCCCACCCTGCGTCAGGACGGCCCCTCCGTCTTCCGCTGGGCAGTATGGGAAATGGCGAAGGTCGCCAAGCAGGCACTCGAAACCGCCGGTATCACCCCCGACGAGCTCGGCGCGCTCATCCCGCACCAGGCAAACGCCCGCATCATTGACCAGATGGTCAAGACCCTCAAACTTCCCGACACGGTGGCAGTGGCACGCGACATCGTCGATGCCGGTAACACCTCCGCCGCATCGGTCCCCCTCGCCGCGCACCGCCTGCTCAAGGAGAACCCGGAACTCTCCGGCAAGTTCGCCCTGCAGATTGGTTTCGGTGCCGGCCTGGCATTCGCAGCTCAGGTAGTCGTCCTTCCCTAAGGAAAACCACTCTCTAAGGAAAACCACCAGAGCCCGATGCTCGCCCGCCCCTCACGACCGGCACAGCGCCGGTGCGCGAGAAAGAAAATAAAGCGGGAAAGCATCTCTACAAACTCCGAGTTGACGCATGCGTACACCACGCAGACACGATAAACTCGGTAATGCACGCGTACCCCCACCCGGCGGGTGCGATGACCATCGAAAAAACAAAGGAGCCCCTGAATGGCTAACAAGGAAGAGATCCTCGCAGGTCTGGCAGAGATCGTTAACGAAGAGACCGGCGTTGAGGTTGAGGACGTTCAGCTGGACAAGTCCTTCACCGAGGACCTGGACATCGACTCCATCTCGATGATGACCATCGTCGTGAACGCTGAGGAGAAGTTCGAGGTGACCATCCCGGACGAAGAGGTCAAGAACCTCAAGACCGTTGGCGACGCAGTCGAGTTCATCGCGAACGCTGCCTAAGCTATAACCAATAACGAGACGGCGCGGGCTCTCACCGGCCCGCGCCGCATCGCTATTCACTCAGCTTTCAATCCAACACACCCCGGGAACACACAGTGGAATCCACAGTGCGGACCCCGCACGGAACACGCAGTGCGGAATACGCAGCGCGCAACGACAGCGCCTCTACCGCCTGAAAACGTGCACCGCTTACCCCCGGGCCCTACAGGTTTTTATCCACACACCACCGGATAAACCACCAAATCGACCACCGAAGAGAAAGTGCCACAATGTCTCGAAAAGTGCTGGTGACCGGCCTCGGCGCGACCACCCCCATTGGCGGCGACGTCCCCACCACCTGGGAAAACGCAACCAAGGGCGTATCTGGTGTATCCACCCTCGACTACCCCTGGGTCAAGGAATACGACCTGCCCGTATACATTGCAGGCCAGCTCGCCGTGCCTGCCCTCGAATCCGGCCGCCTCACCAAGGTAGAAGCAAAGCGCCTGGATCCCTCGGGCCAGCTCGCCCTCATCGCCGCACGCGAAGCATGGGAAGACGCAGGATTCTCCGGCCCCGACGCCGAATCCGCAGAAGAAGTCGACCCCGAACGCACCGGCGTAGCCTTCGGCACCGGTATCGGCGGCGTGTGGACCCTTCTCGACGCATGGGACACCCTCCGCGAAAAGGGCCCCCGCCGCGTCCTCCCTATGACCGTTCCCATGCTCATGCCCAACGGCAACGCAGCAGCCGTCTCCATGAACCTCAAGGCACGCGCCGCAGCACAGACCGTCGTCTCCGCATGCGCATCCTCCACCGAAGCCATGCAGCTCGGTGCTGAAATGATCCGCAGCGGCAAGGCAGACGTCGTCATCGTCGGCGGCGCCGAAGCAGCAATCCACCCGCTTCCCATGGCAGCATTCGCCAAGATGCAGGCACTCTCCTCCCGCAACGACGATCCCGAAAAGGCATCCCGCCCCTACGACGTCGACCGCGACGGCTTCGTCATGGGTGAAGGCGCAGCAGCGCTCATCCTCGAATCCGAAGAGCACGCCAAGGCACGCGGCGCCCGCGTCTACGCGGAACTGGCAGGCACCGGCGTATCTGCCGACTCCTACCACATCACCGCACCCGACCCCGCAGCACTCGGCGCAACCCGCGCACTGCGCGAAGCCCTCGAAGACGGCAACATCAACCCGAAGACCGTCGTGCACATCAACGCGCACGCCACCAGCACCCCCGCCGGTGACCTGCCCGAAGCAACCGCAATGCACGAAACCTTCGGCGAACACACCAAGAACATTGCCGTCTCCGCAACCAAGTCCATGACCGGCCACCTGCTCGGCGGCGCGGGCGCACTCGAAGCCGTACTCACCGTACTGGCACTGCACCACCGCACCGCACCCTGCACCATCAACCTGGACAACAAGGACCCCCAGATTGACCTGGATGTGGTGACCGAGGCACGCGAGCTGCCCGCCGGTGAGATTGTGGCACTGTCGAACTCCTTCGGTTTCGGTGGTCACAACGCGGTTGTAGCATTCCGCTCAGTAGAGGACTAAAACTCTTCGACAGCCTTATAGGTAAGGGTACGTCGGACAATGCTAGCGGGGGAGTGCCTCCTCTTCAGCGCCTCTAATCCTCAAATAGCCCAGCCGCCTTGAGGAGGGAGCCCCGTCGCATTCCCGACCGCGCCCTCTGTAGGTTAGAAATAAACAGGGTCGCCTGCGATAGACATCTATCGTAGGCGACCCTGTTTGCGTATGAAGTTTTACCCGTGGGTTAGTTGTTTGGAGAGGTTGTATCGGTTCACGCTTGCGGGGGGAGTGAGGCTTCCGTGGGTTAGTTGTTTGGAGAGGTTGTACCGGACGCTGCTCGCGGGGGAGTGCCCCCTCTTCAGCGCCTGGGGGGCGCTTCGAGGACGGAGCCCCTGCTTCGCGTGTCCGGTACGCCCTCGAGGTCGCCTACCCCTCGGATTGGTGATAGAAGGGGCTGGTAGGTGGTTAGCTTCTCGGGCTAGCTCGCCTCAGTCTGGGGTATATGAGGATGGTCTGGGGCTGAGTTTCGTGCGCAGCTTGCCCGAGTTTGGGGTGGGCAAGGTTTTACAGGTTAAAAACGGGTGGCGTATCCGCTCCGGCACTGCGAATACGCCACCCAAACACACCACACTCCACAAGACAATGCAGAGCGCGCGGAATCAACCATCCCGCAAGGTTCCCGTAACCTCCATCGCGCACCACGGTAGGCGACGACAGAAGAACGGGAGCTTATGACCGTTTGACACGCACAACGCCCCCTCGTACAGGCATACAAAGGCGCACGCCATGCGATCTTCCGGAAGTTTATTCGGAAGAGCTCCCACGCCGGTTCCGTTGAGAAAACAATTCGGTGTGGTTGCCTCCCGATGGTGAAGCACATCAACATCGTGTGCCGCAATACTGCGCAATCCAGTACGCGCAGATGTTGCATGAAAACTATCCAAAGAATGCAGTCCACGGGCCAGTTTTCCAGCTTCAAATGGCAGAAGCTTAAGGGTTTGATGTGAGTGCTCGGATGGTTCGAATCATGTCGCTCTCAACGAACCGGTTTATCGGTGATGGGAGCTCCTGTAGATAAGAATAACCTTAAATAACCCCTGGAGTAAACCTTAAACCAATAATTTAACCTTATTGTTATAATTCCTTGTCATAAAGGTATTGACGGGTGTTCAATGTGCTCTGAGTAGCCCCCTGGAGGCCCTCATAACTCTTTGGTCTGTTTGGCACTCTCCACCGTTATGAAACCGTGATAAATCATTCCCGAAAGTTGAGGAATCGGGTTTCAAAACGGTTCCGCGAGTGGCTGCCGCAAGGGCTTGTTGAGAGGGGCTTGAAAACGCACTGAGAGTACAGTCATAAAACGTCATCTTGTCACGGAAGTTATCCCAGAGAAAACAAATTAAACCCCCGGCGTGCGCTGTGGCATAATCAGTATCAACATCGTGCTCCGGGGTCGGTGAAATTCCGAACCGGCGGTCACAGCCCGCGAACCGCTCTCGCAGGCAGGCAAAAATCGTACGAATCTTCGCATCCGCACAGGATGCAAGACTCCGCTAGAGAAGCCCGTCCGCAAGAGAGGCCGAACCGGTGAAAATCCGGTGCCGACAGTACAGTCTGGATGGAAGGTAGCACGAGCAGAAAAAGGCAGGAGCGCACTCCGCCGCACCTCCCGAAAACCGGGATAGTGTGCTGGGTGCACCGACGCGGTTGCTTGAGAAAACTGTTGCTAGAAAAACTGTTACTTGAGAGCACGGCGGTTTTCTGCAAGACGGCTTTTTGCGAGACAGGGGAAATGCACCTTTCGTAGGTGCCGGTACGTTATTCCCCTCGACCGCAGCCGCTGGTTTCAGCTACGATTGGCTGATTCGCTGCTCCCGCCTCACCACGGATACCGGGCACTCCATAAGATGCCCGCGTAGCCGCCCTTTTCTGTTCCTCTCCCCGGAGCCGCCGCAGATGCGCACCCAGCGCATCCGACACACGGTCCAACTCAGAGAGGAAAGAAACAATGGACATCTTGCGGTGGCTCTTCGACGCACAAATTCACGTGGGGAATCAGTCCCTCCTCGTGCGCGAAGTTCTCGGAAACGCATTCGGCCTGGCATCGGCGCTCGGCGGCATGCGACGCAAAGTATGGGCGTGGCCCGTCGGCATTCTCGGCAACCTGCTGCTCCTCACCGTCTTCCTGGGCGCCCTCGTCGGCAGCCCGCACCCCGTCACCATGCTCGGCCAGGCAGGCCGCCAAATCATGTTTATTGCCGTGTCCATCTGGGGCTGGCATCGTTGGCACGCCACCCGCGCCGCCGGTGGTGACGCCTCCGAAGGTGCCGCAGTGATCCCCAAGTGGGCTACCAACACCGAACGCGCAGGCCTGGTTGTCGCCATGGTTGCAGGCACACTGCTGCTCACCCCCATCTTCCGTGCCCTCGGCTCCTACGAACCCGTCTGGTCCGACACCTGGATCTTCACCGGCTCGCTGCTCGCCACCTACGGCATGGCGCGCGGCTGGGTTGAATTCTGGCTCATCTGGGTTGCCGTCGACCTGGTCGGCGTGCCGCTGCTGTGGAGCGCAGGCTACTACGCAACCTCCTTCATGTACGTGTTCTACGGATGCTTCACCCTGGTCGGATTCTTCGTCTGGTGGCGCACCCGCAACCTGGAGGCGCAGAAGACCCAGGTACAGACCCAGTTCCCCGACGTGACCGTTGAGGTAACCGACGTGCAGAAGGGCCGTGCATAAATGCCGCAGAACCCCTCGTTGAAGGTGCTGGCGAGCGCGCACCTGCCCGTAACCGTCACCCCGAGCGTATCTTCGCCGCGCAACGATGCGGACTACTCAGCCGCAGAGTACGGTCACCTCGCCGGGCTGCCCGCCGCACGCACCCTCCAGCTGCCCGACCCCGAGCAGACGCTCAGCCACGCAGAGGCCATGACCCTGGCACTGCAGGCGGCACGCCAGGGTATCCGTGGCGCGAACCCCCTCGTCGGCGCCGTCATCACTGACGCGCACGGGCACCTGCTGCACGTGGGCTACCACCGAGGCGCAGGCACCCCGCACGCCGAAGCCGACGCACTCGCCGCCGCCCGCGCCGCTGGAACCGACCTCACCGACGCCCGCATGTACGTGAGCCTCGAGCCCTGCAACCATACCGGACGCACCGGCCCCTGCTCCCACGCCGTCGCCGAGGCGGGCATCAGCGAACTCTACTACGCCTACAGCGACGACACCGAAAACGCCGCCGGAGGCGCCGCCTACCTGCGCTCGCAGGGCGTCACCGTGCACGCCATGGAGGAGTTCGCGAACGCCTCCTACCTGCTGAACGAGCGCTGGTTCATTGCCGCCGCCGAACGCCGACCCTTCATTACCGCAAAGAGCGCCTCCACCCTGGACGGGTTCATTGCGGCAGGTGACAGCACGAGCAAGTGGATTACCGGTCCCGCCGCGCGCATTGACGGGCACCTGATTCGTCACCGCGCCGACGCCGTCATGATTGGCACCCGCACCACCCTCATGGACGACCCGACCCTGGACGCGCGCGACGCCAACGGGGAACGCTTCGAGAATCAGCCGCTGCGCGTGGTCATGGGCAAAACCGAGATTACCGAGAACTACCGCGTGCGCGGCCTCAACCCGCCCGAAGGCGTGGAGGCGGATCCGCAGAATTTCCTGCAGGTCTTCACCCACGACCCGCGTGAATTGCTCGACGAGCTGTACGCTCGCGGGGTGCGGCACCTCATGATTGAGGGCGGCCCCGGCATGGTCGGCCTCTTCGCCGGTGAAGACCTCATCGACGAGATGGTCTGGTACCGCGCCCCGATGATCATGGGGCAGGGTAAGAGCGCCGTGTACGGTCTGCTCGTGGACACCCTCGCGCAGGCGCCGCGCCTGCAATTGGACGACCTGGGTATGTTCCCGGCGGTGCGCGTGCTGGGCAATGACACCGCAACGCACCTGGTGCCGGCACCTCGCGGAACGGCGCAGGCCCCCGGGCAGCGGCGTACCCTGCCGAAGCTGGATGCCTGCCACGCGCCCGAACCGAGGCTGGACTAGTCGCGGCTGGACTAGCCTCCGCTTGGGCTAGTCTCCCTTGGGTTGAGCGCGGGCGGGGGAGTAGCACCTCAAGGAACCCCCGCCTGTCTGCGCCCGGCTAATTCATGCCGGCTGGTTCGCATGCTGGCACAAAAGCTCCCCGTCACGGGGAATATTCGAAAAATACGTATAGTTATACCGACGAACAAACCATCGCCGCCCGTCGCCCTCAACGACGACGCCCCGGCGGACACGGCGAGAAAAGGAAAGCACACATGTTTACCGGAATCATTGGCGCCCTCGGCACCGTAGAATCCATCACCCCCATCGAAGGTAGCGACGCAGCCTACCTGACCCTCAACGCCGGTGACATCGTCGCCGACCTCGAACACGGTGGCTCCCTTGCCGTCAACGGTGTATGCCTCACCGCTATCGACCTCGACCAGTTGCAGCCCGGCCAGTTCCGCGCCTACGCGATGGGTGAGACTCTGCGCCGCACCAACCTCGGCAACCTGAACCCCGGCGACACCGTCAACCTGGAGCGCTGCCTACCCGCCGGTGGCCGCCTCGACGGTCACGTCGTGCAGGGTCACGTGGATGCGGTTGGTACCCTCGCATCCGTCACCGCGCACGAGGCGTGGAGCACCCTGCGTTTCAACCTGCCCACCGAACTGGCACCCCTGCTCGCTGAGAAGGGCTCCATCGCTGTTTCTGGCGTGTCCCTGACCGTCACCGCCGTTTCTGAGCCCGGCGAAACCCCCGCATGGTTCGAGGTCGGCCTGATCCCCGAAACCCTGAAGGCAACCAACCTCGGCGCCCTCAAGGTTGGCGACAGCGTGAACCTTGAGACCGATGCGCTCGCTAAGTACGTGCAGCGTCTGACCGCGTTCGCAGGCGTGCCCCAGGCTGACTCTGCACACTCCGGTGAGCAGGTTGCGCCGCGTCGCGCCGACGCCGCAAGCGTCCTCGACAGCGTGCAGACCGCAGTGGACGCTATCGCAGCAGGTCGCGCCGTGGTCGTCGTCGACGACGAAGACCGCGAAAACGAAGGCGACATCATCTTCGCCGCCGAGCGCGCAACCCCCGAGCTGATGGGCTTCATGATCCGCTACACCTCCGGCGTGGTCTGCGCACCCCTGAGCAACAAGCGTGCCGACGAGATGAACCTGCCGCCCATGGTAACCAACAACGAGGACCCCAAGGGCACCGCATACACCGTCTCCTGCGATGCGGCATCCGGCGTGAGCACCGGCATTTCCGCGGCAGATCGCGCACGCACCGTGCAGATCCTCGCGGATGCATCCTCGACCCCGGCGGACATCACCCGCCCCGGCCACATCTTCCCGCTGCGCGCCGTTGACGGCGGCGTGGCGGAGCGCCCCGGCCACACCGAAGCCGCAGTGGAACTCTCCCTCGCGGCGGGCCTTTCCGGCGTGGGCGTTATCGCCGAGGTCGTGCACGACGACGGCTCCATGATGCGTTTCGACGCACTGCGCGCCTTCGCAACCGAGCACAACCTGCCCATGATCTCTATCGAAGACCTCATCAAGTACGTAGCTAAGGCGTAGGAGAACGCATGAGCGAAACCCCTAACCCCCAGGCAACGCCGGGCACCCCCGCAGAGCTGAGCACCCCCGCAGAGCCGGGCGCCCTGGCCGAGCCGGTTGAGGCGCAGGCTGAAGAGCTCAGCGCCGAATCACTGCGCATCGCCTCCGAGCTTGCTGAAGGCTACCAACTCAGCCCCCTCGACATGGTGCCCAACCCCAGCCCGCTGCTGGTCGAAAGCACCGAAGAGGTTGCCGTACCCACCCCGCAGGGCCTGTTCGGTCTGCGCGCCTGGCGATTTGCGGACGGTGCCGAACACATCAGTGCCCGCGCCCTCGACCGTGACGGTACCCCCGTACCCGCCGAGGACGGGGGAGTGCCCGCGGTGCGCATCCACTCTGAATGCGCCACCGGCGATATCTTCGGTTCCTTCCGATGCGATTGCGGACCCCAGCTGGAGAACGGCCTGCGCATCATTGGCCGCACCGGCGGGTACCTCATCTACGTGCGCAACCACGAAGGACGCGGCATCGGCCTGGTCAACAAGCTCCGCGCCTACGCGCTGCAGGATGCCGGGCTCGACACCCTCGACGCGAACCTGGCGCTCGGCCTGGACGGCGACATGCGCGACTACTCGCAGGCGGCGCTAATCTTGCAGGAACTCGGCGTGAACGAGCTGAGGCTCGTGACCAACAACCCCGCCAAGCAGGAGGCGCTCGAAAGCCTCGGCCTGCAGGTCACCGAACTCATCCCGGACGAAATTCCCGCCCGAGTCGAGAACGCCCACTACTTGCAGACCAAGCGTGAGCGCATGCGCCACGTGCTCAAAAGCGCGTAGCGGCACAGAGTAGAAACCCCGCAGATAGCCCGCGGAACCCCTGCACACTAAACTTTTCAAAAACCCACAACCCACAAGGAGAACACAATGAGCGGCGTAGGCGCAGCAGACACCACCCTCAACCCCGAAGACTACAAGGGCTTCAAGCTCGCAATCGTAGCGGCAAGCTGGCACACCCAGGTCATGGACGGCCTCATCGACGGTGCGCAGCGTGCAGCACGCGACGCAGGCATCGAGCCGACCCTCGTGCGCGTTCCCGGCACCTTCGAGCTGCCCGTCGCAGCAACCCGCCTCGCTGAGAAGTTCGACGCAATTGTCGCGCTCGGCGTGGTCATCCGCGGCGGCACCCCCCACTTCGACTACGTCTGCCAGGGCGCAACCAACGGCCTGACCGACGTGTCCGTGCTGACCGGCCGACCCATCGGCTTCGGCGTGCTCACCTGCGACAACGAGCAGCAGGCACTCGACCGTGCAGGCCTGGAAAGCTCCAACGAAGACAAGGGCTACGAGGCGACCGCAGCGGCACTGCAGACCGCAGCAACCCTCAAGCAGTTCAGCAACTAACACGGCTGAACGGTACGCGGCTCAGTTTCACGAAGAGAACTATTGAATCTTCACCGTGGAACTGTGCCGCAGCACCGGTTAAACTGAAACAACGCGCGCACCGGGCTTACCGGGATTTATCAGGCATTATCGGGCGTCTATGGATCTGGCAAGTATGCGCCAGAGAGATACACACCGGCATATATGTCCCGGTACCCCATGTACCGGTAAAACCGCATGCACCGGTAAAACCCCGCGCGGCAGCTAAGGGACACAGCGCACCGACGCGCTCCCAACCCAACACCAAGGAGTACAGCAATGCAGGATTTGGGCACCATCACCCCCAGCCTCGAAGAATTCCGCGCCCGCGCAGCCGGCACCCGCGTCATTCCCGTACACATCAAAATCCTCGCCGACTCACTCACCCCCATCGGCATCTACCGATCCCTCGTACTCCAAAACGACCAGGGCGAACCCGTCGACGCAGCCCACGGCACCTTCCTGCTCGAATCCGCCAAAATCTCCGCAGAAGGCGAATCCGCAGCCTGGGACCGCTACTCCTTCATCGGCGCATCCTCTCGCTCCACCCTCACCACCGTTGACGGCGCAGTCCACTGGCAGGGCCGCACCCCCGCCGGCGCACCCGTCGACGGCGACCCCGTAGAAGCCATCGCAAAGACCCTGCAGATGCTCTACACCGAACCCGACCCGTCCCTGCCGCCGCTCACCTCCGGCCTGGTCGGCTACCTCGGCTGGGACGTTGTGCGCCACTGGGAGCACCTGCCCTTCCCGCCCGCCGATGACGTGAACCTGCCCGAATTCGCACTCAACATGGTCTCCGACATGGCAATTCACGACAACAAGGACGGCACCGTCCTGCTCGTCGCCAACGCCATCAACTTCAACGGCACCAGCGAAAACGTCGACGGCGCCTACGAGGATGCCGTTGCGCGCCTGCACAGCATGCTCCGCCGCTTGCAGCGCGGCGCCACCGCAACCACCTCCATTCTCTCCGGCGTGGCTGACGTTGACCGTAAGGTCCGCGAAGACGTCACCCTCACCTGGAGCGAACAGGGCTTCAAGGACGCCATCGACCGCTCCAAGAAGAACATCATCGACGGCGACGTCTTCCAGATCGTGCTCTCACGCCGATTCGAAGCCGAAACCAACGCCAAGCCCCTCGACGTGTACCGTGTACTGCGCCAGTCCAACCCCTCGCCGTACATGTACCTCTTCAACTTTGAAGACAGCAACGGCATCCCCTTCCACATCGTTGGTTCCTCACCGGAGGCGCTCGTCACCCTCAAGGACGGCATCGCCAGCACCCACCCCATCGCCGGTTCCCGCCCGCGCGGCGCAACCCGCGAAGAAGACCTCGCACTCGCCGAGGAACTGCTCGCCGACGAAAAGGAACGCTCCGAACACCTCATGCTCGTCGATCTGGCACGCAACGACCTCTCACGCATCGCCAAGCCCGGCACCGTATCCGTCGACCAGTTCATGATCATTGAGCGTTTCAGCCACATCATGCACATTTCCTCCGCCGTCAGCGCCGAACTCGACCCGCAGTTCAGCGCCTACGACGTGCTGCGTGTCGCCTTCCCGGCGGGCACCCTCTCCGGCGCGCCCAAGCCGCGCGCCATGCAGCTCATCGACGAATACGAACCCACCCGCCGCGGCGTCTACGGCGGCGTATGCGGCTACTTCGACTTCGCCGGCAACATGGACATGGCAATCGCCATCCGCACCGCCGTCCTCAAGGAAGGCACCGCCTACGTACAGGCAGGTGCGGGCCTCGTCATGGACTCCAACCCGGACTCCGAAACCCTCGAAACCGTCAACAAGTCCGCCGCCCCGCTGCGCGCCGTGCTGACCGCCTCCGGCCTGGCACCCCTGGACGCAGACGCAGCCGTCAACGCCACCAAGTAACCCAAGGAGACACCATGAGCACCGTTCTCGACGAGATTATTGTCGGCGTCCGCGAAGACCTCGCCGCCCGCGTACAGCAGGTTTCCCTCGAAGAAATGAAGAAGCGCGCCCTCGCAGCTGCACCTGCCCGCGACGCACTCGCCTCCCTACGCGGTGAGGTACCCGGCGGCGGCAACGGTACGACCGCACGCATTATCTCCGAGGTGAAGCGCTCCTCACCGTCCAAGGGCGCGCTCGGCGAAATCCCCGACCCCGCCGCGCTCGCCGCACGCTACGAGGCAGGTGGCGCCGCAGCGATCTCGGTACTCACCGAACAGCGCCGCTTCAACGGCTCCCTCGCCGACCTGGACGCTGTGCGCGCCGCGGTGAACATCCCCGTCCTGCGCAAGGACTTCACCGTCGACGAGTACCAGATTTGGGAGGCCCGCGCACACGGCGCTGACCTGGTGCTACTGATTGTGGCGGCCCTTGACGAGCAGACCCTGCGCGAGTTCCTGGAGCTCACCGAGTCGCTTGGCATGAACGCCCTCGTCGAGACCCACACCCCCGAAGAAATCGAGGTCGCCCAGCGCATCGGCGCCAAAATCGTCGGCATCAACGTGCGTAACCTCAAGACCCTCGAAGTCAACAACGAACACTACGCATCCCTCGCAGCGCACCTACTCAACTCTGTCATCAAGGTTGCCGAATCAGGTGTCGCCAGCATCGAAGACGTACGCGCCTACGCCGGCGCCAGTGCGGATGCGGTCCTCATCGGTGAAGCACTGGTACGCTCCGGCGACCCGGAAGGTACCGTGCGTGAATTCTCCAAGGTGCCTGTGACCCGATAAGGGTTGCTAAGAGATGGCGTATCGGACGCCGCTCGCGGGGGAGTGCCCCCTCTTCAGCGCCTGGGGGCGCTTCGAGGACGGAGCCCCCGCTTCGCGTGTCCGGTACGCCCTCTAGGTCGCCTATCCCATCAGAGGAAGATATAGATGGGTTGGTCTGGGGTCGGGTGTTGCTGTCGGCTCACCCGATTCTGGGGTTATTTATCCTGTTGGATTCTTTATCTATTTCTTGAACATAAGCCTGGTACGTGAAAAGCCGGTGCCTGCTTCGCAGCAGGCACCGGCTTTTCATATGTTATAGAGTGCTTAGCGGCCGGTATAGTCCGCGTCCGCAATATCCTTCGGCCAGCGCGCCTTACGGAACGGCGCCCACGTGAACGCCGCCGCCACCAACAACAAACCACTGGCAATGAACGCCGGAACAAAACCCCACGCATCCGCAATCAAACCAGCCACCAGCGGACCCAAAATCATACCAAAATCACTACACATCTGATACACAGCCAACACCTGGCCACCACTACGGCGAGTACCAATCACATCAGACACCGCAGCCTGAATCGACGGACCCATAAACGCCGCACCAATACCCAGACACGCCGTCAACGACACAAACACCCACGCCACCGGCGCGAAACCCATAAACGTCACCGCAGAACCCGCCAACAGCAGACCCGAAAACGCCATCACACGGCGACCAAAACGATCCGAAAAACGACCCGAGAACGTCTGCGTCAACGCATTACCAAACGAATTCGTCGCCATTGCCAACGAAGCCAACAGGGTACCCGCCACCGAATTCGACATGTCGCCGCCCGTCGCCAAATACGCCGCCGCCAACGGAATAATCGACGACTGCACACCAAACACCGACCAGCCAATCGCCCAGTTCGAAACCAATGCAGAACGGTAATTCGAGAACTTCAACGCGTCACGAACCGTCATTGCAGGCAGGTCACTCTTACCCGAAGCGCCGCCGGATGCAGCAGGCTTAGCCGCCTTGCCGGATGCGCCAGCCTGAGTGTCAGCAGGGGAGGGCACCGCCGACGGCAACACCCCGGTACCCTTACCCTCCGCTAGCGCCGCCGCCTCCATAATCGCGTCACGCTCCGCCTCCAGCGCCGCCTGCGACGGCATCAAGAACCACACAATCAGGCCCGCCGCCAGCAGCGAAAAACCATACACAATGAACGGAGCACGCATGCCAAAAGGCGCCAGTGCGCTCGCAATCACCGGGCCCAGCAGGTTACCCAGCAGGAACGCCGTCGCATAATAGCCCGAAATACGGCCGCGCATATGCGCCGGGGACAGGCGCACCAGCAGACCCATCGCAGAGACCGTGAACATGACCGAGCCGATACCCGCCACCGCACGCGAACCCAGCAGAACCCAATAATCCCAGGCGAACGCAATCATAAACGACGTCACCGACACAATCAGCATGCCAATCGTGTACACCGGACGTTCACCCCAACGGGTAATCATCTGACCCGCCGACGGCGCAAAAATCAGGCGCGTAATCGCCAACGCAGAAACCACCATCGTCGCCATAGTGACCGTGGCATTAAAATTCTGCGCATAGTTCGGCAGCACCGGCGCCACCAAACCAAAACCCACCGCAATCATGAACGACGCAGCAATCAGAACCTTCAAACCGGTGGGCACACGGTTCGGATCAATCGTGCCCGGGTCAAAAACAGGCGGTGTTTTGGCAGGGTTCCTCATACTCATCCTCGAAATCGTGCGGTGCCGTGCGGCAGTCGCGGGCCCCACCCGCAACTGCCCATCATGTGTTCGGCTAAAAAACTTAACAGTGTCCAGTCTACTCCGCCGACAGCCGGGCATGCGCGTCATCTCGACCAGCCAAACCGCCCAAACCGGTAAGCTAGTAGTGTGAATGAAACGATGATGATAATCTGCGCAATCGTGCTGGGTGTACTGGTTATCGCCGGTGTACTTTTCGCCGTTCTGCGCCGACCCAAGAAGACCGCGAACCTGCAGTCTTTGCGTCAGGAGGCGGCAGAAGCCTCCGGCGGATCGGCGGAAGAACCCGAAAGCTCGGCACCTCGCGCTATTGAACTTGATATGCCCGACCCGTCCGCGGGTCGCCTGGTGCGCCTGCGCGCCCGCCTGGCACGCTCCAACAACATGCTCGGCAAGGGCCTGCTGGCTCTGCTTTCTCGCGACCGCATCGACCAGGACGTCTGGGACGAAGTTGAGGAAACCCTGCTGCTCGCCGACCTCGGCTCTGAACCGACCACCCGCCTGGTGGAAGCGCTGCAGCAGCGCGTGCGCGTTGAGGGTACGAGCAACCCCGCCGCCGTGAAGAAGATGCTCCGCGAAGAGCTCGTGAAGATTGTTCGCCCCGACATGGACCGCGAACTGAAGACCGCCGGCAGCGACGGCAACCCCGGCGTGGTGCTGGTCGTTGGCGTGAACGGCGTCGGTAAGACCACCACGGTCGGCAAGATTGCCCGCGTGATGGTTGCTGACGGTCAGACCCTGCTCCTGGGAGCCGCGGATACGTTTCGTGCGGCCGCGTCTGAGCAGCTGACCACCTGGGGTGACCGCGTGGGCGTGAAGACCGTGCGTTCCGAGAAGGAAGGCGCCGACCCCGCATCCGTCGCGTTTGATGCCGTGAAGGCTGGCAAGGAACAGGGCGTTGACACCGTGCTCGTGGACACCGCGGGCCGCCTGCAGAATAAGTCCGGTCTGATGGATCAGCTCGGCAAGATTAAGCGCGTGATTGAGAAGGAAGCGCCGGTCACCGAGGTTCTGCTCGTTATCGACGCGACGACCGGCCAGAACGGTATGGTTCAGGCGAAGGTCTTCGGCGATATCGTGGATGTCACCGGTATCGTGCTGACCAAGCTCGACGGCACCGCAAAGGGCGGCATCGTGGTTGCTATCCAGGAGGAGCTCGGCGTTCCCGTCAAGCTCATCGGCCTGGGTGAAGGCCCGGACGACCTGGCGCCGTTCGACCCGGAAGCATTCGTGGACGCGCTGCTGGACTAACATCCTCTTTGCCTCTGCGCCGAGAAGCCACATGTGTTTCGAGAAGCCACCAAAGACGTGGCTTTTCGAAACACATGTGGCTTTTCGCTTACCTGAAAGGAAAGGGCATAGCCTGATTTACCCCGGGGTAAATTGCGAACAAGGGGTCGGCCCCCCACATCAGGAATAGTCTGAAGAGGACATATTGGATAGGTGGTCACTGCATTACAAGGCCACCCTGGAGAAAGGCATGATATGAACTGGTTGTCACAGTGGATTCACTCAACAACAACAATTCTGATGTGGGTGGGCGTAATTTTCCTCCTTGGGGCGGCTGCAATATCTGCTCTCCGGGGCTTGCTCGCTTCGATTCGTTATTTGCGAGCCACGATGAAGGGTGAGAAGTACGCGCAAGAATCGGACGACGAAGACCGTATCTCGAATTTCTCCATTTTGGGTACCCCGGATCTCATCATCAATGTCGTGATGGGCGGATTTATAGCTGTAGCGATGTGGGTGGTCATGTTACTGCGAGGTTCTGCAGAAGAAGCTTTGCAGTGGAGCGCGGCTATTATGGGATGGGCGATGCTACTGCTGGGCGTGACTGCAATGGTGCGTTGTTCCAAACGTGCACGGGCTAAGGGTAAGAAGATGAAGCCCAACGCCTTACTTGGTCTGATGTATGTGACTTCGTCCGGTACGGCTCTCAGCTCTACGCTGTCGAATGGCTTGCAGACGAGCGAACATTGGTCGATGGCTAATCTGATCCAGGCGGGGCTTTCGGCGGGTTCGACTGACGTGGACTTCGTGAACGGTGTTATGGGTGCATACGGTGTTCCGGGGTTGGTCACTCTGGCTGTGTATACCGTGCTGTTCTTTGTGTGGGGCCTGCTCGTTCCGGAAGTTCTGTTGCACTCTGTCTTCCTTGCAGGTAGTGCGCTGGGAGGTCGTGCTGTAATTGTTGGTTCAAAGTCGGAAAGTGCGCAGCGTCTTTTCACGGTGAGTATAGCTCTCTACCTGGCGATGTTCCTGGTATCGAGTGGTTTGTCGGCTAGGTAGCCGCCTCTCTACTCGCTGAGAAGCCACATGTGTGTCGAAAAGCCACATTTTTAGTGGCTTCTCGAAACACATGTGGCTTTTCGCGGTTAAGTTTGGGGTACCCCAGCAGCACGTAGCACCTGCAGGGCCCGCCTCGGACGGTAAATAGCATCCTTAGCAGAAACGCGGACGACAGCATACCCCGCGTGGAGTAGCCGATCCTGTCGATTCTTCTCCCGAACCAGGTCCTCTTTGGCGTTGTATTTGACGTTGCCGTCTACCTCCAGAATGACGGGCCTGCCGTGGAGGCTAGTGGCGTGTAGCAGAAAGTCCACTCGATAGGCATGACCTTCGCAGATGATGGTTTCTTGCTGCTTGTATCGGATTCCCTGGTCATCGAGAAGTAACCGCATGCAGGTTTCAGCAACGGATTCTGAACGTGGGCTGAGCTCATGTCCGACGAGGCGGGCGGTGCGGCATCCGCGGCCTGATGCAGATGAGAGCTCTTTCTTGAGCTCTTCGTAGGTGAGCATATCCGGTTCCTGAGCGAAGCGTTGAAGGGCGCTTTCGGCTAGAACGAGCCCGTCGCGAAAGGGGAGCGTTTTCACGCAAATGGTGATAGCTGTTAGCGGTGTGACGGTGGGGATCCCTTCGGGCGTGTACACGATGGGGCTGTCCGCGGTGAGGGTGTCTTGGATGCGTTGGATGTTTTCTCGGCGGCCGCCTCCGGCTCCTCGTACTTGAACGTGACGTGGTGGGCTGAGGGAGGAGATACCCCAGGCGATGGCGGCGCTTTGAGCGGCGAGGATGTTGGCGGGGTATTCGTTGAGGTGGGCGAGCATGCACACGTAGTGCTGGTCGTTGGGATGTAGGTTGTTCCAGGTTTGGGTGGGGAGAAGGTGCCCTTTTGAGATGCGGGTGAGTTCGCCGCGATTGAGGGCGTGGCTTAGGGTGATTCGCGTGTGGGTGGCTGAGGTGATGAGTTCGGTGCGGGTGCGTATCATCGTTGATAGTTCTTCTCTAGTAATCATGCTTTAATTGCATCAAATGAGAGTATATTTGTTCAAGTGTTACGTTTAGTTATTACGCCGAAAAGCCACATGTGTTTCGAAAAGCCACGTTTTTGGTGGCTTTTCGAAACACATGTGGCTTCTCGACGAGAGGGGTGTGGATAAGTTGAGTGAATACGGCCCGGCATCTCATCTGCAGGATGCTACTTGTTAATCTGCGAAATCAGATGTTCAGCAAGCGCGGGCTGGCATGCTACGCATCCCATGATCGCCAGGATGATGCTTACACCCGCTTCCTGCAGAGGAAAGTGAAGCTCAAAGCCGCGGTAACGCGCACAGGCGGCGTTCAGAATACGCCAGTAGCAGCGTACAAGAATCTGAACCATAAGCATGGTGGCGAGCAAATTCAACATCAGTAAAGTGAACCCGGTGAATCCGTACGTTGCATTGACGGCTTCAATGAACCGTGCAAAGAAAACACCCTGCTGATGGGAACTCATATAGCCAGTGATAACGGTGTGAATGGTGGACATGTTGTACTTGCCGGAACCATTGAGGGACACCCAGATCCATGCAGTGATGGCCAACAGAATACCCGGGTAGAGCATATACATCAGAGCATTAATGCTGGTTTCGGTACCCGACTGCGCATACTTCTTGATGAGCAAACCAGCCATGGCGAGGCAAAACACCCAGCAGATGATGAGGGTCAGGTTGACATTAGGCCAGCTAACGAGAAACGCTGCCGCGGCAAACAGTGCGATGAATACCGCGACAAGGCCGAAGCCGAAGGTGTCTTCATTGCTTGCCTGCCCCTTCTTGGAAGGTGCATGGTTGTGCGTGTGCTGGCTGTTGTCGATGGTGGTGCGGTTACCGTCGCCGCTAATGGCTGCGGAGCCGTTGCCTACCTGCTGGTGGGTGTTGTGTACGCGGTTGCCATTGCCGTTGATGGTGCCGACGCTGAGCTTCTGAGTGGTATTTCCGGCTCCGGGGGTGGCGGCTGCCTTCTTGGCGTCCTTACGTGCTGCACCGAGCTTTACCCAGGCGGTTGCGGTTCCCGCGATGGCGGTAATCGGCGGGGCAGCAGCTCCAATAATGGACAGGACTTCTTCAAAGGACAATTTGTTCTCCTTATAGGTGGTAGTTGATTTGGTCAGTGCTGATAAGCCACTTGTGTTTCGAGAAGCAACATGTTTGGTGGCTTTTCGAAACACTTGTGGCTTCTCGGCGGGGGGGGGAGGCGTTACTCGGCCTTCAGCGGGAAGCTCGCCGTCTTGAGCGACCCCTTAACAGCACTCCAGTTGATGTTGTAGCGGCCACCGTAACCGGCGTGGAACCAGCCGTTCTGCTTCCCGAACTCGGTGAGGTCTACGAGGCTCTCGGCAATCAGCTTCTTCGACTCGGGGTCGTAGATCTGAACATCCTCGTGGTCGGTGCCCCAGTGCATACTGCAGGCCACCTGAAGTGCGAGGACCTGGCGGCTGAGCTTCACGCCTGCGTTGTACATCGGCAGGGAGATGAAGGTGTAGCCATTAAATTCGTGCTGGTTTGCCTCCTCGTAATTCTCGGTAGCTCAATCATGGGGGAGCGTATCGGGGGAGGCAGCTTCCGCCGGCGGGTTGATGAATGCGCGGATGCGCTGAGTCAAGGTGGGGCTCATAATGTGCTCCTTTGGTTGTTGCTGCCCCGGCCCGTTTGGGTCTGCACCGGGGCAGATGGGTTGGTGGCCGTGCAGTGACTTTGTACCTCCATGATAGGGTGAGGGTTTAGGGGTGCTGAGATTTTTGGTTTACCCCGGGGTAAGCGAAAAATTGTCGAACTAGGGGCGGGGGGGGGAGAGAGAGGGAATATATTCTTTGAATTCCTGCGAGCGGGCGCTTCTTAGCAGTCTCCAGAAGCCACATGTGTTTCGAAAAGCCACCAAACATGTTGCTTCTCGAAACACATGTGGCTTTTCGCGGTTAATGCAGGGGTAATGACGACGGGCAGCATACGATTCGGGGCTCTGGGATATTCTGAAATTAGAAGATGCGTAGAAAGAAGGCGCACAGGACCCTCAAACAGGCCTGAACATCGCACACCATACAACCCAGTTCACCCCGAACCTCAGCGAAGGAGCCACCATGGCAGCCACCCTCCCTGGAACTCTTCCTGACCCCAACTACCGGCCCACCTACCGCTCCAATGGCGCGTGCGACGACCTCGCCCAGCTCGTTGCGCCGTACAGCCTTTCGCGTACCCAGCTTGCTGAGGCTAGCGGCATCGCTGATGAGGCGACCGTGAACAGCTGGATTGAGCAGTGCTACCCTGACCTCGCTGCGGATGCTCCCGTGCCCCTCGAGCCCGTGCTGCGGTACCTGGACGACACCTACCTGCCCGATCCCGCGAACTGGCCCGGCAGCAACGCCTACGACGAGTTCGTCCTCGAGAATATTGCCGCACGCATGCTGGCACGCGTTGTTGCTGACACTTTCGGCGCTGACCGTTCGGGCAACTACCGCGAACTTCTCGCGCTCATTGCAACCCTCGTGCTCCTGGCACGCTACGGTGAAGGCGCCGATGAGGATTTCCTGACCCTGCTCAACTCTGAGCCCACCGCGGAAGCGGAAGAGTACCTGCAGGAGGCTATCGCAAACGCCCCCGAGTCCCTGCACCCCCTCCTGACCGAGCTTCTGCTGCCCGCCCTGCGTGAGGCGCGCGGCACCTTCACCGCCACCGAGGCGCAGCTGCTGACCGGTTACGCGCTCGCCGCCGGATACTATGCGGGTGAGCACCCCTACGAGACCCTGAACGGCATCCACGTGTCGCTGGCAGATGCAGACCGCGCGCTGCCCGATGATGAGCTGATGAGCCGTGTTGAGGACGTCCTCAAAGCTAACTTTTCCGCCGCTCGAGCGGAAGCCGGTACTGCTGACGAGAACCAGGAGCCGAGCAACTTCATTTTGCCCGCTAATCGGGAGGGCTACGAGGTTGCCGCGCACCTGATTGTCGCCCTGCCGCAGGCGCACAAGGTTATCGCTTTTAGCGCCCCTGAGGGTGATGACGCGGAGGGGCACGCTGACGACCGCCGCGCCGCTTTCACCCTGTACCTGTGCTATCTGCTTCTGGGTGATGACGAGTCTTTGGAGCAACATGCCGCGGAGCTGTACCGCGCCAGCCGCGAGAAGTAGGTTTTCACGCCTTATGGATACTTTGAATCTGTAGGCGCTCTACCCGCAGACGCTGAAAAGCCACATGTGTTTCGAGAAGCCACGTTTTTGGTGGCTTCTCGCTGTTAAAGGTGGTATGGGTGGGCGCCTACACTGCTTGCCTACACAGCTACGGGCTGTTCCGCGCGAATCGCGCTATAGGTCGCGTCGCTGACGGCCACGCCGTACTGGTTGGAGGCGAGGTGCAGGATCTCCTCAACGGTGTAGATGCGGAACACGCCGCCTCCGGTTGCCTTAGCGTATTCACGCAACAGCTGACGGTTTGCAAGCTGGCGCACGGGTTCGCCGCCCGATGCGGCGCGTACCTGCTGACCGTTGCGCAGCCAGGTGTCGCGCACACCGCCGGTGACGAAGACGCAGTCGGTGCCCTTCACGCGGGTGGTTGCTTCGGTAACGCACTGGTTCCAGAGCGCGAAGTCGGCGTCAAAGCTGGCGTTAGCGAGCAGCGGGTGGCCCTGTGCGAGGGCTTCGCGGCACTGCTGTTCGTGGCGTTCGGGGCTGGGTGCTGCACCCACGTGTCCGGTGAAGATGCGGTTCAGTCGCGGCAGAATCGTGTCGTCTTCGCGGCGTGCCACGTTGATGGATCCGGTGTCGGTGGTGGGTTCGAGGATCCTCATAATCTGCGCGATGGAGTGGTCCAGCTGGTGCGTGACTGAACGCAGTGCGCTCCAGGGGGAGTTGCGTTCTTCGGGCAGGGTTTCTTTGAAGGATGCGAGTGCTGAGCGGACGCGGTCTGCGGCGGCGGGTACGGGGGAGGCGCCGTCGAGTGCTGCCCAGAATTCTTTGAGTGCCTGGTGGGGGAGGAAGGCGTGTCCGCGGAGCTGCGAGTAGGCGCGGAGGATTTCGTCGCTAATGTGGGTTGGGTAGTTGTAGAGGCTTGCAAGCGCGGTGGAGTCGAAGGCGACGAGAATTCCGGGGTGAATGGAAGTCAGCGGTTTGCGGTCGAGTTCCTTGTACTCAACGAAGTCTGAGTACAGGGTGCGTGCTTGACGGGTGATTGACATGAATCCCCTCCGGGTATCGAGTATGGTCGGTCAAATGCGAGTGCCGGAGAAGTCGAGGAGAATAATCCATTCCAGTGTATCGGCCTTCTTTGGCAGGTGATGGAGTTTCGGTATAAATATTTTGTTTATTACGTTTTTATCTAACCCGATGACGTGTTAGTGCATGTCAGAGTCATTTTCGGGTCTATGTTTTAGGTGTGAATTTCACCGCGTGACCTCTATGTTGTGCGGTTTTGTTTTCATAGTTATGAGTAGTATAGAACAAAAACATGCATTAAGGTGTAAAATCCGCGTGGTGGCTCCAAAATGACGAAAGAAAACTCCCCCCACCTGCACATAGGACGCATATAACACGCGGGGGACAAGGCGAGAAAGTAGATGAACATTTATTCCCTCCTGTAGACTTTAAGTGATTCAAATTTGATAAAGGAGAAGAGTAATGTCAGAGCTGACCACTCAAAACCAGGCGGAGGAGCAGGCCCCGTCCCGCACTGTTGTCGTAGCAGAAGACGAAGCACTGATTCGCCTCGACATCGTTGAAATTCTGAAGGACCAGGGTTTCGATGTTGTTGCAGAAACCGATAACGGCAAGACCGCCGTCGAGCTAGCGCAGAAGCACCGCCCCGACCTCGTCCTCATGGATGTGAAGATGCCGATTATGGACGGCATCACCGCAGCTGAAGAAATCGCGAAGGAGCATATTGCTCCCGTCGTTCTGCTGACCGCCTTCAGCCAGAAGGAACTCGTTGACCGTGCCGTTGAGGCAGGCGCTATGGCGTATGTCGTCAAGCCGTTCTCCCCGAACGACCTGGTTCCCGCAATCGAGGTGGCAATCAGCCGCTACGAGCAGATTCGCGCCCTCGAGAAGGAAGTTGGTACCATCCGCGACCAGTTCGAGACCCGCAAGCTGGTTGACCGCGCAAAGTCGCTGCTCATTACCAAGATGAACCTGACCGAGCCGGAAGCCTTCCGTTGGATTCAGAAGACCTCCATGGACCGTCGCCTGTCCATGCGCGAAGTTTCCGACACCATCATCAAGCAGCTCTCCTAAATACGAGACGTACATAGTACATATCGGTATAGGTGCGAACGTACGCTACGGCGAAGACTAGGATTCGCCCGTATGCGCCTTCAACTGGTCAGAATCTGACCAGCACCTTTTCATGACACACTAACGCCCCATCCCTCACAATGAAGCTGAGGGACGGGGCGTTAACGTTTAACTTCTGAAGCTCGCACCCTGCCGGGGCAGTCGGAGCGTTTCTACGCCGGTACTGCAGGCAACCCAACGCTGCAAGAGGTGCAGCGTCAGACGGGCTTAGCGCAGGTAGCGGTTCAAATCGTCGTCGTTATTGTTCGGGCCGCTAATGGGGCGGTCCGTCGGGGAGCCAGCCCAAAGCATTCCGCCGGTACCGAGCATCACACCCAGCCACCAGAAGGTGCCGGGGTTGTTAATCGCGGTGACCAGGCACACCAGCATCACGCCGATTGCGATGGGCAGGACAATGCGCTTGGCGCGCACAATCTTCGGGTAACGCTTGAAATAGGGGGTGCGCTCGCGGGCCATGGTGCTCCTTCTGGTCGTACCTTCTGGTGGGTGTTGGCGGGGTGCCGTGTACCCCGTGCTTCTACGATTTTAGGCTACTTGCTGAAGTTGTAGGACGTTAGGCGGTGGGAGTTTAGGCGGTGGGGCGGGGGATCAGCATGTTGGTGATGCGCGCGGTGCAGGTGGTACGGCCGCGCTCATCCACAATGTCGATGGTGTGGATGCACAGGGTGCGTCCGAGCTTGACGGCGGTGCAGGTTGCGGTGACCACGCCGGAGACTGCTGGGCGCACGTGGGTTGCGTTGATGTCCACGCCGACTGCTACGAGGTTTTCGCCGCCGTGCACGCCTGCGGAGAGGGAGCCGAGGGTCTCGGCGAGGACCACGTTGGCGCCGCCGTGCAGCAGGCCGATGGGCTGGGTGTTACCGGCGACGGGCATGGTCGCGACGGTGCGTTCTGCGGTGAGTTCCTGGAACTTAATGCCCATGGCGGGGATGAGCTCACCCAGACCGCGGGGGAAGTAGGAATGCAGGTGCTCGGGGATGCCGCTCTCGGTCAGCTGCGCCTTGATTTCTTCTGCGGTGAGGGTGGTGGGCGCTGCCGCGCGGACGGGTGCGTGGTGTGTGTTGTTTTCAGTCATGACTTCCAGTGTACTCCTCGGTTTTTGTTGCTTTTGGCGGGATAGCTTTTCGCGAGTGCTTCCGGGTACGGGTCAGCCCCGCCTCCTGAACTCAGGAGGCGGGGCTGAAAAACGCTATGGAAGCGGAGAGGATTAGGCGGAAATAGCTTCTGCCTTTTCGATGTCCTCGTCGCGGATTTCCTTATCGGGGTTCACGCCGCTTGCCTTGGAGATACGCTCGGTCAGGGCTGCGATGGTCGCGTCACCGGTCACGTTGGTTGCGGTGCCGAAGGAGTCCTGAGCCAGGTACAGGGCAATCATCAGGGCAATCATGGAGGCATCGAAACCAAGCATGGACTGCAGCAGACCGATTGCAGTCATCACGCCACCGCCGGGAACGCCGGGAGCGGCAACCATCATCACGCCGAGCACCAGAATCATGGGGATCAGGCTACCGAAGTCGGGGTGCTGACCGGTCATGAACAGCACTGCCACCGAGCAGGAGGTAATGGTAATCATGGAGCCGGAGAGGTGAATGGTCGCGCACAGCGGAATCGCGAAGTCCACCACGCGGGGGGAGATGCCAGCCTTCTTCGCCGAACGCACGGTCACCGGGATGGTCGCAGCCGAAGACTGGGTACCGATTGCGGTGAAGTATGCCGGGAGCATGGTCTTGAGCATCTGGATGGGGTTGCGGCGAGAAATCGCGCCAGCCACCGAGTACTGCAACGCCAGGGTGACCCAATGCAGAATAATCACCATGACGAACACAAGACCGAAGACGGAGAGGATCTTCGCCACCTGACCGGCGAGGGTCATGTTTGCGAACACGCCCACAATGTGCACCGGCAGCAGGGGGATAATCACGTAGCCGAGCATCTTCTCAACGATGACCTGGAAGTCCTCGAAGAGGTTCAGCATCGCACGGGTCTTCAGGGCAGTAATGCCCAGGCCCAGGATGAAGGAGAGAATCAGTGCGCTCAGCACGCCCATAATCGGGGTCAGCTCGAAGGAGATGTAGCCCTTGGACAGTGCGTTCTCGGGGTTATCGAAGGAGGCGAGCTGCTGACCCTTCAGGATGATGGGGTAGAGCAGTAGTGCGCAGGTCAGTGCCAGGAAGCCAGCAAGGATGCTGGAGATGTACGCCAGACCCACGGTGATGCCGAGCATCTTGCCTGCACCCTGCGCGAGGGAACCAATGCCGGGCACGATGAAGCCGATAATAATCAGCGGAATCGCGAAGCTCAGGAAGGCACTGAACACGGTGGAGAAGGAGACGAAGAGCTGCACAATGAAATCGGTGGGGATGGCTGCGCCGGTTGCGTCATTGATGCCGCTAATCATTCCGGGGGTCAGCATGCCAATGAGCACACCCGATGCGATCGCGATGATAATCCACGCGAGGAGGGGAAGTTTTTTGAGTGCCTTCATAGTTTCCTAAATGAGGGTTCGTTGTGTGTTAAGCGCGGGATGTGCCCTCACTGTCCGGTGGATCCTGCCGGTGAATTCTGGGTAGAGTTCTGCCTATGAATACACGGGGTGTGGGGGTTTCCTACGCTGGAGGCGATAATAAGGTTATATATTATCTGGAAACTGTATTATTATCCACCTCACATAGTGGCTTAGGGCACAATCTTTGGGAGGAAAACCCACCAAACGCACCCCACAGGCACCTATATATGAGGTAAAACTCTTTCCATACACCCCGTTATTCCGCTATATGGCACAGCACCGGCACCCAATACGGTGCAGGCGCCTCCCCACAGGGCTGGCCAGCCATCACAAAACCACCCGTCACGAAACCCTCTGTCACGAAGCGCAACCACCGAGAAAACTCAGACTCGATACACTAGAGGAGTGACTACTGAGAACAAAACCCTCCTGCTCATTGACGGACACTCCCTCGCCCTACGCTCCTTCTTCGGCATCTACACCATGGCCGAAAAGACCGGACAGCACATCTTCGTGCGCAGCGACGGCCAGCACACCGAAGCCGTCCACGCCTTCCTCTCCACCCTGCTGAGCATCATCAAAGATAACCAGCCCAGCCACATCGCCGTAGCCTTCGACCTGCCCGGCGGCACCTTCCGCACCGCCGAATACGGCGAATACAAGGGCGGCCGCAACGCCATCCCCGAAGCCTTCAGCGGCCAGATCGACCTCATCAAAAAGATGCTCGGCGCACTCAACATCCCCGCGCTCACCTACGAAAACTACGAAGCCGACGACATTGTCGCAACCCTCACCCGCCGCGGCACTGAAGCCGGCTACAAGGTCCTCATCCTCTCCGGTGACCGCGACATCTTCCAGCTCGTCACCGACGACGTCACCCTGCTCTACCCGGTCACCACCGGCCCCTCCAAGGGTATTCAGCGCATGGACCCCGCCGCCGTCGAAAAGAAAACCAAGGTACCCCCGCACATGTACCCGGACCTCGCCGCCCTCACCGGCGAACAGGCGGACAACCTGCCCGGCGTACCCGGTGTGGGTCCCGGCTTCGCCGCCAAGTGGCTCGGCGAGTACGGATCCCTGCAGGGCGTGCTCGACAACCGCGACAAGATTGGCGGCAAGAAGGGCGAGGCGTTGCGTGAGAACGTGGATAACGTGGTGCGTAACCGCCGCCTCAACCAGCTCGTCAACGACCTCGACCTGGGCATCACCCTCGAAGACACCGCATTCACCCCCGACCTGGATGCACTCAACACCTTCTTCAACGAAGTAGAGTTCCGCACCATCCGCAAGCGTGCCTCCGACACCCTCGGCCCCATCGTGCGCGCCGCCGGAACCGCAGGCTCTGCAAGCTCCACCGCAGAAGCAGGGGAGGAGGGCGCCACCAAGAAGGCACCCACCGGCCCCGTCTACGCACCCATTGCCACCAGTGCACCCACCAAAAACGCAGACGCAGCAGCATTCCGCGCCTTCTGCGCCGCCGCAGCCGAAGAAAACTACGGCAACGACGAACAGGGCGCGCCCATCGCCGTACCCGAACGCCTCGAAGGCGCCGTGACCCTCTACCCGGTCACCAACCTGCCCGTAGCGCGCCCCGCCATCGGCGACGCACCCGCCGTCAAGGTCACCAAAACCAAGATCCGCGCCGCCGAAGAAAACCCCGAACTGCTCGGCGTGCTCCTCACCAGCAAGAACACCAGCCTCTGGATCGACACCCGCACCATCGACCCGGAACTCGACGCCGCCCTCGCCGCCTGGCTCTCCGACGAAGCCGCCCGCAAAATCGTCATGGACCTCAAGGTTCAGCGCAAACTCCTGCGCGCCTACGGCTACGAACTCGCCGGCGCCGTCGAAGACCCCGCCCTGTCCTCCTACATGTGCGGCTTCATCCCCACCGCAACCCGCAAGCTCTTCTCCGAACGCATGGAAGACCTCGCCGAACGCTACTTCTGGATCCCCAAGGACCCCTACGCGCAGCTCGTCTTCCAGCCCGAAGAAGATGAGGCAGAGCCCTCCCTCTTCAGCATGCCCGGCGAAGCCGAACCCGTCGACAACCTGCGCTACTTCACGCAAATCAGCCGCATCATCCACGAACTCGCACGCCTGCTGCACTACGAAATGGAAGAACACGGCCAGCTGAAGGTATACGAAGAAATCGAACTGCCGCTACTCTACGTCCTCGCAGACATGGAGCAGGCAGGTATCGCCGTCTCCGACGCGCTCCTGGCCGAACTGCACGACACCTTCTCCGCGCGCGCAGCCCGGGCGCAGGACGCCGCACGCACCATCATCGGCGACACCGTCCAAACCGACGACGGCGAAGAACCCCTCAACCTCGCCTCCGTCAAACAGCTGCAGACCGTGCTCTTCGACAAGCTCGCCCTGCCTCACACCCGCAAAATCAAGTCCGGCTACTCCACCGACGCCGAATCCGTCACCGAACTGCTCACCAAAATCTCCCCGGAGTCCGACGGCGCCGCATTCCTCGGTGCGCTCGCCGCCTACCGCGACAACATCAAACTCGTACAGACCGTCGAAGGCCTGCAGAAAGCAGCCGCCGACGACGGACGCGTGCACACCACCTTCCAGCAGGGTGCCGCCTCCACCGGTCGACTCTCCTCAACCGCACCGAACCTGCAGAACATCCCAATCCGCACCGAAGAAGGCCGCCGCATCCGTGGCGCCTTCATCGTCGCGCCCGCACCCGTCGACGGTGTGGAGTACGAGGGCCTGCTCACCGCCGACTACTCGCAGATCGAAATGCGCATTATGGTGCACCTCGCTGCCGACGAGAAGCTCATCGCAGCCTACGAAGCGGGGGAGGACCTGCACCGTTACGTCGGCTCCGAAGTCTTCGGCGTAGCCCCCGAAGAAGTCACCCCCGAGCAGCGCTCCAAGGTCAAGGCAATGTCCTACGGTCTGGCATACGGTCTGTCCCGCTTCGGCCTCGCCAAGCAGCTGAACATCAGCTCTGACGAAGCAGGCGAACTGCGCACCAACTACTTCAAACGCTTCGGACGCGTGGGACGATTCCTGCGCGGCGTGCTCAAGCAGGCACACCAGGACGGCTACACCGAAACCATTTTCGGCCGCCGCCGCGTGCTGCCCGACCTGGACTCGCCCAACCGTGTACGCCGTGAAGCCGCCGAACGCGCCGCCCTCAACGCCCCGATTCAGGGCACCGCCGCGGACATCATCAAGATCGCTATGATCAACATTCACCGCCGCCTGCGCGAAGAGGGCCTGAAGACCCGCATGCTGCTGCAGGTGCACGACGAAATCATCCTCGAAGTCGCCACCGGTGAGCGTGAAGCCGCCGAACGCGTGCTGGTCGAGGAGATGAGCGGTGCCGCATCCCTGCGTGTTCCTCTGGATGTGCAGGTCGGCTGGGGCAAGTCCTGGCAGGAGGCAGGCCACTAGGCTCACTACCTTTATTGGCTTCCGCACGGAAAGCGGTATTCGTCCTCGTTCCTACAGGTAGGGGGTGGGTGCGCTATACCCTTCCTCCGCTCCTGCAGGGGAACCCACCCTCTCGGGTGCTCCGCTCTCTCCTTGCTTCGCTGCGGAGAGCACCCGAGAGGGTACCCTGATGTCGCTTCCGGAGGGTATAGCTACCCTGCGTTCCGGCTAGGCTTGGCGTCTCACATGGAGGGGCGGTGTCGTCCGTAGTGACATCAGGGTGCCCGAAGCGAAGCGAGGGCGGGTGCCCCTGTAGGAACGAGGACGAACGCCGTACCCTCCGCAAACCCCTCCGCGAACCACAACTCCAAAACCACAAATAAGTACGGGAATCCCGGGCGCGTAACCATTGACGACACGCCTGGGATTCCCGTACACTATTAATCGCGTGTACCAACGTACGGTTTTTCTATGCTCTTTTTCTCCTTAAGAAAACGGGGAGAAAACGGGCACAGACCGCTCGTGCACCCTGCTTAAAGCATTTGCTTCCGGCGGGTGGTACACATTGTAAGTATCCGTCAGCTCGACGTTTCCTCACCTCGTTCAAAGGCGTTAGCGGCCCTATGCCGTGCGCGCCGGGGTGAAAAAGTGAGCCGGTCGGCGCCTCCACCCGGGGGTGTTGAGCGGCGAACCGGCAGCGTCGACCTATTAGAAATCCAATTGGAGCCCTCACTACATGAGCACCAACATCCCTCAGGTCGCAATCAACGACATCGGCGACGAGCAGGCATTCCTTGAGGCTGTCGAGCAGACCATTAAGGTCTTCAACGACGGCGATCTCGTCTCCGGCCAGGTCGTTAAGATCGACCACGATGAGGTTCTGCTCGACATCGGTTACAAGACCGAAGGCGTCATCCCCTCCCGCGAGCTGTCCATCAAGCACGACATCGACCCCTCTGAGGTTGTCGAGCTCGGCTCCGAGGTTGAGGCACTCGTCCTCACCAAGGAGGACAAGGAAGGTCGCCTGATCCTCTCCAAGAAGCGCGCACAGTACGAGCGTGCATGGGGCGACATCGAGAAGGTCAAGGAAAACGACGGCGTCGTTACCGGTACCGTTATCGAGGTTGTCAAGGGTGGCCTTATCCTCGACATCGGTCTGCGTGGCTTCCTGCCCGCATCCCTCGTTGAGATGCGCCGCGTCCGCGACCTCGCACCTTACATCGGTCAGCAGATCGAAGCTAAGATCATCGAGCTGGACAAGAACCGCAACAACGTTGTTCTGTCCCGCCGTGCATACCTGGAAGAGACCCAGTCCGCAGTCCGCTCCTCCTTCCTCAACGAGCTGGAGAAGGGTCAGGTCCGCGAGGGCGTTGTCTCCTCCATCGTCAACTTCGGTGCATTCGTGGACCTGGGTGGCGTGGACGGTCTGGTTCACGTTTCCGAGCTGTCCTGGAAGCACATCGACCACCCGTCCGAGGTTGTCGAGGTTGGCCAGCCCGTTACCGTCGAGGTTCTCGAGGTGGACCTGGACCGCGAGCGCGTGTCCCTGTCCCTCAAGGCAACCCAGGAAGATCCGTGGCAGGCATTTGCTCGCACCCACGCTCTGGGTCAGATTGTTCCCGGCAAGGTCACCAAGCTCGTTCCCTTCGGTGCATTCGTGCGCGTTGAGGACGGCATCGAGGGCCTCGTCCACATCTCCGAGCTGGCAACCCGCCACGTTGACCTGGCTGAGCAGGTCGTCTCCGTTGGTGAAGAGGTCTTCGTTAAGATCATCGACATCGACATGGACCGCCGCCGCATCTCCCTGTCCCTCAAGCAGGCAAACGAGGGCGTTGACCCCAACGCTACCGAGTTTGACCCCGCTCTGTACGGCATGGCAGCAGAGTACGACGAGGCTGGCAACTACAAGTACCCCGAGGGCTTCGACCCCGAGGCTAACGAGTGGCTGGAAGGCTTCGATGCACAGCGCGAGGCTTGGGAAGCACAGTACGCAGAGGCACAGGCTCGCTTCGAGGCTCACAAGGTTCAGGTTGCTAAGGCTCTCGAGGCTGACGCAGAGGCTGCAGCAGCAGCTCCCGCAGCAGCTGAGCCCGCACCGACCTCTTACTCCTCCGAGGAGCCCGCTTCCGCAGGTACCCTCGCATCGGATGAGGCACTGGCTGAGCTCCGCAAGAAGCTGACCGGCAACTAATCTGCCGCTCAGATGAGCACTCATCAGGCGTAATAGCCGATAGGTAACCCCATACGGGGTGCCTAGAGCAGAGGAACCCCTCATCTCCGTTTGGGAGGTGAAGGGGTTCCTTGCGTTATTGGGGGTTTGGGTTTGGAGCTAGGCGTATTGGGAGCCGGGGGGCGTGTGCACTGTGTTGCTGTGCCCGATGTTGCCGGGGAGGATTTTAGGCGGCGACCATTTGCTCCCAGACGGCGCGCACCTGCTCGGCGGTTTCCTCCAGTGAGCCGCCGTTATCGATAATCCAGGTTGCGACCGCCTCACGCTGCTCGTCGGTTGCCTGCGCGGCGATGCGGGCGCGCGCATCCTCCTCAGTCATGCCGCGTGAAGATACGAGGCGCTGCAGGCGAGTCGCCAGGGGAGTGCGCACCACGACCACGCCCTCAAAGGCGGACGGGTCGCCGGTCTCCACGAGCAGGGGAATATCCTCCAGCACCACGCTGCTGAACCCGGGTTCGGCCTGCGCCTGCTCCACCAGTTGCGCGGCACGCTCACGAATAGCGGGATGCACAATCGCGTTCAGGCGCAGGCGTGCCTGCTCATCATTGAACACGATACGCGCCAGGGCCGGGCGGTTGAGGCGGCCATCCTCATCGAGCAGATGCTCACCGAACTCCGCGACCGTGCGGGCGAGCACCGCCTCACCGGGCTCCATGAGGGAGCGGGAGATAGCGTCCGCATCCACCAGGAATGCGCCCTGCTCAACGAAGAGGGAGGCGATGGTGCTCTTGCCGCTGCCGATACCGCCGGTGAGGGCGTAACGGCGCAGGGTATTAGAGGCGGGGGAAGAAGGCTGGGACATGGACGGTGCTCCTGACGGGCTGTGCCACAATAGATAGGTACTGATTAGAGGAGGACACATGCAGGAAGAAACTCGCGCCAACCGCTACCTTGTGCCGCGCGGCGATGAGCCCTATGAGAGCCTCCTCGAAATTAAGCGTAGCGAATTTATTGGTCACATCAAGCGCGTGAGCACCGTTGAGGAGGCGCGCGCCTACATTGAGTCGGTGCGCAAGACCTACCACGACGCCCGCCACGTGTGTTCGGCATTCATTATTGGTGCTGACCGCGATATTCAGCGTTCCTCCGATGATGGTGAGCCCGCCGGTACCGCCGGTGTGCCGATGATGCAGGCGTTGCTGGCGCGTCAGACCCGCGAGGACGGTACCACCGACCTGTCGGATGTGGTTGCGGTGGTCGTGCGCTATTTTGGTGGCATTAAGCTTGGTGCGGGCGGTCTGGTGCGTGCCTACACTGATTCGGTGGTGCAGACCCTGGATGGTGCGCAATTTGATTCGCGTGAGCGTCTGCGCGTGGGTCAGGTGTCCAGTTCGCATGCGGATGCTGGCCGCCTGGAGAACGAGATCCGTGCCGCCGGTCTGAATGTGCTAGGTACCGAGTACGGTGCGGAGGGTGCCACGATTTCCCTGGGCGTGTTTGACCGCCCGGAGGAGCTGGCGCGTGCCGAGGAGCTGGTGGTGAGCTTGAGTTCCGGCGCGGCGAGTGTGACCTGGGGGGATACGCAGTGGGTGGATTTGCCGGTCTAGGTTGCCGGCCTCTAGGTTGCTGCTCCCTAGATTCCCGGTCTTAGATTTCTGGTTCTAAATTTCCAGTCCCATATTTCTGGTCCCATATTTCCGAGCTAGAGCGCCTGCCTAAAGCCCCCAAAACCCAAAAGATAGTCCAACCTTAGTTAATAGTTACTCTAACCCTAGTAATTGCCCGCTAAAGCTGATAGCCTAAAAAGCGTTGCGGAACGCACACGCCCCTCCACGGCACGGGCAACGGGTTCGTCACCAGCGGTAACCCAGCCCGGCGCCTCCACGAGGCAACGTGTGCGCCCGCACCGACGGGCAGGGCTCAACGCTGACATCTCAGCGCCGAGAACTGGGTACTATCTCAGCGCTGAGGTCCTGATGCTGACGTCTTGAAGCTATAGCTTAGTTGCTCAAGGAACGAGGCACAGCTGTATGCCGGTACTATACGATCCGGCAGACGGTAGTGTGTGCACGAACCATCTGCCGGTAGGCGCTGAGCCCCGCCCGTCACCTTACGAAGAATCAGCTAACGAACGCTCTGAAGAGCTCAAGGTCGTGAAAACGTGACGCAGTCGGGAACCTACTATCAACAAGTAGACGAACAAGCAGGCAAAAACTCATCAGAGCAGTCCGCGGGCAGCCGCGGCGGCACCGCGACCCTCAACCGCCAGGGAGCGCGCCTCCCCAAGATGGGCACTGTCGAGCAGCTTGAACCCGCCACCGTCGCCCAGCTACTCAACGCCTACCGCCAGCAGAACCTCGGCACCCTTCTGAGCGTGCTCACGCAGCGTCCGGCAGAGTTTGCCCGTCAGCTCGGCAGGCTCTGCCGCGTCTTCCCCGAACACGTTCACGCTATCGCCCAGGCGTTTGGCGCCGTGGGCCGCGCCCTGCCCATTGACGAGCTGGTGCGCTTGCACAACCGCTATTCCAACGCCGCCCGCGGAGTTGGCGAACACCTCAGCCTGGACAACTCCGGCGTGGCGCACCTGGTTCAGAGCCCAGCACTGAGCCGTGAAGGTGCGGGTCACCTGCTCATGGCGGTTGAACTCTGCCTTGCCGGCAGGATGCGCGGGCTCACCATCACCATGCCCTCCACCGAGGCGTTCACCCCGGCTGATCAGGCGCCGAGCCTCGGGTCCTGCAACCCCGCCCTGGACGGTGCCCTCAACGCTTTTGAACCGGCGGGCTGGGAGCCGTTCTCCCTGGACGGCAGCGAAGTGCTACTCGCGACCGGTGTGCGTGATGTGCCCGACGGGTATGAGCTGTCCCTCTGGCTGCTTGACGACGACTACCAATGCCGCGCCCGCATTGAGCGCGGCGCCCCGCAGGTGTGCGTGGCAAGCTTCTACGATGAAGAAGTCATCACCCGCACCGTGGAAGAAACCGGGTCGGGTGAAGCCGGTCTGGTTGAGAACTACCGTGTGGAGGAGTACGCGGAACTGGACTTCCTCAACGCCATGGACCGGCAGGTACGCTACGTGGCGGTCACCGCCGCGGTGGGGGAGCCGCTGCTGTCTGTGCTGAACGAGAAGAGCGCGGTGCCGAATAGTATTCCCGACCCAGCCGCTTTTGCGAACGGCGCGGGCGCCTCCCGGTTTGAGGGCAACGCTCGCCCGGATATTCGTACCGCCACCGTGGTCGGTAAGGGCCTGCGCACCGTCAATCACCGCGGCATGCTGCCGGTGTTGGGTGTGCCGAACCGCACCGTGTGCGCGGTGATTGACCTGTATAAGCAGCGCATCTGCGTGCCGGGTGTGGGTATTCCGCGCGGGCTGAGCGTGGAGGATGAAGAGCGCACCATGCAGCTGATTTTGAGCGCCCTGAACGGGTACCTTCCGCTGACGAACCGGGCGCTGATGAGCCTCGCCGGAGCTACCGTGGAGGTGCGCTAAATCCTTACCCGCGAGGTGCCCCACTGGCATGTACCCACTGGCGCGTAGCCAGCGGTGGGCAGAGGGTATTGCGAGTGCATTACGCGTGATTATATTGCGCCAGTAGAAAAGGGCGACCAATTCTGGGGCGCATTGGGCGGCTTTCCCCTAGGATGGATACATGAGTTACGCACCCGAAATTAACCGCATCGTCGCCCCCTTTGAGGTAGTCAGCCCCTTCCAGCCTGCCGGTGATCAGCCGAAGGCTATCGCCGAGCTCACCGAGCGTGTGCAGAACGGTGAGAAGGACATTGTGCTGATGGGCGCTACCGGTACCGGTAAGTCCGCGACCGCAGCCTGGCTGATTGAGGCGGTGCAGCGTCCGACTCTGGTGCTCGTGCAGAATAAGACTCTGGCGGCGCAGCTGGCGAATGAGCTGCGCGAGCTGCTGCCGAATAATGCGGTGGAGTATTTCGTCTCCTACTACGACTACTACCAGCCTGAGGCGTACGTGCCGCAGACTGATACGTTCATTGAGAAGGACTCCTCCATTAATGAGGAGGTGGAGCGTCTGCGCCACTCGGCGACGAACTCCCTGCTGACTCGCCGTGATGTGGTGGTGGTTGCGACCGTGTCCTGCATTTACGGTCTGGGCACTCCCGAGGAGTACATTAAGCAGATGGTGACTTTGCGTCGCGGTGAGGAGATTGACCGCGACGAGCTGCTGCGCCAGTTCGTGGCGATGCAGTACGCGCGTAACGACATGGACTTTCACCGCGGCACGTTCCGTGTGCGCGGCGATACCGTCGAAATCATCCCCATGTACGAGGAGAACGCGATCCGCGTTGAGTTCTTCGGTGATGAGATTGAGGCGATTTACACCCTGCATCCGCTGACCGGCGAGGTAATTCGCGAGGAAGAAGAAATGTATGTCTTCCCCGCAAGCCACTACGTTGCTGGCCCGGAGCGCATGGCGAAGGCTATTACCTCCATTGAGGATGAGCTGCGCGAGCGCCTGCAGACCCTCGAATCCCAGGGCAAGCTGCTGGAGGCGCAGCGTCTGCGCATGCGCACCACTTACGACCTGGAAATGATGGAGCAGATGGGCTTCTGCAATGGCATTGAGAACTACTCGCGCCATATTGACGGTCGTGCCCCCGGTAGCGCCCCGAACTGTCTGCTGGATTATTTCCCAGATGATTTCTTGCTGATTATTGATGAGTCGCACGTGACGGTCCCGCAGATTGGTGCCATGTATGAGGGCGACATGTCCCGTAAGCGCACCCTGGTGGAGCACGGTTTCCGTCTGCCGTCGGCGATGGATAACCGCCCGCTGAAGTGGGAGGAGTTCCTGGAGCGTATCGGTCAGACGATTTACCTTTCGGCGACCCCCGGTAAGTATGAGCTGTCGCAGGCTGATGGTTATGTGGAGCAGATTATTCGCCCGACCGGCCTGATTGACCCGGAGATTGTGGTCAAGCCGACCAAGGGGCAGATTGATGATTTGCTCGAGGAGATTCGCGTGCGCGTTGAGCGTGATGAGCGTGTGCTGGTCACGACCCTCACTAAGCGCATGGCGGAGGATCTGACCGAGTACCTGCTGCAGCACGGCGTGAAGGTGCAGTACCTGCACTCTGACGTTGATACCCTGCGCCGTGTGGAGCTTCTGCGCGAACTGCGCCTGGGCACCTTCGACGTGCTGGTTGGTATTAACCTGCTGCGTGAGGGCCTGGACTTGCCCGAGGTGTCCCTGGTTGCGATTCTGGATGCCGATAAGGAAGGCTTCCTGCGTTCGACCACTTCGCTGATTCAGACGATTGGTCGTGCGGCGCGTAACGTGTCCGGTCAGGTGCACATGTACGCCGATAAGATTACGGATTCTATGCGCGTGGCGATTGATGAGACGAACCGCCGCCGCGAGATTCAGCAGGCGTACAACCGTGAGCACGGCATTGACCCGCAGCCGCTGCGTAAGAAGATTGCCGATATTACGGATGTTCTCGCCCGCGAGGAAGAGGACACCCGCGAGCTTCTGCAGCAGCGTAAGAGCGGTAAGAAGGGGGCCCGCACGGTGAGTGCGGGTGCGAAGACCGGTTCTGCGACCTCGTCGAAGATTGCCACGAGCACCCCGGAGTCGGAGGAGCTTCTCGCCCGTGCGGAGGCGCGCGTTCGTGCCGACGGCCTGGCGGCGGCACCTGCCGAGGACCTGCTGGATTTGATTGAGCAGATGAACGAGCAGATGCGTGTGGCGGCGGAGAACCTGCAATTTGAGTTGGCGGCGCGTCTGCGTGATGAGCTTGCTGATTTGAAGAAGGAGCTGCGTCTGATGAAGGAGGCGGGTCACGCCTAAACCCGGTGTTCTGAGCCCGGCGTTTAGGGGCCGACGTGGGTTTTTCGCCATGAGGTAACTCATTGCTGGTGAAGTTCTACTGAGTGCAGATACAGGCCGTACACTGGCAAAGTCTTTTACATGTCAAATAACACCTTGATGCTTCCGAACGATAAAGAAAAATCTGTGACTATTTCTCATAGCTCTTCAGATGCACACACCACGGGAGCTCGTTCCGTTACCCGCCGCAACCTCACCCGCGGCGCGCTTTGGGTTGTGCCCGCTATTGCCGCCTCCACGACGGTGCCCGCATTCGCTGCTTCGGCTGATGATTGCAAGACGGTACACGGCCCGGACTTTACTCAGGTTGGCGGCTGGATGATTACCAACCCCGCCAGTGGCGCCCTGCAGTCGCGCACCAAGAACAAGCCTGTGACTGCGCCGGAGACCGGTCAGGCGTGGTGGTCCATGGAGAGTGCAACCTCACCGAACCCCGCGACGATCCGTCTCATGTCCGTGTACGAGGCGACTCACGGCCCCGAGGGCGACCTCAACCTGAACTGCGGTGAGTTCGTGATGACCTACAACGTCTCCGCACTGGAGGCGACGACTGGCACCACGCACCTGCACCCGTCCATGGACATTTACTTCTTCTCGCCCGAGGGTGAAATCATTGACCGTCAGGTCTTCACGACTGACCCGACTGGCGTGGCAACCGTCATGACCCGTAACGGCAAGACTCAGACCGTTCAGGGTCAGGTCATTCCGTTTGCGTCGAGTGTGAACGATAAGGCGACCGGCATCTCCGCGCGTTTTGCGTTGCGTGGCAATACGCTCATGGAAGGCATGTACCAGTTCGAGGTGGTTATTACCGTCCCGACGATTCGTGAGAACGGCACGCTTGATACGAACAATCAGGTGAACTCGATTGCTTTCACCCCGCCGACCTTCAACATGGTTTCCTAAGTTCAACACGGTCTCTTAACTGAATGAAATATAGCAGTAGCCCTCCCCGTAATAGTTCACGGGGAGGGCTACTTTGATGTGGGCTTGCTGCGCGTGCTGGTCTGCAATACACCACGTTCTACACATCGCCGTTCTCTAGCGCGGCGGCGTCATAGCGCTCGCGGGATTCGAGTACCGCCTGCATATTGTCCTGCGCCCAGTGGCGTAGGGCGGTCATCGGCTCAATGAGGGTCGTACCGAGCGCGGTCAGTTCGTAGTCCACGCGCGGCGGAATGGATGCGGTGACCCGGCGTTCTATCAGGCCGTCGCGTTCCATGGAGCGCAGGGTCTGGGTGAGGACCTTGGGGGAGACACCCTGAATCATCGCCTTGAGCTCACCGAAGCGGGCGACGGGCTGCTCGGAGAGCGCCGCAACAATGAGCGGGGTCCACCGGTCGGTGAGGTGGCGCATCACGGTGCGGGAGGGGCAGGCGTGGGCGAGGATGTTGGCGGGCTGGTCGTCCTGCGGGGTGCGGGTGGTTGCTACGGTTTCGCGGGTGGGGGAGGTGAGCGTGGTGGTCATAGCTGCTGTCTTTTCAATCTGCTGAGGGGCTGTTTTATGGGGGGTGAGGGGCGCGAAAAATATTTTTAAATATTTTCCACGCAACCCCATTACTTACCTTGAGGTATCCGGTTTCTAATAGATACTATAAGACCATCACGCGGAATACCGCAAGAAAAACTACAGAAAACGTACCCGAAAGGAAGCCCTCATGAACATCGCAATCATCGGCGCAACCGGTATGGTCGGCGCCCGCACCTCAGCAGAAGCAATCTCCCGCGGCCATCGGGTCGACGCCTACACCCGCTCCGGCAAGGCACCCGAAGGCGCTACCGCCCACAGCATCGACCTTGCAGACACCGCGGCACTGGTCAACATCGTCAATAACCACGACATCACCATTGTTGCCGTCCCGGGTGGTCGCGGCACATCCGCGCAGCCGATCATTGACGCACACCGCGCACTGATCGCGGCGGCACCCACCGGTCGTCTGCTGGTCGTTGGTGGCGCTGGCTCCCTCGAGGACGGCAACGGCAACCGCTTCGTTGATGGCGAAGGCTTCCCGGAAGATTACAAGCCCGAGGCGAAGGCATTCGCCCAGATTCTCGACGACTACCGCGCATCCGAGGGTCTGAACTGGACCATGCTCTCCCCGGCGTTCGAAATCGCACCGGGTGAGCGCACCGGCAAGTACAACACCGCACTGGACACCCCCGCAGGCGGGTTCGTTAGCGCCGAGGATTTCGCTGTCGCCCTGATTGATGAGGCGGAAGAGCCCAAGCACGCGGGCCGCCGCTTCACCGTTGCCAACTAGTAACAGCACCAACTAGACAGAGCCAACTCATAGCGGCGCCAACTAGACAGCACCAACTGGCAAGCGCGTATTCATCACGCGGAACGCCGCATCCGACAGGTCAGCTCTGCCGGATGCGGCGTTTTGGTGTGCCTAGCTCGCGAAAACCCTCCGGAGGGGCTCCTGTGCGAAAACCTCAACCTGCTGTATAATCGTTCACCGAGCAAGGGAGTATCCCACCAATCGACTCATCGTCAGCACGTTAGCCGAAGGCGCCTAACCGGTGAATCGAGCCGACCTCCATTCAGGCCGGCGGGAGAGACTTGTGGTCCTGTACGCACACCACAAGAAAGGCTCCCCATGGAAGTTACCGGGTTGCAATGGTTGGTTACTATTCTCATCATCGCGGGTCTGTTGGCCTTCGACTTCGTGTTCCACGTTCGTAAGGCGCACGAACCCTCCGTCAAGGAAGCGGCCATCTGGTCGAGTATTTACATCGGCATCGCGATGCTGTTTGGTCTGTATATTTTCGTGACGAACGGCCCCTCCGCCGCCACCGAATTCTATGCAGGCTACATCACCGAAGAAGCTCTCTCGGTCGATAACCTCTTCGTCTTCATGATCATTATGGGCACCTTCCGTGTCGCCCGTGAGAATCAGCAGAAGGTCCTTCTCTTCGGTATCGTCTTCGCGATCCTGGCGCGCGGTACCTTCATCTTCGCCGGCGCGGCAATCATCAACTCCTTCGCCTGGGTGTTTTACATCTTCGGCCTGGTCCTGCTCATGACCGCAGGTAACCTGCTCAAGGACGAACTCACCGAAGGCGACGGCGACGACGAAGCCGACAACATCATGGTCCGCCTCGCGAAGAAGTACCTGAAGACCAGCGACCACTTCGACGGTGACAAGCTCTTCACCATCGAAAACGGCAAGCGCGTCATGACCCCCATGATGCTCGTCATGGTCGCTATCGCCGGTTCCGACCTGCTCTTCGCGCTCGACTCGATCCCCGCGATCTTCGGCCTCACCCAGTCCGTCTACATTGTGTTCACGGCGACCGCGTTCTCTCTTATGGGTCTGCGCCAGCTGTACTTCCTCATTGACGGCCTGCTGGACCGCCTCGTCTACCTCTCCTACGGCCTGGCGACCATCCTCGCGTTCATTGGTGTGAAGCTCCTCCTGCACGCAATGCACGAGAACAACCTGCCGTTCATCAACCACGGCGAGCCTGTGCACGTCATCGAAATCAGCACCGAAATGTCGCTGATGGTCATCGTGGGCGTCCTGATCATTACCGTGCTTGCCTCGCTGCTCAGCCCCAAGGGCCGCGCACTGCAGACCATTCAGCGTGTTCAGGCGCTCTCCGAGAAGTACCTGGCACTGCCCGAGGATGCACCCGCCGCCGAGCGTGCGGACATCACCGCCCGCTGGCAGCAGGAAACCGAGAAGCTCAAGACTATTCCGCAGAAGCTGCGTGAAGAGCTGATCGAGAAGGAAGACGAATACCACGCCCTCGTGATGCGTGCCCGCACCGCACAGGATGCGCACGCTTCCTCCTCGAAGTAGTTTGAGCTACTGAGCGTGCGGCCTCACCAGGCTGGCGCTAACACTAAAGCCCCTCACACCGGATCAACCGGGGTGAGGGGCTTTAGCTATATCAGAGATATTTCAGAAGAATTACTGGTTGTGAACCTCAGCCAGCATGTTCTTCAGGTGACCCAGAATGGTCAGCGGGTCAGAACCGAAACCGTCGTGGTGGTGGGTCTTCGAGGTCCACACCTGAGTGTTACCGACCCAGCGAGCGGTCTCCATGGAGTGCTCAAAGTCCACGTACACGTCCGGGTTGTATGCCGCAGCCACCACGGGGACCTCGTTCTTGTGCAGCTGTGCGTGGTCGTACAGGCGACCCCAGTCCTTCTTCTCAGCCAGCAGGTTTGCAACCTCAGCCAGCGGACGCAGCGAGGGATCCTCCTCGTAGTACCAGGGGAAGATGTGCTCGCCGGTGAAGAGCAGACGGTCCGCATCCGGTGCGAACTCGGGGCGGGAAGCCGCCACGCGAGCAGCAGACCAGTTGGTCGGCGCGGGGGAGGGGGACAGCTCGTAGCCGGGGATGCCGGGCAGAACGCCGTCAGCGGGGCCGTCAGCGTAAATGGTCTCGTGCATCAGGGCGTACAGCGGGTTCGCCTGGAAGGTCACCTCGGCACCCATAGAGGTCAGGAACTGATCGGACAGATGGTCGTTACCCTCAGCGAAGGCGGTCTCCAGGAAGTAGTGCAGACCGCGCTCGCGCCAGCGGCCACCCAGGAAATGGCCGGCCATCTGGAAGCGGTGATCGGTCAGACGCTCACCGGTGGGCAGGTACTCCTTGTGGGTGCGCAGGTGCTCAGCAATGCGGGTAGCGAGCTCAGCGTCCTCAGGGAACCAGCTGTAGTACTCCTCAACACGTTCCTTCATGCGGTCGAAGGTGTGCTGGTAGACGTTGTCCACCGAGGTACGAATCGGCGCCAGGCCCGCGGTGATGCGGCAGTCACGCAGCGACTGCGGTGCGAACGACAGGTAGGACAGGGTCAGGAAGCCACCGAAGGACTGACCAATGGTGGACCAGCGCTTGTCGGCACGGTCAGCCAGCAGCACCTCGCGGACAGCCTCCGCGTCAGCGATGATGGAGTCCGCACGGAACAGCTCAGTGTACTCAGCCTGAACCTGCGCATCACCCACAGCGGTGATGTTGCGAGCAGACAGCGGGGAAGACATGCCGGTACCGCGCTGATCCAGAAGAATCACGCGGTGAGTCTTCGCCAGCTCAGCAATCCAGCCGCCAATGGAGCCGGTCTTCGGCGAACCGAAACCGGGGCCGCCCTGCAGGTACACAATGTAAGGGCGCTTATCAGCCGAAACGGTCAGAGTCTCGTTGGTGTTCACAACCTCACGGGCGAACACGGTGATGGTCTGGTCTGCGAAACGGGAGGAGAGAGCGGCATCCTTGCCCTTGGAGAAAATCAGACCGTGGGTCAGGGGAACCTGGAACCAGTGGTCGGTAATCTCGTAGCCGTCGTGCTTGACGACCGAACCCTTGCGGTACTCAACCTTGGGAAGCGAAGAAACGGTCAACGGTGAACCTTCTTTCATTCAAATAGATAGATACTCTGTATTCTAGCCCACTACGGGCAACATCTGGGCAGAGCCTCGGGCGGAGTCTCATTCGGAGCCTTAATCGGAGTCTTAGAACTCGCCCACGCTCAGAATCTTCAGCACTGGGTACCCCGCCTCATCGGATGCCGCCAAATCAACCTCGGCACGAATACCGAAGTCAAAATTATCTTCGGGGTCAGCGAAGCTCTGCTGAACCTTCCACACGCCAGGATGCGCGGCGGTGTCCTCATCCATGCTGACCAGGCGAGGCGAGCGCGCGTCGGCGTCCGTGTAGATGTCGTCGTAGGTGTCGAAGTAGTCGTCCATGGCGTCCGCCCAGCGGTCGGCATCCCAGCCGCACCATTCGTCCAGGGCGCCCAGGGCGCGGTCACGCTCGTCAGCGAAGAGCTCCACGCGGCGGAAGAGGGCGTTGCGCACCATCACGCGGAAGGCGCGCAGGTTCTTCGTCACGGCGGGAGGCTCTTCCTCCTCGATGGAGGCGTGCTCGGCGGCAACGGTGGCGGTGTCTTCGCCGGCTGCCAGCTTCTCCCACTCGTCCACCAGGGAGGAATCGGTCTGGCGTACCAGCTCGCCGAGCCACTCGATGATGTCGTCGAGCTCGTCGGTCACGGTAGAATCGGGGATGGTGTGGCGCAGCGCCTTGTATGCGTCAGAGAGGTAGCGCAGGAGCACGCCTTCGGCGCGTTCCAGCGTGTAGTACTGCACGAAGTCGTTGAAGCCCATCGCGCGTTCGTACATGTCACGCACAATCGACTTGGGGCGCGGCTCAAAACGTGCAACCCACGGGGCAGACTGCTTGTAGGTCGTGTACGCCTGATCAATGAGCTCAGCCAGGGGCTGCGGGTAGGTGACCTTGTCCAGCTCGTTCATGCGTTCGGTGTAGTCCACACCGTCCGCCTTCAACTGCGCCGAGAGCTCGTTCTTCGCCTTGCGCTCCTGCGCGTACAGCACCTGGTTCGGCGAATCCAGGGTCGCCTCGATGAGGGAGAGCGCATCCAGGGCGTAGCTGGGGGATTCGGGGTCCAGCAGCTCCAGCGCGGCGACCGCGAAGGCAGACAGCGGCTGGTTGAGGGCAAAGTTATCCTGCAGGTCCTCGGTCAGGCGCAGGTAGGAGCCGTGCTCGTCCGGGGTGTTGGTTCGCTCAATCACGCCACCGGTCAGCAGCTCCTTGTAGATGCCGATTGCCTTGCGCAGCAGCTCGCGGCGGCGCGCCGGGCTCTCATGGTTTTCCTGAATGATGCGGTACGCGGCAATGACCGGGTTCTCCGGGCGGTGCATCAGGTTCAGCAGCATCGAATGGGTGATGTCGAAGGAGGAGGTCAGCGGCTCCGGGGCGGCCTCTACCAGCTGCTCGAAGGTCTTCTCGGACCAGCCAACGAAGCCTTCCGGCGCCTTCTTACGCTTGGAGGACAGCGACTGGTTAATGCGCTTGGTGTCGTCACCGAACTTCGCCTGAGCCTTAGCCAGCAGGCGAGCATTCTCAATATCGTGCTCGGGTGCCTGAACCACCACGGTGCCGGCGGTATCAAAACCGGCGCGGCCGGCGCGTCCAGCGATCTGGTGGAACTCGCGGGCACGCAGACGGCGGCTACGGGCACCATCAAACTTCGACAGCGCCGTAATCAGTACGGTACGAATCGGCACGTTAATACCCACACCCAGGGTGTCGGTACCGCAGATGACCTTGAGCAGACCTTCCTGAGCCAGCTGCTCCACGAGGCGGCGGTACTTGGGCAGCATGCCCGCGTGGTGAATACCGATACCGGCACGCACCAGCTTATTCAGTGCCTTACCGAAGCCCGGACCGAAGCGGAATTTCGCGATGAGCTCGGAGATGCGTTCCTTATCTTCCTTGGAGGCAATAGCCACCGACAGCAGCGCGTTCGCCTGCTCCAGCGCCGCCTTCTGCGAGAAGTGCACAATGTAGACCGGAGTCTGCTTGGTCTGCACGAGCTCCTGCACTGTCTCCTGAACCGGGGTGGTGGAGTAGTAGAAATGCAGCGGAATGGGACGCTCAGAATGCGCCACCAGGTCACTCTCACGACCGGTCAGCGCCGTCATTTCCTCCTGGAAGCGAGTCGTATCGCCCAGGGTCGCGCTCATCAGCAGGAACTGCGCCTGCGGAAGCTCCAGCAGGGGAAGCTGCCACGCCCAACCGCGCTGCGGGTCAGAGTAGAAGTGGAACTCGTCCATGATGACCTGGCAGAGGTCCGCATCCTTACCCTCGCGCAGGGCAATATTGGCGAGAATTTCCGCGGTGCAGCAGATAATGGGCGCCTCCGTATTAATGGCGGAGTCGCCGGTAATCATGCCCACGTTCTCGGCACCAAAAATATTGATCAGGTCAAAGAATTTCTCAGACACCAGCGCCTTAATGGGGGCGGTGTAGTAGGAGCGCTGACCGGTCGCCAGGCCCGTAAAATGCGCGGCAACAGCCACAGTGGACTTACCGGAACCGGTCGGGGTTGCCAGCACCACGTTATGTCCGGCGGCAATGCTCAGAACGGCTTCGTCCTGGGCGGGGTACAGGGTCATGCCGCGGGTCGAAATCCACTCGGTGAACGCCTCATAGATTTCTTCGGCGGTGAGGGGGTTGCTCTTAAAATCGCGTCGATTGTAGTCGCCGGGGTTCTCGCCCAGCCCGGGAGAAAGAAAATTCAAAATACTCATGAGGATTCCAGTCTATCGGGAATAGCGCGGGCGCGGGGGCGTTATCGTTACGAGGGAACAAACGGGTACTCGCGGAGTGTTTGCGGGGTGTTCGCTGCATCTTTGCAGGGAGTTCGCGGTTCCTTCGCGGGGCGTTTATAGGGTGTTCGGGAGGCGCGGTGCCGCGCTAACGCGGGAATTCCCCAAATTCGTGTAGTGTAGAACAAAGCACTAAAAGTGCAGTGGTGCAAAAACCTGGTGCTCAGAAGGTCGAAAACGTAGGCCTCCATGCCGCATGGATTACCGCGTAGATGCAGAATCCGCCGATTGATGTCGGTGCATATTGAGCGGCTGATGCACGCCCCAAAATACGTTGCATAAATAACGACACGCCCATCTATTGCATAAATAGTGTTGCGTGCCACATTGATAAAGGAATAGGGTAAGAGAAAGGAGAGACGTTGAATGACTGAATACAACGCTGACAAGGCACAAGAAAACGCTGCGCGTGAAGAAGCCACGCATGAAGAATCCATGCATAACAAAACCACGCAGGAAAAAGCCGCTCAGAAAAAATCTGCACAGGGAATAACCGGCAGCGAACTGCGCAAAGCTGAAGAGGAAGCCCTCAAAAAGCGCCTCGCCCTGCGAGTCACCGCGCCCGGACATAAATACCCCTGGCACCGCTGGGCAATCCCCATCGTGGGTGAAACCACCGCAGGCATCGGCGCAATCCTGATCCCCGTCATGGTGGGTCAATTCATCAACCAGCACATCGCTGGCAAAGCCCCCGACGCCTGGCCCATGTTCTGGGTGGTCGTCGCAGCCATCACCTTCATCGTGATCAACGAGTTCTTCGGCTGGGGTACCTCCATGACCCTCAGCGCAGAACTCGGCCGCGACTGGCGCATCTATATCAACCGACTCATGGGACGCACCCGCGCTGGCGTAGACTCCGGCGAAGCGGTCACCGTTATGAATAAAGACGTACGCCGCATTACGGACGTCTACTTCTCGTTGCCGCTATTCGTCAACGCCATGATCATCGCGACCCTCGGTGCCGTGCAGCTCTGGCTCATCAACCCCGTCACCGCGATTGTCACCCTCATCGGTACGCTCATCGTGGTCGGCGTGATTGCCTGGTACTCGTCCTTCCTCGAATCCAAGATTGGCGAATACCGCGAAAAGGACGGCGAAGCCTCCTCACGCGCCTCCGATATCGCCACCGGTCTGCGCACCATCGCCGGCCTCGGTGCCGAAGAACAGATGCGTGAGCGCTACCACCGCGGCACTGACGAAGTCTTCGACAGCTACATGCGCTACGAAAAGACGCACCGCTGGATGTACCTCATCCGCGCGCTGCTCGGCGGCGCCGTGACCCTGCTCGGCATCGGCTTCGCCCTCACCGGCCACGTCGAAAACGGCCGCTGGGTATCCGACACGCCCGCCGCGTCCCTGGTGACCGTCGCCTCCATTATCGCGATGATGGGCGGCCCCATCTGGATTACCCAGAACTTCCTCACCGCATGGCGATACGCCAAAATTGCGCTTGCCAAGGTCGCCCGCCTCGAAGGTCACGCGGGCGTACGCCAGGGCGTGCTGAAGAGCCCGCGCACCGACGAAGAAATGGCGCAGCTGGCACGCGCCGAACAGGCAGTCGAGGCGAGCACCCTCGAAGTGCCCGTACCCGTCGCCCCCGCCGGTGCAAGCAACCCGCGCATCGTGTACGTCAACCCGCGCGACTACAACCTCACCGCGCAAGACTACGCCGAGGCGCTTGCCCGCACCCTGCGACGCGGGGGAGAGGACCTCAAGGACGCAACCGGCCGCCGCGTGCTGCTGAGCGAACCCAACCCCATGATTTTCGCCGGAACCCTGCAGGAGCACCTGCGCCTGGGCACCGTTCCGAACCCCGATGAGGAGCTGGCACAGGCAAAGGATGAGGAACTGCTGAAGATTACCGACTCCCGCGAAATCGCCTACCGACTGGGCGGACGCAACCCCGAAGACTACTTCGCCGCCCGCATCACCAGCGAAGGCGCGAACCTCTCCGGCGGTCAGCGTCAGCGTCTGGCACTCGCCCGCGCACTCGCACAGGACGCGCAGGTGCTCATCCTGACCGAGCCGCTGAACTCCGTGGATGAACCCAGCCAGCGTTACATCTACGATGCGATGGAAACCCAGGTCGGTAGCGACCGCCTGCCCGTCGGCTACCCCGGCCTGCTACAGGATTTGGAGCAGGTCTACGTTGTCTCCACGACCGCGGAGACGACCCGCCGCATGGAACGCGACGGCTACCCGGAAACCGCTCAGTCTGAAACTGTTCAGACCGAAACCACTCAGAATCAGGAGGTGAACTAGCATGGCAAAGCAGCTCCCCATCGAAAGCCCCGCCTACGTAGCACGCCGCATGTGGAACTACCTCGCGGCGCACAAGGGGCGAGCCCTCTACACCTTCGTCATCTACATGGTCAGCACCCTCATGGGTGCGGTGGTGCCCCTGCAGATTGGTGCCACCGTGGACGACGTGGTGGCGGGCAAGTTCTCCAGCTACCCGTGGCAGCCGATTCTGATTATCCTGGCGGCGTTCATCGTGCAGGCGATAACCCTCATGGTCTCCTCGTACAGTGCGGCGCGACTGGGTGCGCTCGTCACCCGTGACGCCAACCAGGACACCCTCGACGGCACCCTCGACCTGGACGCACGCACCGTGGAAGAAGCCGGTAGCGGTGACCTGCTCACCCGCGTGACCGACGACCTGTCCTCGGCAGCCAAGTCCGTCAGCGAGGACCTGCTCGGCGCAATCTACGTGGTGCTGTACTTCATTATCTCCACCATTTCGCTAGCGGTTGTGAGCCCGGCAATGGGCCTGATCATGCTACCCATGATTGCCGGTCTTGCCCTCATCATGTCGAAGATGCTGCCGCTCATGGCGGCACGCAACCAGACCGCCCAGGAGCGCGTGAGTGACCTCAACAGTGTGCTGACCGAGAACATTCGCGGCACCTCCACGATCCGTGAGCTGGGCGTTCACACCGCCCGCGAAGACGCCTTCGCCGGTGAGAACAAGCGCCAGTTCGCCGCGCAGCTGGGCATGGTGCGCATCCGCCAGCTGTACTTCACCGTGGACGCTATTAACGCTTGGATCCCCACGATTCTGTGTATGCTCTGGGGCGCCGCCTGCGTGGCTCTCGGTTGGGCTTCCTGGGGTGCCGTAGCGACCGCCTCGGTCATGGTCTTCAGCCTGCGAACCCTCGCCGACATGCTGAACCACCACGTCAGCAGCCTGCGCATCATGCTCGTGAACATGGGCCGCGTGTTCGGTGTGGTCTCCCTGGCGAAGAAGCAACGTGAGGCGCGTGCACAGCACCGTGCCGAAGCGTTCGCCGCCGTGTCTGATGAAGCCGTGAAGAACCCGGAGTACGCCATTGACTGCACCGACGTCTCCTACGGCTACTCGCCGGACGCCCTGGTGCTTGAAGGTATCAACCTGAAGATTCGCCGCGGTGAGGCGCTCGCCCTGGTGGGTCGTTCCGGCTCGGGTAAGACCACCCTGGCTCGTCTGATTGGTGGTTCGCTGACCGCCCTGGAAGGCACCATCACCGTGATGGGTCGCCCGGTCGGTCACGGCGACTTCCCGACCGATGCCGCCGCTGATGGCCGGCCGCGCCTGCTGGTCTGCACCCAGGAAGCGCACGTCTTCTTCGGCACCCTCGCCGATAACTTTACGGTGGTCGTGCCGGATGCAACCGTCGAGCAGATGGGCGAGGCGCTGGACGCTATCGGTGCCCGCTGGTGGCGCGACCTGCCGCAGGGCATAGATACTGTCGTCAGCGGCGCGGATTCGCCGCTGACCCGCGACCAGATTCAGCAGCTGGCACTGGCACGTATTGTGCTTGCCGACCCGCACGCCGTGATTCTGGACGAGTCCACCACCCAGCTGGAGCTCGCGGACGCAACCGAGTCCCTGAGCGCCGTGCTGGCGAACCGTGCGGTGCTGATTATTTCGCACGATGCGCGTATCGCCTCGCTGGCTGACCGTGCGGTCCTGCTACACGAGGGTAGGATCATTGCGGAGGGTTCACCGGCAGAGATTTTCGCCCTGACCTAAGCCTGGAGGATAAGCCAGGCTGATAGTGCCCGGTACCGTGTGAAGCGGTGCCGGGCACTACGTGTTTAACGGGTGGTTTCCGTACAAGGGTGCGCTGAAATCGGCGGTGAGGAGCCCCTGCAGTAACGCAAGACTCAAACGAAAATTTCGGAGAGATTCACTTGTTACCCGCAGAACTTTTAGCTACGGAGAATCATTGTGATAACCTGGCAGAGCGATATGGGGTGCCTTGAGACGCCCGCGACCCGCTAACCCGCCCAACTGGCCGCCCAACGAAGGGCTACGGCACAGCGAAGAGCTACGGCACAGTGGACGCACGAAACGGCGTAAGAACACTCAAGGCTGAGAGAATCACCCATTGAACCTGCTCTAGTTCGAACTAGCGAAGGGATTATCGATGATGGCAGAGCAGCCTATCGCGCCCGCGTGCGCACCCACCACCAGCCCTGTACCCGGCGCGAGCGCCTCCGGAGCATCCGGGGCACCCCAGACAGCTCGAGTGCCGAGGGTTCTCTCCATTGCGGGAACCGACCCCTCCGGCGGTGCGGGCATCCAAGCGGACCTCAAATCTATTACCGCATCCGGCGGTTACGGCATGTGCGTGACCACCTCACTGGTCGCCCAAAACACGTGCGGGGTTCGTGAAGTATTCACCCCGCCCCTGGAATTTTTGACCGCGCAGCTTGCCGCCGTTTTTGATGACGTCACGGTTGACGCCGTGAAAATCGGCATGCTCGGCGACGCAGACACGATCCGCACGGTTCGTACCTGGCTGAGTGAGCATCCCGCGCCCGTGGTCGTGCTCGACCCGGTCATGATTGCTTCCAGCGGTGACCGCCTGCTGCAGGCGGAAGCGGAGCAGGCGCTGCGCGATCTCGTGCCGCTCGTGAATGTGATTACCCCGAACATTCCGGAGCTCGCCGTGCTCTGCCAGAAGGAGCCCGCTCAGACTTTCGATGAGGCGCACGAGCAGGCGGCGAACCTTGCTGCGGCGACCGGAACTACCGTGATTGTGAAGGGCGGCCACCTATGCGGTCAGGACGCCGGTAACACCGCGGTCTTCCCGGACGGCACCTGCGCGCACGTGCGCACCCCGCGCCTGGACAGCCGTAATACGCACGGCACCGGATGCTCCCTGTCCTCTTCGCTGGCAACCCGCCTGGGCGTGGAACTGCTGCAGCACACCGAAGCCGCAGGGCACACCGCAGAGCAGAGCGTTCTGACTAGCGAAGACACCCACCGCGCCCTGCAGTGGAGCACCCGCTGGCTCCACGAAGCCATTGCCGCAGGTGCCGGTCTGCAGGTCGGCTCCGGTGAGGGCCACGGCCCGGTGGACCACGCCGCCCGTGCCCGCCGTCTGGAGGCTGCCGCCTCCGCGTACCCGTGGCATCACCTGCTCGCCACCACCGACTCTGAGGGCAATACTCTGGACGGCACCAGCCCGGAGCGTCTGCTGCCGGTCAGCCCCGTGCCCGCCGGTGAAGCCGTCGTAAAGCCCGCCGGTCCCTGGACCGCCGCCCTCTGGGCAGCCGGTGGCGAAACCTGGCACCAGATCCTGGACCTGCCCTTCGTGCGTGCCCTCGGTGACGGAACCCTCGACGAGGATCTGTTCGCCTTCTACCTGGACCAGGATGCCCTCTACCTGCGTGATTATTCGCGTGCGCTCGCGACTCTCTCGGCGCGTGCTGATACCGCTGAGGCGCAGGTGCACTGGGCCGCCGGTGCGCACGAGGCGATTGCCGCCGAATCGCAGCTGCACGAGGGCTGGCTGGCGAACCGTGCGCGTCTGGGTGGGCCCTCGCCGATTACGATGGGGTACACGAATTTCCTGCGTGCCTCCGCCGCTGGTGATGACTACGTGGTCGGTGCCGCGGCGATTCTGCCCTGCTACTGGCTGTACGAAGAAGTCGGTGCCGTACTCTCCTCGCAGAATCACGCGGACCACCCGTACGCGGAGTGGCTGAGCATGTACGGTGGCGAAGAGTTCGCCGCGGAGGTGGCGCGTAGCCTCGCGGAGGTGGAGCGTGCGTTTGAGGCGGCTTCACCGGCTCAGCGTGTGCGTGCGGCGCGGGCGTACCTGTCGGCGTGCGTGTACGAGCGTGAGTTCTTTGATCAGGCGCACCGAGCATTGCGTTAGTTTGCCGGGCGCTGCGCTAGCTGATAGGTGCCGGTTGTTGGGCTGAATACCGCCTCGGCATGGCGTGAGATGGGTGATTGATGCTTCACTCAAGCTACCGCCGGTTCGGGGGTTGTTCCGGTTATGCTTAAGGCGTCGGTGAAAACCGTTTGCGGCAGGATTCCGGCCCTCACCCAACTGGCTGATGTACCTGCCGCGCCCGCACCTCTACGGCGTGTAACCGACCAGTTTGGTCCGCCGCAACCACCTCATCCAACCCCCGCGGCGGGCCAAACGCCTTCCTTCTAGCTTTCGCGAAGAATATTCGGCATAGAAATATCCCGTGCAGATACTCTCATCTGCACGGGATATTTCTATATGTCTCACCGTTGCGAATCAGCCGCCGCTGCTAGTACATCAGGCTAGTGTGTCAGGGAAGGGGAGGATCGCCTACTTGATCTCGCCCTTGAGCGCACCCATGAGCGGACCGATCACGTCCATGGGTAGCGGGAAGACCACGGTCGAGTTCTGGTCGGCACCCAGCTCCAGCAGGGTCTGCAGGTAACGCAGCTGCAGGGATGCGGGGGACTGGCTCAGAATGTCGGATGCTTCCTTCAGCTCGCTGGAGGCCTCCAGCTCACCGCGTGCCGAAATGATCTTTGCGCGGCGCTCACGCTCAGCCTCAGCCTCGCGAGCCATGGCGCGCTGCATAGCCTCGGGAATCTCAACGTCCTTAATTTCGACGAGCTCCACCTGAATACCCCACGGCTCGGTGCGCGAACCGATGATGGAGCGCAGGTCCTCGTTCAGGTCCTCGCGGTGTGCGAGCAGGGTGTCCAGGTCAACGCGGCCGAGCAGGGAACGCAGGGTGGTCTGCGCGATCTGGCTGGTGGCAATCGGGTAGTTCTCAACCTCAAGCACCGCGTTCTTGGCGTTGGTCACGCGGAAGAGGACCACGGCGTTCACGCGGGCGGGAACGTTGTCCTTGGTGATGACTTCCTGCGGGGGAATGGTCAGGGTGATAACACGCATATCAACGCGCTGCAGGGAGTCAACGAGGGGGAAGACGACGTTCAAGCCGGGCTCCAGTTCCGAACGCAGGTGACCGAAGCGGAAAGAGATGCCGCGCTCGTATTCGGGGATGACGCGGAACATACGAATCAGAATAAAAAGAACAATGACGGCAACTGGGATGAGGATAGTTGCCAGAGTGACGGGATCCATGGTTTTCCTTCACAAGTATTGGGGGAGGACGGTATGTGTGCCCACCTGCCCGCGCCTCGTACGGTGCAGGTAGTAGGGGATGCCCGGTAACCGGGCTGTGTTTGGGGGAGTTTAGAGAGGGGAATTTTCCGTCCCGGCGGCATGCGGTGGTCGGTGCTTTAGCGGCACCCCGCATGGAAAACTCAAAAGAGGAATAAAAGAGAATTCCACGCAGGGTGGCGCCGAAGCTAACAGACGGGACCAATCGACCGGTCAGCCGCCGGAACGGAAAAACTTGTGCAGCGCTACTTCTTCGCCATCTGCTCTGCCAGCTTTTCAGCAGCCTCAACCTCAGCCAGGTTCTGCTCCTGCAGGACCTCATTTGTGGTCTTGTGCAGTCGCTTAACCGAGGTGCCGGTACCGCTCCATGCGGGGCGGTCCGGGTCGAGGGCAGAGGTACGAACCGGTAGGGTTGCCTCCGCAATCATCTGCTTGCGGGTCTGCTCGGTACGGCGCTTACGCTCATTCGAAACGCCACCCCACTTCGCCGCGAAACGATCCATCTTCACGTTCACCGATTCGTCAGCGGTGGATGCGTGAATATGCTTCGGATCGTTCTCGAAGTTCGCGGGGGAACGCATGAGCTTCACAGCCAGCGGGTAGGTCAGCGACAGGCAGACCACCGCGGCGGCACCCTCCACCAGAAGCTCCAGCGGGGAGTGCCAGACGATAGCGGCACCAATCAGGATGACCACGCCCAGCAGCGAGACAGCAACCGCCAGCCCGCGGTGGAAACGACCCGACTCGGAGTAGGGCCATTCGTCCACTTCGCGGGTGAGCTCGCGGCCGTTCGCCGAGACAGTGCAGCTGTCCTTAATCGGGCAGGTGTTGCACACGCTGGGCTTGGCGCGGTAACGCATCACTCGGTTATCCGAGTCGAATGCGGTCGCCCACAGCCACTGGTCTTCGGGGCAGAGCCACGCGTCGCTCTCTTCGTGGTAGGTGAACCCGAAGGTTCGCGCCGCCACCATGCGCTGGCTGGTGCGCTTGGCGAGAATATCGAAGCCCCAACCCACGGCGACCAGGCCGAGCGCGTACACGCAGGCCAGCCACACGAGGAAAGAAACTCCAGCAATCTGCTCAGGCATGGTTAGCCTCGACGATCGCTACGGTAGGGGCTGGTCTGCTCGGGCAGCTTCTCGGCAGCCTTAGCGCCGGCGAACTCTGCGATGCGAGCGTCCTCAACCACCTCGTACAGCGGCGGTTCGGGCAGCTCCAGGACGGTTTCCTTAGCGTTCTTGGAGAAGATCTCCTTGATACCCAGCAGAGCCAGCTTAATCAGCGGGATAATGCCGACCAGGAAGATCACGTCACCGGGCATACGCATCCAACCCATCACGGCGGAAGCACCGTCGTGAATGAACGCGAAGGAACGAGCCTCGTAGTAGCCTTCACCCACGGACTTGTACAGCTGAGCAATACCCAGCGGCAGCAGCGAGATGAAGGACATCCACAGCAGACCAATGTTCAGGGTCCAGAAGGAGAACTTCAGACCCTTCTCAGGCCACTTGTCCTCAGGGATCAGGTAGCGCAGACCAAACACCGCGAACGCGATCGCGAGCATACCGTACACACCCATCATGGATGCGTGTGCGTGGTTTGCAGTCAGTGCCGTACCAATCTCGAAGTAGGACACGATTGGCAGATTAATCAGGAAGCCGAACACACCAGCGCCGAGGAAGTTCCAGAAGCCCACAGCAATCAGGAACATAACAGCCCAACGGTGCGGGAAAGGCTTGGTGCGGTTGGAGTACTGGCGAGCACCCAGCTGCATGAAGCCCCACGCCTCAACGGTCAGGAAGGTCAGCGGGATAACCTCAGCAGCCGAGAAGAACGCACCGAATGCCATCTGCTCGGAGGGGGTACCGACGAAGTAGGTGTGGTGCAGAGTACCGATCACACCACCGACGGAGTAGAGCACAGCGTCCATCATGATGATGGAGATCGCGATGCGCTCGCGGACCACGCCGAGCAGCACGAAGATGTACGCCACCATGACGGTGGTGAACAGTTCGAGGAAGTCCTCCACCCAGAGGTGAACCACCCAGAATCGCCAGAATTCGGCGACGGTCACGTGAGTACGCTGACCTGCGAGCAGGCCGACCGCGTAGAACATGGGGATGGCGAGGCCGGAGAAGAGGAACAGCCACGGCAGGGAGGTTTTCTTCGAGCCCTTCAGGCGAGCGGAGAGGGTACGCCAGACGATGACGATCCAGATGAACATACCCGCGGTGAGCAGGATCTGGAAGAATCGCGGCAGGTCCAGGAACTCCCACTGCTGCGAGAAGAAGCCGGTGAATTCCTTGGGGATGAGGCCCTTCTGAGAGAACCATTCGTTCAGCAGCGAGCCGAGGACCACGAAGACCACAGCGCCGATGAGAACGTAGGTGAGCAGGCCCTGCTTCTTGGGTTCGCGGCGGGTAATCAGCGGGGCGATGAAGATACCGCCCGCCAGGAACGCGCCTGCGGTCCAGAAGAGGGAGAGCTGAAGGTGCCAGGTTCGGGATACCGTGTAGGGCAGCAACTGGCCCATGTCGATACCGAAGAATCCGGTGAGTTCTTCACGGTAGTGCTCGGTGAGCGCACCCACCAGAGCCTGCAGCAGGAACAGCACCAGGATCGTTGCGAAGAGCAGGCAGGCTGCCTTCTGCGAGGGGGTCAGGCGAACTTCGTCGGGCTGACGGAAGTCGAGGACGGGGGCCTCTTCCGCATGCCAGCCGATAGCGCGGGACCAGCGGCCGTAGATGGCGAACATCAGACCGGTACCACCGATGAGGGCAATCAGGGAGAGTGCCGACCAGACCATCAGATCCGCGGTGGGCTTGTTGTCCACGTTGGGTTCGGAGGGCCAGTTGTTGGTGTAGGAGTAGGGCTGGTCGGGGCGGTCTGCCGCCGATGCCCATGCGGTCCAGCCGAAGAATGCGACGATGTCGTGCAGTTCTTCGTCGTTCTTAATGGCGTTGGGGAACAGGCCCTGCGAGGTGTCACCCTTCATGAGGGTTTCACGGTAGTGCTTGAGCATGAGCTGGTAGCCCTTGGTCTCACCAGCGGACCAGGTGATGGTCTTAGTCTGCTCGTCGTACTTGTTCTCCTTGCGCCACTCGTTCTTGACGAGCTCGCGGGGGTCCTGCTTGCCCTGTTCACGGTATTCCTTGACTGCGGCGTCGGTGGTCAGGCGCAGGTATTCTGCAGTGTAGTCGGGGCCGAGGTAGGCACCGTGACCCAGAACGGATCCGTACTGCTGCAGGCCGCGTCCCTGGAACAGTTCCTGACCGTGCAGGATCTGTTCTTGGGTTGCGATAGTTTTGCCGTCGTTGCCGACGATTTTGTCGGGGAGCGGCATGGAGAGTGCGTAGGTGCGCATTGCAAGGACTGCCATGATGGTGAAGCCCAGGAGCATCACAAACGCAACAGCCTGTACCCAGCCTTTTCCGGCATAGGCACCGACCGTGTCTGAGCGGCGGGCAATCTTTGCTGCCTGCGCACGCGAGACGGGTTTTGTAGCCATAGTGTATGTCTCCAGTGTGCGTGGATTGTGTAGGTGGAGTGGTTCCGACGCACATCCGCTGGAGGGGCGGCTCACTATGTTCAGGGTGAATCGTCCTTGAGGGAGGTGCGACAGCCCACCCTGCTCTCATTTTTGCATATTAAATGCGTATTTACGAAACTTTGCTGACGTATCGTCACAATATGACAGGCGTATTCAGGCATAAAAGCCACAGTTACAAGGCAAAAAAGTTCGAATGTTACGTTGAGGTTGAATCCTTAGCTTCCGTGCCGCTTTTCCGCCTGTAACGGGGGGACATAGGGCGGAAGCTATGCAGGCTCCCTCAATCAGGACTCTTACTCGGGTTCCTACTCGGGCTTCTACTTGAGCTTCTACCGGAAATCTTGCCGGAATTATTGGTGGGAGGCGCATCCCAGCATGTGGAAGGGGAATGCGGCACCCCTCACGTTCCTACACTCGGGTGTGGAATAATAAAACTCGGTACTACTAAACACAGTACAAATTTTTTCAGTACAGATTCTGTGCACCCACACGGTGTACCCTCAGAAGGGGCCACTCACCCCGCACCCACGGCAGCCCGCCACCACAGCCCGCAATCTATCGGCACCTCAGGAGAGTTCACGTGCTTCTCTACAAATCCACCCAGAAAGCAGTCACCGGAATCCTGCGCACCGTCTTCCGCGCCCGCGTGACCGGACTCGAAAACTTCCCCGCCACCGGCCCGGTGATTGTCGCCTCCAACCACCTGTCCTTCCTGGACTCCATCATTATTTCTGCCATGATGCCGCGCCGCGTGGCGTTCCTCGCCAAGGCTGAGTACGTGAACACCCCCGGCCCGCGCGGCAAGATGATGAAGGCATTCTTCGAAGCCGTGGATATTATTCCCGTGAACCGCTCCGACCGTTCCGAATCGCTCAAGGCGCTCGACATTGCCCTGGAGAAGCTACAGGAGGGTAAGGTCTTCGGCATTTACCCCGAGGGCACCCGCTCCCGCGACGGCTACCTGTACCGCGGCAAGATTGGTGTGGCGTGGCTGGCGCACATGACCGGCGCGCCCGTGGTTCCGGTTGGTCTGATTGGCACCGACCGCCTGCAGAAGCCCGGCTCGAACATGATTTACCCGCGCCGCTTCACGATTCGTGTGGGCAAGCCGCTTTACTTTGAGAAGACCGGTGAGAAGATGACCGGCAAGCAGCGCCGCGTCACCACCGACACGATCATGGATGAGATTGCTCAGCTGTCCGGTCAGGCGCGAAAGCATGAGTACAACGTTTCGCCCTCAGCCGCACGTGACGCAGGCTAGGGCACTCGCCGCCTATACCGCGTAGACTTAAACCGCGCATTCACGCACCGACCCCCGCGTTATGGGGGAGATGGGTGCAAGATGCGCGGTTTGTCGTATGTGCGAGCCTGGGATGACCTCGGTAGCCCAGCAGCGGCAACCCCGCAGAAAGCCCAGTAGAGCGAGGAGAAAGTACCCATGGCAGAGCCTTCCAGCTACCGCCCCGCCCCCGGCGAAATCCCCACCGACCCGGGCGTTTACCGTTTCCGTGATGCCGACGGCCGCGTCATCTACGTGGGCAAGGCGAAGAACCTGCGCAACCGACTCAACAGCTATTTTGCGTCCCCGCAGACGCTGAGCCCGAAGACCTACGCCATGGTGCATACGGCGGCAAGCGTGGAGTGGACCGTGGTGGCGAGTGAAATGGAATCGCTGCAGCTCGAATACACCTGGATTAAGGAGTTTTCGCCGCGATTCAACATTGCGTTCCGCGACGATAAGTCGTACCCGTACCTGGCGATTACCGTCAATGACGTGTACCCGCGCGCCATGGTGACCCGCGGCGAGCGCCGTAAGGGCGTGCGCTATTTTGGTCCGTATTCGCAGGCGTGGGCGATTCGTGAAACCCTGGATGCGCTGCTGCGTGTGTTCCCGGTGCGCACTTGCACGAATGGCGTGTTTAACCGCGCGAAGAATAGCGGCCGCCCCTGCCTGCTCGGCTATATCGATAAGTGCGCAGCACCGTGCGTGGGCAAGATTAGCGCCGAGGAGCACCGCGAGTTGGCGCGCGGGCTGACCCGGTTTATGGGTGGTGGCGCTGAGAAGCATATCGCCCAGTTGACCGCGGAAATGAAAGCCGCCGCAGCTGATATGGACTTTGAGCGCGCCGCGATTCTTCGTGACGATATTGCCGCGCTGACTAAGGCGTTTGAGCGTAACGCCGTGGTGCTCGGCGCGACCGTGGATGCCGACCTGTTCGCCTACGCTGAGGACGACCTGGAGGCGTCCGTTCAGGTGTTCTTCGTGCGCGGTGGCAGGATCCGTGGCCAGCGCGGCTGGATCGTGGAGAAGGTCAACGACAGCACCGACGCGCAGCTCATCGAACAGCTGATCGCGCAGGTATACAGCGATATTGCGGCGAGCCTCGCCTCCCCGAAGGATGCCGAGAAGAGCCTGAACAGCTACGATATTCCGCGCTCCGTGCTCGTGCCGGTGGAGCCCGAGAATAAGGAGCAGCTGGCGTCCTGGCTGGCGGAGGTGCGCGGCGGCCCCGTGGAGATTAGCGTCCCGCAGCGCGGCGACAAGGCAGAGCTCATGAAGACGGTCGCCGAGAATGCGCGCCAGTCGCTGACCCTGCACAAGAGCCGCCGTGCCGGTGATTTGACCACCCGTAGCGCTTCCCTCGTGGAGCTGCAGGAGGCGCTGGAACTGCCCGATCCGCTGCTGCGCATTGAGTGCTACGACATTTCGCATGTGCAGGGCACGAACGTGGTTGCGTCCATGGTCGTCTTTGAGGACGGCATGCCCGCGAAGAACGCCTACCGCACCTACAGCATTACCGGCGACGCCGCGCGCGACGATACCGCCAGCATGTACGACGTCATCACGCGCCGCTTCAAGAGGCACCTGGCGCAGCAGGCTGAACGCGAAGCTGCGCCCGTGCAATCCGGCGAGATTGACGCCTCCACGCCCGAGCCGGCGAAGTTCGCCTACCCGCCGAACCTAGTGCTCGTGGACGGCGGCCCGCCTCAGGTGGCTGCCGCCTCCGCCGCGCTGAGCGACCTGGGCATTACGGACGTGTACGTTGCCGGCATCGCTAAGCGCCTGGAGGAACTGTGGCTACCGGACGACGACTACCCGGTCGTGCTGCCGCGCACCTCGCAGGCGCTGTACCTGGTGCAGCGCATCCGCGATGAGGCGCACCGTTTCGCTATCACCTTCCACCGTTCCAAGCGCGGTAAGGCGATGGTCGCCTCCGCCCTGGATGAGGTGCCCGGTCTGGGCGAGGTGAAGCGTTCCGCGCTGATTAAGCATTTCGGGTCGGTGGCTCAGATTAAGCAGGCGAGCGCCGAGGAGCTGACGGCGGTGCCGGGTATTGGTCCGGCGTTGGCTCAGAAGATTCTGACGGCGCTTGCCTAAGCGCCTGCTGGCGCTGACCTAATCCTCTGGCTGGCGCTGGGTGAAGGCCCGCCCGGGGTGTGAACGCAGCACCCCGCCTCGTAATGGCGCTTAACAAACGTGTCATAATTGAAGGAAACCGTCATCATTACGAGCGCGCTATCTTCGCGCGCCCTCAACCAGTAGAGTGGAAACCGTGAGTAATAACCATCTGCGCCTATTCACCAGCGAGTCGGTGACTGAAGGCCACCCCGATAAGATTTGTGACCAGATTTCTGACGCCATCCTTGACGGCATCATCGCCCAGGATCCCGCAGCGAACGTTGCTGTGGAGACCATGGTGACCACCGGTCAGGTGCATGTTGCTGGTGAGGTGACCACCTCCAGCTACGTCGAAATCCCCTCCATCGTGCGCGAGACCATTCTGGGTATCGGCTACGATTCCTCTACCCGCGGCTTCGACGGCGAGTTCTGCGGCGTGTCTGTCTCCATTGGTGAGCAGTCCCCGGACATTAACGCCGGCGTGTACGAGTCCCTCGAGGTTCGTCAGGGCATTGCTGCTGACGAGTACGACCGCCAGGGTGCGGGCGACCAGGGCATCATGTTCGGTTACGCTTCGAACGAGACGAACGTGCTGATGCCCGCCCCGATTTGGCTGGCGCACCGCCTCTCTGAGCGTCTGACCAAGGTCCGTAAGGACGGCCTGCTGACCGAGCTGCGCCCCGACGGCAAGACTCAGGTAACCCTCGGCTACGATTCGAACAACGTGCCCGTCTCCGTGGACACCGTCGTTGTTTCGAGCCAGCACACCGCAAGCTACGACCTGGCTGACCTGCGTGCAGACATTGAGAAGCACGTTATCGCGCCGGTTCTGGGCAGCGTCGAGCTGGATTCCTCCAACGCTAAGTTCATTGTGAACCCCGCTGGCCGCTTCGTTCAGGGTGGCCCGGTGGGTGACGCGGGCCTGACCGGCCGCAAGATTATTGTGGACACCTACGGCGGTTCGGCTCGTCACGGTGGTGGCGCGTTCTCCGGTAAGGACCCGTCGAAGGTGGACCGTTCCGCAGCGTACGCAATGCGTTGGGTTGCGAAGAACATTGTGGGTGCCGGTCTTGCCGACCGCGCCGAGGTTCAGGTTGCGTACGCTATCGGCCAGGCAGCGCCGGTCGGTCTGTACGTTGAAACCTTCGGCACCGAGAAGGTCGACCCGATCAAGATTGAGAAGGCTGTGCGTGAGGTCTTCGACCTGCGCCCGCTGGCAATCATTAACGAACTGGATCTGCGCCGCCCGATTTACAAGAAGACCGCAGCTCACGGCCACTTCGGTCGTACCGAGCCGGAATTCACCTGGGAGCGCCTGAACCGCGTGGATGCACTGCGTTCGGCAGTGTCCTCCTCCTAATATCTGTCAGGGTAGAGGAGCACGCAGATTCGGGTGACTCAGAGCAGTTCTGAATCGAACTCTTCGGCACCGTTGGGTGCCCAGCAGGAATCCCTGCAACAGCTTGACCTGTTGCAGGGATTTCCTGCTCTTCGTGATGCCCTGATTCCGGCTGCCCCGGAGCCGGTGAACGTTGCCGCCGAGTTGGAGGCGAGCGGCGTGCCGAACCCTGTGGCGCGCGTGCGCGTGGATAGCACCCTGCCGCAGGTGGACCGCACGTTTGATTACCGTGTGCCCGCCGAGCTGAGTGAGGATGCGGTGCCCGGCGCCCGCGTGCGCGTGCTGTTCAACGGCCACGAGATGACCGGTTACATTGAGGAACGCGCCGCCACGACTGATTGGACGCGCACCTCGTTGCTGCCGCTCAAGTCGGTGCTGTCGCGTGTGCCCTCTGTTGCGCCCGAAATTTTTGCGCTTGCCGAGGCGCTTGCTGACCGTTACGCCTCCACGGTGGCGAACGTGCTGCGCCTGGCGGTGCCGCCGCGCATTGCCGCGCTGGATAAGAAGTACGCGCCCCTTCTACCGGGTTACGAGTCGGCGTATTTGGGTGATTCTGCTCCGGTAAGCACTTCCGATGCCCCCGAGCCTGCGGCATCTGAGCTTGTGGCTTCCGAGAGCGCAGAATCTGGGCCTTCTACCGCCTCCGCCACCTCCAGTACCGCTACTGCCAGCGCTACCGACCCGTACGCGTGGCTTGCCACCCCCGGCGCGCCCGCCCCCTTCGTGCTGGACCCGCCGGCGCTGAACCCGGACGCGCCGGATGCCGCCTCCGTCTTCTCTGATTACGAGAACGGTGCGGAGTTCATTGAGGATGTTGCCGCCGGTGCCGCGACCCGCGCCGTGATGACGGTTCTTCCCGGCCATCTGGAGCACACGTGGGCGGATGTTTTGGCGACCGCACTCGCGGCTGCTGCTGCCAGTGGCCGCGGCGCAATTGCGGTGGTTCCGACCGCTAAGAACCTGGATCTTCTGGAGGCGGCGCTCGCCGAGCGTCTGCCGGCTGATTCGTTTGTGCGTTTGAGTTCTGATTCGACTCCGCATACTCGCTATCACGGTTTTGTGAAGGCTCGCCTGGGGCAGGTGCCGGTGGTGATTGGTACCCGCGCGGCGGCATACGCGCCGGTGGCGAACCTGGGCCTGGTGGTGTGCTGGGATGACGGCGATTCTTCGCTGGTGGAGCAGCGCGCCCCGTATTGTCATACCCGTGATGTGTTGCTTTTGCGTGCTTCTGCTGAGAATACTGCGGCGCTGTTTGCCGGGTTCAGTATGAGTAGTGAGGCGGCGCGTCTGGTGCGTACCCGCTGGGCGTCTCATGTGCGTGCGCCGCGTGCGTTGGTGCGTGATTATTCGCCGCGTATTTTTTCGACGGGTTCGGAGCTTGAGTTGGCGCGTGACCCGTTGGCGGCGATGGCGCGTATTCCGCACCTGGCGTTTGAACATGCTCGTCGGGCGTTGGCGCGTGGTCCTGTGTTGGTGCAGGTGGCGCGTAGCGGTTATATTCCGTCGTTTTCGTGCGAACGTTGCCGCATGCCGGCGCGTTGTGGCGAGTGTAGTGGGCCTTTGTCGGTGGCTTCGGGTTCGTCGGTTCCGTCGTGTTCGTGGTGCGGTCATTTGGCGCAGCAATGGCGTTGCTCTGAGTGTGGTTTTACGCATTGGCGTTATTCGGCGGCGGGTGCGACTCGTACTGCTGAGGAGCTGGGTCGTGCGTTCCCGAATGTTCCGGTGATTTCTTCGGCGGGTGACCATGTGCGCGCGTCGGTTGGTCCTGAGCCTGCGTTGGTGGTGGCGACTCCGGGTGCTGAGCCGGTGGCTTTTGGTGGCTATGCGGCGGCGCTTCTTCTGGATGCCGATAGGATGCTTCGTTTTGATTCGTTGCGTGCTCCGGAGGCGGCGTTGCGTCGCTGGTTGAATGCGGCGGCGTTGGTTCGTCCGGCGGCTCTTGAGGGTACGGTGGTGACGACTGCTTCGCCGTCGCCGGTGGAGCAGGCGCTGGTGCGTTGGGATCCGGCGTGGTTTGCTCGTCAGGAGCTGGAGGAGCGCGCTCAGACGGGTCTGCCTCCGGCGGTTCGTACGGCTGCGGTGACCGGTGCGGAGGCGGATGTTCGCGCCTTCATGGAGGAGTTCTTGGGCTCTTCTGCGCTGCCGGAGCGGGTGCGTGAGCAGTTGCGTATTGTGGGTCCGGTTCCTCTGGATCAGGGGTATTTTGCCTGGTCGGAGTCTCTTGAGGAGGATTCTGAGGAGGCGCCGGTTCAGGGCGATTGGCGTACCCTGATGTTCTTCTCGTATGGCATTGCCCAGCAGGTGACCCGTGAGTTGCGTGCTACGCGTGCAACGATTGCGGCGTTGAAGAAGAACGTGGGGGAGCGGCCGGTTCAGATTCGTTGTGACGGCTTGGACGTGCTGTGATTTTCTAGTCGTGCTGTAGTGTTCTAGTGAGGGGCGTTTTTGCCCCGGGTTGGGCGTTGGCACGCGGGTTTGCGGGCGCGCTGTGCGCAGAGGCGAGGAGGTGAGAGGCGTGTCGAAGGTGCCTCATCTGCTGAAGGGTAGTGCGCTGCCTGATGGTGAGCAGCAGCGGCTGACGAAGTATGCTTCTGCGCACCCGAAGAGTGCCCTGCACCGCAAGGGCCAGCATCATGATGCGGCGGTGCTGCTGGTTCACGGTATCGGCTACCAGAATCACGGGGAGACGCTCGCGTATTTTGGCAAGCCGGTGGCGCATAGTGTGCAGACTCTGCTGGCTCTGAACACGGATTCTGTCGCCGCCTCCGAAGAGAACCCCGCCGCGGAGGCTTCTGCGCGAGTTCGTGTTGAGGTGATTCCTGACGGTGATACCTTCCCGTCTGCCGCTGAGGTGAACCCGCTGAGTCACCACAGCGAGTTGACGTATTCATTGACGATTGAGCGCACGGAGTACCCTGCCGGCCCCGCTGAACCGGTTGAGGAAAGCCCGCAGGTTGAAGAGAACTCCGCGCAGGAAGAACCCGCCGAAGCCTCCGAGCCCAAAGAATCTACAAGAATCAGTCCGCCGAAAGTTGAACTTCCGAAGGTAGAGCTGCCCAAGGTGGAACTGCCTAAAGTGGAGCTCCCTAAGATTGATTTGCCGAAAATTGATTTGCCGAAAATTGAGCTTCCCAAGGTAGAGCTCCCGAGCATCGACTTCCCGAATATTGAGCTGCCTAATCTTGAGCTTCCGCGCCTGCCTCAGCCGAAGCCGCGCCCGGTTCGCACGGTCACTCGCCGCAGCCTCCTTTTTCAGGAGGGCTTCTGGCGGCCCAGGCATTACCGCCCATTGAAGGAACATTTGCCCTGGTTGGCGTCGGTTTTGCCGCTGTTTTTGATGTTCTGCTTTTACTATGAGCGCCCCGGCGCGACCTGGCGTGAGCGTGCCGGGCACCTGCTGCGTTCTACGGCGCGGTTTGTGAACGTGGCGCTGTGGCTGGTGCTGGCGGCTATGGCGCTCATGACGTTCCGCGATGCTTTTGTGGCGTCCCTGGGCACTCCGCAGGGTGCATTTACGGGTCTGGCGGCGGCGCTCGGCCTGGGTATTGTGGGCTGGATTTTGGCTCGTCGTGCCCGTGAGCTGTGGGCGCTGGTGAAGGCTATTCCGACGCAGCTGATTCAGACGGCGACCAGCCCGGAGTCGCGCGATTTGGAGCGTATTTATGTGCGTCTGGATCGTCAGCTGGATGATTTGAGTTCCCGTAGCGATGCGGTGGGTATTATTGCCCATTCGCAGGGCGGCTATTTGAGCTATGAGCTTCTGCGTCGTCGTGCGGCGGCGGGCAAGAAGCCGATTCGTTTCTTCTACGGCCTGGGTAGTGGTGTGGTTCCGATTAGCATTATCGCTAGTGACCGCAACGACATTCCGGGGCACCTGGATGCTTCGGGCGGCTACCGTAACCGCGCCATGCTGCTGTGGGTGAGTGCGGTTGCGGCGTTCTCCTGGCTGGTGGAGGCGTCCCTGCTGTTTGGTCCGTACCGTTCGCTGCTGCACTATACGATGCTGGTGCTCCTGGCGTTGAGCGTGGTGCCGCTGGTTGCGAGTGTGCCGGGTGCCTTCAAGGGCAGGGCGCGTATTGGCCGAAAGGGTGCCCGGGAAAGCGCCTCCGCAACTACCTCGGTAAACACCCCGGAAGATGTCCGTCTGGTTAACCCGTACGGCACGCGCGCCTACGTGAAGTGACTGATTCCGCTGCTTTTCGTGCATGGCGTTTTCATGCTGTACGCGGTGTTCATGCTGCTGCTGGCTCAGCTACGTGTTGAGGGTGCGGTCCCTGAGCTAACGCCCGCTTCCGTGGCGTTTTGGGGCGCGCTGATTCTGGTGCTCATGATGTCGGGGCGTAGCGCCTGCCACCTGTATGTGCGCGCCTACGCGCCGATGCTGCAGGATCTTGATGTGGCTGACCGGTGCGAGATTTCTGCTCGTGGTGACAGTATTGGCAGGTCGAATATTACTCAGCCCGCCGATGTGGACGTTACTTTTGTGACCCTGCCGGGCCCGTCGGTGAATAGTCACATGCAGTATTTTGATGCGTGTTCGCCGGTGCCGTTGATGCTTGCGCACCGCCTTGTGCCGCACATGATGCCGGAGGGCGAGCAGGCGCAGAAGGCGGCGGCTTTCACCGATATTGGTTCGGAACTGAACCACGGTTTTGCGCGCGTGAAGAAGTGGATTCGCACCATGCATTATGGGCTGTATGCGGTGCTTCTGCTGATGCTGTCGGTGCTGCTGAATGTGGCGTCGCCGGTGAGCCTGTCCGTGTTGACGGGGCTTGATACGTCGCGCCTGCATTCGGAGGGATTCGACCGTCTGGTGGCGGATGCTCAGCAGCTACGTGAGCAGGCGGGTTCTTCGGATCTGCTGCTGTGGATTCTGGTCGGCATTTTTGTGGTGGAGGCGCTGCTAATGATGGTGCTTTCGCCGTGGACTCAGCGGCGTTTGCAGCGTGCGTTCATGATGCGCAAGGTGGACCGCACGGGTCAGCTGAGCGAGTTCAATCCTTTGCCGATGGCGACGGCTCTTCTGGGTCTTGACGGTGAGGATGAAGACGCTGAGGATGCAGAGGAACATAACCCCGCAGGGGAGAAAAAGCAGGAGAGTAAAGCAGAGCAGAGCGCTGTAGTTTAGGGTGCTCCTAAGGAAAGGTACTCACCGATGAGCTTTGCCAATATTGCCTATGATTACGAGCCGGAATTTGGCGATTCGGCACCGAGCCGCGACAACGGCATTACTCACCCGAACCCTGTGCTGCTGTCCTCGATGACGAAGGCTCAGCGTGGCGCGGTGTGCCGCTACCTGGCTCGTTTTGCTGAGCTGGATGACGCGAAGATTTTCTACGCGTATGGTCATGCGGATGAACTGGCTGCGAAGGAAGCAGCTCGTACCGGTAGCTTTGCTACGGTCTAAGGCTTCCTGCTCCGGTTTGCTTCCGTGGCGGTTCGCTACACACTTCCTCCGCGCCTACGCAGGGAACCCGCCCTCGCTTCGCTTCGGGCACCCTGAGGGCGCTTCCGGAAGGTGTAGCCTCGCCGCCCCTGTGTAGAACGCGTACCGCTTTGCGTCCACTACAGTCGTTGCGCATTCGATGGGAGCATACTTGTCTGTTGATGCAATTCAGAAGGTGCAAGATATCGATAAAGATAAACTTCATTTAATTACTTTTGGAAGTGGATTTGCTCCAGTAAGTCTATTGCGAGATATTGGCCAGGATGGTTGCCGTACGTCGGGATTTATTTTGGGAAATATTGTCGGCCTTCTTTCGTTGGTTGGAAGTGTATATTATTCTATGTATGCCGTACTCCACCTTATCAATAGAGACTTTTCTGCTGTAATGTCAGATGTTTTCTGGGGCGTACTATGCGGTCTAATTTTCTGTGTGACTTATCTGCACTCCAGGAAACAAATAGCTGAATCTCAGGCTGTAGATATAAAGGATAGAGTTACCTGGCAAAATCATTCTTTCACTGCTGATCTTGTTGGAAACTCAATATCATCTTTGAATCCTGAAAGTGATTCACATACAATTCCTGTTTACAAGATTGCTCATAAAATTAAATCGTATTTTAAGGAGGGGTCTCTGATGTGTAAGATAGTTTCTAGTAACATCCTCGAAATGGTTGGTATGCATCAGTCTGGTAATAGATATGTGGGTGATTTTAAGACCTTTAGAATTTTGTATGTCATTTTTGCGACTGCAGTTTATGTAATCATGATGCTGATCGATTTAAAGTTTGCAGATCGTTGGCTGGGGTATTTGGTGCTATTCACGCCATTTGTGGTGAGTTATATTTTCCTGCTCTATCCAGTTAATGATTCTGTCTTTAGTTATAGTCAATATCTGTATTGGGATAAGAAGTCTGGCATAAAACTTGATGCCCTAAGAATATATCTCTGGTCGTTGCTGTTTGGTGCACTTACGGGTATGGCGGGATTTATGTTCCTTTATTTGTTATCTACTTTGATTATTTAGTGTAAGACTAGACTAGATGTGTCATATATTTTAGATTTGAGTGAGGATGTTTTACTCAATGGGTGCGTTCTCGTTCGTTTTATTCTGAGCGGATAACCAATATTTCTCATCATGCACGAAACCTTCATCATAACTGTGGTTATGTTGATGTGCAATGCCTATAAGTGAATCCTAAGTCTGCATTATTTTTCGCTTCGACAGGGTGTAGGAGGGTTATGACCTGCTTGTCCGTGTAAGAGATAAACCCCGATGTAGATAGAGAATGCCGCCGCACCCTCCCGAGTTTCGGGGGAGTGCGGCGGCATTTCTTTGCCCAACGCAGGCCCTAGAGCCCGCGCACGACCTCCAGCAGCTTGAGTGCTGAGTCGCGCCAGGAGTAGCGGCGCACATCCGACAGGCCGTCAATGATGACGCGCTCGCGAACGGCGGTGTCCTCCAGGGAACGGATTGTCTTGATCCAGTCGGCGACGTTCGCCTCCGGGGCGCCGTCAACCGGCGCGAACACGGCGTGCGGCGCAATCTCACGGAAAATCGGGATGTCACTAATCACCGCGGGGCAACCGGCAGCCTGCGCCTCGACCACGGGCAGGCCGTAGCCCTCCTCGCGGGAGGCAGTCACCAGAGCGTGCGCCTGGCGGAGTAGCTGCTGGTACTCCTCGTCGCTCACGCCGTTGTGCACCTCCACGTTCTCACCGATGAGGCGTTCGTCGGTGAGCTGCACCAGGCGCTGCGGCGGCATCTTCGACAGCAGGTGCAGGCGGTAATCCGGCAGCGAACGCATCGCCAGCAGCAGGGTTTCTACGTTCTTGTACGGCATGAACGAACCCATGTACACCAGGTGCTTGACGGGCTGCTCTTCGCGGGTGATGGCGCGTTCCAGCGCGGTCTGGCGGGAGACGACGCTGCCGGGCTGCGGGGCGTTGGGCACCACGAACAGCGGCTTGGTGGTCAGCTCGTGCTCACGAATCAGCGAGGCGGTCGACTCAGAAACAGTCACGACCGCGTCGCCGTGATTGAGCAGGAAGCGCTGCGGAGTGTAGGTCTTGTGGAAGAGCCGCCAGCCCACGCGCACCGGTGCGGGCAGGAACCCGGGCGGGGTCGGGTGGGAGTAATAGATCAGGTCGTGCAGGGTGAGAATCAGCTTGAATTTGCGTCCGGTGGAGCCGATAGTCTGCATGGGGGAGAACACCACGTCCGGCGCGTACTTATTCAGCTGCAGCGAGGCGGTCGGTTCGAGCGGGCCGGTGGGCGAGCAGATCTTCACGTGCGGCAAATCCGGCAGCATGTCCAGCTGACGCTCGTCGCTAATGATCATGGTCAGGTCGAGGTCGGTGGCGGCTTCGTCACCGGTGTCGATGAGGGTTTTGAGCGCGCCCAGCAGGGACGCAGTGTAGCGGCTGATGCCGTCGTGGAAGCCGATACGGGTGTATCGGGCGTCAACCATGAGTTTCATGTTGGTTCCTTACTTCTCGTTCCCTGAGTGGTCGGCGGCGAAATCGGCGATGAGTTCCGCGGCGCGGCGAGGGGTTTCGTAGTGGATGAGGTGCCCGACTTCGGGGATCATGTCCAGGCGCTCGCGGGCACCGGACGAAGACGCGGGCAGGCTGCGGGAGGTCAGCGTCGCGTACATGGCGCGAGCTGTTTCGGGGGTGCCCAGGTCGTCGTCTTCGGCAACGAGCATTTGCACCGGTACTCGGATGGCGGCGGCGTATTCGGCGGCGGTGTGCGTAATGGACGCTTCGTAGGCGCTGAGCACTCCGCGGCGGGAGCCGAAGGAGCCGAAGTAGGCGGCGTGCTGGCCGTTGATGAAGCGGCGCATTGCTTTGTCTTTGGTGCGCATCATGACTTCGCTGGAGGCGCGGGTAATCAGTTGCGAGCGCAGCAGCGGGTAGCCGATTTTTTCGGGGAGTGCCGCGCCGGCGCGGTAGTAGAGGGAGGCGAGGCGGGAGGCGACGCGCTGGCTGCCTTCGAGGGCGGGCTCGCTAATCGGGTTGATGAGCGAGAGGAGCGCGAGCGAGTTCGGGTGTGCGGCGGCGAAGGCGCTGGTGACGATGGAGCCGAAGGAGTGGCCGACCAGGTGCAGCGGTAGGGGCTGTGTATCCTCGCGGGTGGGGTTAATGTGTTCCACGAAGTCGTTCAGCCACGCCACGTACGCGTTGATGTTGTCTCCGCCCTGACTGTTTTCGGGCAGGTCTGCGGAGCGGCCAAAGCCGGGCAGGTCGGGGCTGATGATGCTGACGTTCGGGATGAGCTTCAGCAGATAGTTCGCGATGATTTCCAGGCCGTGGTGGTCGCCGCGGAAGCCGTGCACGAGCAGCACGGGGTAGGAGCCTTCGGGGAAGGTTCCGTCGTTCATGCCTTTGCCGTACTGCCAGTAGCGGGTAATGACTGCCTGCGCGCCGTCACCAATGAGGGCGTCGTGGCGGGTACCGGGAATGAGCGGGCCGGGCACACCCTCAAGAATCGAGGTGTTGGGGGAGTCCGGGGTAACGGTGGAGGTCATGGGTACCTTTCGCGGGTTGGGTACTGGGACGGCAAAGTCCCGTTCTTAATTCTAGGGGAGAAGCCTTAAAGGGCTCTGAAACCCGCCTGGCGCATCGGTGGTTGGCCGGGTGGTCGGGTGGGTGGTGCCGTCCATTTGGTAGTCGAGGTGGCCTCAACTCTGGCGCGGTGCGGGTTTCGCGTTACACTTGGAGGGTTAAGTTTTTATCAACCTGTCTTTATTTAAGGAATCGCTGTGTCTGCTCAGGTAGAGACCGAACGCAACGAAAATGCGTACGACTTCCGCGCTATGGAAGCCAAGTGGCGCCCCTACTGGGACGAAACGAAGGTTTTCCAGCCCACCGGTGACGCCCCCAAGGGCCGCAAGTATGTGCTGGATATGTTCCCGTACCCCTCCGGTGACCTTCACATGGGTCACGCGGAGGCATTCGCTATTGGTGACATGAACGCCCGCTACTTCAAGCAGTGCGGCTACGATGTTCTACACCCGATTGGCTGGGACTCCTTCGGCCTGCCCGCTGAGAACGCAGCCATTAAGAACGACACTCACCCCAAGGAGTGGACGTACAAGAATATTGAGACTCAGGCTGAGTCCTTTAAGCGTTACGCTATTGCCGCTGACTGGAGCCGCCGCCTGCACACTTCGGACCCCGAGTACTACAAGTGGACTCAGTGGCTGTTCGAGCAGTTCTACAAGAAGGGCCTGGCGTACCGTAAGGACTCCATGGTCAACTGGTGCCCCAAGGACCAGACCGTGCTCGCGAACGAGCAGGTTGTCAACGGTGCGTGTGAGCGTTGCGGTACTACCGTGACTAAGAAGTCCCTGAACCAGTGGTACTTCAAGATCACTGATTACGCACAGCAGCTGCTGGATGACATGGAGCAGCTGGAGGGCAAGTGGCCCGACCGTGTTCTGCTCATGCAGCGCAACTGGATTGGCCGTTCCGAGGGCGCTGAGGTGCGTTTCGAGATTGAGGCGACCGAGGACCAGGCTGCAGAGTCCTTCACCGTGTTCACCACCCGCCCGGACACCCTGTACGGCGCAACCTTCATCGTGGTTGCTGCGGATGCGGCGTTCGCCGAGCAGATTGTGGCACCCGAGCACAAGGCTGCCCTGGAGCAGTACCGCGAAGACATTAAGGCACTGAGCGATATTGACCGCCAGTCCTCCGACCGCGAGAAGACCGGCGTGTTCACCGGCCGCTACGCGATTAACCCGCTGACCGGCGCGAAGCTGCCCGTCTGGGCTTCTGACTACGTGCTCGCCGATTACGGTACCGGCGCGATTATGGCTGTGCCCGCGCACGACCAGCGTGACCTTGAGTTCGCCCTGAAGTTCGACCTGCCCATCGTGAAGGTCCTGGACGTTGAGGGTGCTGAGGACCCGGCTACCAGCGGTGTTGCCGCAGCTGGTGACGGCGTGCTCATCAATTCCGGTGAGCTGACCGGCCTGCCGAAGGCTGAGGCGCTCGCTAAGGCTATTGAGCTGGTTGAGGCTGCCGGCACCGGTGAGGGCAAGGTCATTTACCGTCTGCGTGACTGGCTGCTGTCCCGCCAGCGTTTCTGGGGTACCCCCATCCCCGTGATTCACTGTGAGGATTGTGGCGAGGTTCTGGTTCCTGAGGATCAGCTGCCGGTGCTGCTGCCCGATAACCTGCGCGGTGAGCAGCTGGCTCCTAAGGGTCAGTCGCCTCTTGCTGCTGCCGATGACTGGGCAATCGTGCCTTGCCCCGAGTGTGGCAAGCAGGCTCGCCGTGACTCGGACACCATGGACACCTTCGTGGATTCCTCCTGGTACTTCCTGCGTTACGTTTCCCCGAACTTCGATGAGGGCCCCTTCGACCCGCAGGCTATGAGTGAGTGGGGTGCCGTCGACATGTACGTTGGTGGTGTGGAGCACGCTATTCTGCACCTGCTGTACGCACGCTTCTTCACCAAGGTTGTTCGCGACCTGGGTCTGATCAAGCACGATGAGCCGTTCAAGGCGCTCATGAACCAGGGTCAGGTGCTCAACGGCGGTAAGGCGATGTCCAAGTCGCTGGGTAACGGTGTGAACCTGGGTGAGCAGCTCGACAAGTTCGGTGTGGATGCTATCCGCACCACCATGATTTTCGCGTCCCCGCCCGAGGATGACGTGGACTGGGCGGATGTTTCCCCGTCCGGTTCGCAGAAATTCCTGGCTCGCGCATGGCGTGTGGCTCAGGACGTCACCAGCGAACCCGGCGTTGACGCAACCACCGGTGACCTGGAGTTGCAGAAGCTGATTGCTCGCACCGTGCACGAGGTTCAGGGCCTGCTGGAGAACGGCAAGTTCAACGTGGTTGTTGCGAAGACCATGGAGCTTGTGAACGCTACCCGTAAGGCTATTGACTCCGGTGCTGGTGCGGCTGACCCGGCTGTCCGTAAGGCTGCTGAGACTGTCGCTATTCTGCTGTCTCTGTACGCACCCTACACCGCTGAGGACATGTGGCACGCTCTCGGCCACGACACCCCGGTTCTGACCGCGGGCTTCCCCGAGGTTGACCCGGCTCTGCTGGTGGATGACACCGTCACCGCTATCGTGCAGATTAAGGGTAAGGTCAAGGCTCGCCTGGAGGTTGCGAAGGATATTTCCGAGCAGGAGCTTCAGGAGCTGGCTCTGGCGGACGCCGCTATTCAGCGTTCGATTGGTGACGCCGAGATCCGCAAGGTGATTGTGCGTGCGCCTAAGCTCGTGAACATCGTGATCTAAGCTTCTTAGATAAAAGTACAAGCCCCGCTGTGGCTTCGGTTCGTCCAACGGAACGAACCCGGAGGCGCGGCGGGGCTTTGCTGTACTGCGCTAGTGATGAGTGCCATAATGTTCAGGGAACGCTAGGAGAGGGTTCGTCATCGAATCACGCACTGACGAACTGGAAGAAGGGCCGGAATATGGAGCGAGAGAACAAAGCAGAGAACCGCATTGCCGTGGTAACCGATAGCGCCGCCGCCCTCGACCCGGAGCTCGTGCAGCACCTGAGCGCTCGCGGCAATTTCGTGATGGTTCCGATGCCGGTGACTATTCGCACGCCCGGTGAGCCGGATCGTCAGCTGCAGGACTTGACCGCTGCCGAGGTGGACGAGGCGATTATGCTCGCGCACGTGATGGGTCAGACGGTGAGCACTTCCGGACCCGCGCCGGGCGTGTTTGCTGATGTGTATGACGAGTTGGCGTCGCGAGGTTTTACGCATGTGGTGTCGGTGCATCTGTCCGGCGAGCTCTCGGGCACGGTGGAGGCGGCAGGCACCGGTGCCCGCCTGAGCCGCCTGGGTTCTAAGGGTGTGAGCGTGGTGGATAGCCGCACGGTTGCCGGTGCCTACGGTCATGCGGTGGTGCGTGCCCTGGAGATGCTGAACTCTGCTTCCTCTGATTTTGTTCCGAGCCCTGACTACCCGAGCTCGGAACAATTGAGCCCCGCGCAGCTGGTGGACTACATTCAGTCCGTCTGCGAGCAGTCCACGCTCTACTTTTATATCCCAACCCTTGATGCTCTGCGTCGTGGCGGTCGTGTTTCCCCGGCGTTGGCGATGGTGGGGCAGATGTTCCAGATTAAGCCGATTGGCACGATTACCGAGGGCAAACTGGCGTATGTAGAGCGTCCCCGCACTGCCGCGCGCGCCCTGGAGCGCCTGGTGGAGGTGACCGTGCAGACCTGCCGTGAGCATCAGCATGCGGCGGCGCTCAGCTCGGCTTCAGTGGGCTCTACTGCTACCGACTCCACTAGTTCTTCACTTGCCGCATCCCCGCGCGGTGAGGTGGTTGCGGTGCATCATGTGGGTAATGCGGCGCAGGCGGTACAGCTGTACGAGCAGGTTCAGCAGATGCTGGGGGATAGCTCCCTCGTTCATGATGCTGCCGATTCTTCGGCGCCGGAGTTTTTGGTGAGCGCGCTACCGCCGGTGCTGTCGGCTCATTCCGGTTTGGGTGCTGTGGCGCTGGTCGTTTATTAGGATCGTGTACTAGCCGCCTATCCGGTGTGCCCACGCTGACCCCGTGTTGCGTGTCTGCGGGGTGCCTTCGTGCGGTGTTCTTGTGGGGTGTTTTCGTATGATGCGCGTGGGCGACACGAAATGCGACACGAAATATGCTCAATTTTGTACATTGGGAGCGTATTTAGCCCTTTATAAGGCTGTGGTGTGTCTTACTTTGAGGGCGTCTGCTTTCGGGTGAGAATTTGCACCGTGTGCGAGCGTATCGGGTGTCATTGAAACCCATTCGCAGGTGAAAGGGTATTTTTTACCCTCAGATTTTGCCTTGATATGACGCGGTTTTTAGTAAATGTGTGTTTCGCGTGCGTTTATGTTGCCATGACCGTATCGCAACATTTTCTAAGGGTGAACACAACGCAAAACAACAGAAAACAACGGGTTTTTACCGGTTTTCATGGTGTAACTCACAAAAATTTATTGATAGAACACACCAAAACACACACAAACTAGGGTAGGATTGTTACCAACAACGGCGGAACGAACCGGGCAACATAGAGCACGGACGAATCCGACTAAACCAGAGCCCACAAGGCATCGGATTTGTACACCGCCACCAACGCACTGACAAGGAGATACTCCAGTGACTGTACGCGTAGCAATCAACGGCTTCGGCCGCATCGGCCGCACCTTCTTCCGCGCAGCTCAGACCGAGGGCGTCGGCTTCGAGATCGTCGCAATCAACGACCTCACCGATGTTGAGACCCTGGCACACCTGCTCAAGTACGACTCCATCATGGGTCGCTTCAACGCAGAGGTCGAGGTCAAGGAAGGCGCGCTGGTTGTTGACGGCAAGGAAATCAAGATCCTCGCTGAGCGTGACCCCCAGAACCTCCCCTGGAAGGACCTGGGCGTTGACGTAGTCCTCGAGTCCACCGGTTTCTTCACCGACGGTACCAAGGCAAAGGCACACATCGAGGCTGGCGCTAAGAAGGTTATCCTCTCCGCTCCCGGTAAGAACATCGACGGCACCTTCGTCATGGGCGTGAACGACGACCAGTACGATGCAGCTAACCACCACATCGTCTCCAACGCATCCTGCACCACCAACTGCCTCGCTCCGATGGCTAAGGTCCTGAACGACGCATTCGGCATCAAGCAGGGTCTGATGACCACCATCCACGCATACACCGCTGACCAGCGTCTGCAGGATGCTCCCCACCGCGACCTGCGCCGTGCACGCGCAGCAGCTGTGAACATGGTCCCCACCTCCACCGGTGCAGCAGCAGCTGTTGGCCTGGTTCTGCCCGAGCTGAAGGGTAAGCTGGACGGCTTCGCAGTCCGCGTTCCCACCATCACCGGCTCCATCACCGACCTGACCTTCACCGCTTCCCGTGAGGTCACTGTTGAGGAAGTCAACGCAGCAGTCAAGGCAGCAGCTGAGGGCCCCATGAAGGGCATCATCAAGTACAACGAGGACCCCATCGTTTCCAAGGACATCGAGGGTGAGTCCATCTCCACCGTCTTCGACGCACCGCTGACCAAGGTCATCGGCGACCAGGTGAAGGTTATCGCTTGGTACGACAACGAGTACGGCTACGTTTCGCGCCTCGTGATGTTCACCAACAAGGTTGTGGCATCCCTCTAAGCCTAATAGGCTTACGACGCTCACCGAGTGTAGGCGTCAGCCCGCGTAACTAACGCATAGTGAACCCCGGCACCACCGCATCAAGCGGGGGAGCCGGGGTTTGCTGTACCAAGACTCTTTGTAAGGGTCCTAATAAAAACCCCAAAAACGTATAAACATACTGATTTTCGCTGCTCTTTTGAGTCGCAAATACCGTAAGGAAATAGGTTGTATAGAGCGTGAATATCCGCGATATTCTGCAGAGAAACACCATCTAAAAACTTATTCCCTAGGCTGTCAAACACCCTAGTATTCGGTATGATGGAAACGGTATATAAACCCACCTATCCAGGAGGAATTCCTATGGCTAAGGCACTGTCCGAACTGCTCGAAGAAGGCGTCGCAGGCCGCCACGTTCTCGTCCGTTCCGACCTGAACGTACCCCTGAAGGACGGCGTTGTCACCGACGATGGCCGCGTCCGCGCATCACTGCCCGTCATTGAGAAGCTCGCCAAGGCTGGCGCACGCGTTATCGTGACCGCACACCTGGGCCGCCCCAAGGGTCAGGTTGACCCCCAGTACTCCATCGCACCGGCAGCAGCTCGCCTGGCTGAGCTGGCATCCGTGCCCGTGAAGGTTGCAACCGACCTGGTAGGCGAGGACGCAAAGGCTAAGGCGGCAGCCCTGGCTGACGGCGAAGTTCTGGTCGTTGAGAACGTCCGCTACGACACACGCGAAACCTCCAAGGATGACGCAGAGCGCGGCGAATTCGCTGACGAGCTGGTCGCACTGACCGGCGAGAACGGCGCATACGTGAACGACGCATTCGGTGCAGTTCACCGCAAGCACGCTTCCGTCTACGACGTTGCTAAGCGCCTGCCCGCATACCTGGGTGACCTGGTGAAGAAGGAAGTTGACGTTCTGGCTAAGACCCTGAACGACCCCGAGCGTCCCTTCGTTGTGGTTATGGGTGGCGCTAAGGTTTCCGATAAGCTCGCCGTGATTGACAACCTGATCGGCAAGGCTGACACCATCCTCATTGGTGGCGGCATGGGCTACACCTTCGCATACGCACAGGGCTACGAGGTCGGCAACTCCCTGCTGGAGAAGGACCAGGTTGAGAACGTTCTGCGTTACATGAAGGAAGCTCCCGAGAAGGGCACCGAGATCATCACCGCAGTTGACGTTGTTTGGGCTGACGCATTCTCCGCTGACGCTAATACCGAGGTCCGCCCCGTTGAGGACCTGACCGGCGGTAAGCTCGGTGCAGAGGCTGAAGGCCTGGACATTGGCCCCAAGACCCGCGAAATCTTCGCTGAGAAGATTAAGGCTGCAAAGACCATCTTCTGGAACGGCCCCGTTGGCGTGTTCGAGATTGCTCCCTTCGCTGAGGGTACCCGCGCGGTGGCACAGGCTATCGTCGACTCTGACGCATTCTCCATCATTGGTGGTGGCGACTCCGCTTCTGCAGTCCGTAACCTGGGCTTCAAGGATGAGCAGTTCGGCCACATCTCCACCGGTGGTGGCGCTTCCCTCGAGTACATTGAGGGTAAGACCCTGCCCGGCCTGGAGGCACTGGGCGCCTAATCTGGGTGCACAGATTTAGTACACGGTTTTAGTGTAGGGAACCCCCGTCGGGGCGGTATTTCGGTACCGTTCCGGCGGGGGTTTCTGCACGCCCGCTCATGCCCGGCTTACCCTTTGCGGGCGGGTTGTAATGCTGTTTCCTGACTATATGCTGTGGATTCCCTAGATGTGCGGCTTGTACCCGACAGGCTTAGAGGCGGCTTTACTAGAGTGGAAATATAGAGGGGCCCTGACCGGCAATCTCAAGATGGTCGCGGGGGGGGGGCAGTGCAGTGGGAGCGCACGCACCTCCACAGGCAAACCAATACAGGCAAGCAAATACAGACAAGCGAATACAGGCGGGCGAAGACGCCCAGGTGCTGAACCCAGCCGCCCGAGCAGCCCAGAACCACCTCGGCAGCTCGTGAAAACGGCAACTAGTGAACATCAAATCCAGGGAGGGAAAGAATGACCGTAGACGCTCAAATGCTCTTTGACGAAAAAGACTACACCGGGACATACCCGTACGTTGCCGATGGCGTGATCGGGCCCTACACGCCCGCAAACCGGGACCACCCCGCCTACTCGGCACTCACCCCGGGGGTGAGGTACATGTCGAGTGCTTACAAGGTGTAAAACCTGCACCCCTACCTGGGCTACTACTACGCCTGCCAAAACTACATGATTCTCGCCTCCGAACCGGCAGTTCTGAGGATGGACAATATCAGTGAAGAAATGTTCTTCCCCACCATTCAGGGCCTCTACGAAGAAGGTAAAGGCTGGGTCATTACCCCTAACCCCCCAGATTCTGACCATGAACCTGCTGGAAGGGCAGCCGCGCCTCATCGACGAGACGCTAAAAATTGTGGAATGGAACGTGCGGTTCGATATTCTTCCCGAAGTTCAGGTGTACCGCAAAGACAGAAACCAGGTGTACCCCATCACCGATTTTGATACGCGCGGCCTGATCCGAGACGGTGCAATACACGGGACTCTACGCACACAATTCACAAATGAGTGGAGGCCCGTCCAATTCATCCCAGAAAATAGTTTGAGCTAGGGGAGGGGAGAACAACATGACGAATAACTTTGGTGGACCCGGATATAACGAGCAACGAGCGCTCATGAGGTCTATGATTTCTCGCGCCAAGTTTATACGAGCTGGCGTGTTTGCCGGTGCCGCCCTCGTCGCGATAGCTTTTGGCTGGGGTACTCAACTGCTCAATGAGACGGGCTTGGAGTCCCAGGCCGATAAGAAGCGTGACCAGGAATTTGTGCGTCTGGAACCCACGGAGAAGTACGATGAGCTCCACAGCTTGGGGCATTCCTCCGGGCCGCTGGTTTATACGGCATTCGAACGTAAGGGGCGCTTCATTCCTGCTACCGAGGCGCAGGCGGCACAAAACGTGCCGTACCCTATTCAGCAGCCCGGAATGGATAACTACGACCGCGCCGGCTTGTACGCGTTCTTGGCGTACTTCTTTGCGTCGATGAATTACTTCTACCACACGGGTGATACAGACCCTCTTTCTAAGGTTACGGACCCCGAAAAGGTGCTGCACCCCGAAATTCTTCGCCTGTACAGGGAGAAGCGCGGGTGGATTATTTCGGCTGACAAGAATGTGCTGAGCGCCAATGTCGCTGATGATCTTGTCGCGGGTGAAAAGGCTAAAAATACGAGCCGGAAAATCCTGGTGAGCACCCTGTACACGACTAAGGCTAAGGACCTTGCGTTTTACGTTAAAGAGACGGGTGAGAAGCAGGATATCCGCAAATATTTGAGGTATCTGGGGCGTTTCTCGCTGGCTGTGAAGCATCTGCGCGGGCAGTGGGTGATTGTGGTTGACCGCGACGGTTACAGCAACCGCAACATCTACGAGCCGATTTACCCGCAAGGATTTGGGCAGCTGTAGCTTTCTCTAAAACCGAGGAAGTGCATCCGCAGGGGAAACCACTATGAGGCTTCCCCCGCAGCCATTTAAATGGCAACAGAACCCGCAAAATGGCAAGGGTTGAAAGAAACCGATGAACGTAGGGTGAGAATGCTCATCAGAGAGCATAAAAAGCGCCAAAAACCGTGAAAATATGCCCTCAAACCTCTAAAATAGAAAAGGAAAATTCCGAACAACAACCCCGTACGGCATACCGCGCGGGAAAGCTAAGGAGCGAACTATGTCGCGTAAGCCCCTCATCGCAGGCAACTGGAAGATGAACCTCAACCACGCAGAGGCAGTCACCCTCGTCCAGAAGCTCGCATGGACCCTCGACGACGCAAACTTCAACTTCTCCGCAACCGAAGTAGCCGTCTTCCCGCCCTTCACCGACATCCGCTCCGTGCAGACCCTCGTCGAAGGCGACAAGCTGGACATCCTCTACGGCGGCCAGGACCTCTCCGTCCACGACTCCGGCGCATACACCGGCGAAATCTCCGGCGCGTTCCTCTCCAAGCTCGGCGCAACCTTCGTGCTCGTCGGCCACTCCGAGCGCCGCACCTACCACCACGAAAGCGACGAGCTGTGCGCAGCAAAGGTCCAGGCAGCATACAGGCACGGCCTGACCCCCGTCCTCTGCGTCGGTGAGCCCCTCGAAATCCGCGAAGCAGGCACCCACGTCGAGTACACCCTCGAACAGCTGCGCGGCTCCATCGCAGGTCTGACCGCAGAGCAGGCAGAAACCCTCGTCATCGCATACGAGCCCGTCTGGGCAATCGGCACCGGCAAGGTCGCAACCGCAGACGACGCACAGGAAATGTCCGCAGCAATCCGCGCAGAAATCGCTAAGCTCTACTCCGCAGACGTTGCAGAAAAGGTCCGCGTTCTCTACGGCGGCTCCGTCAAGTCTTCCTCCGCACCCTCCATCATGGGCAAGGAAGACGTGGACGGCGTGCTCGTCGGCGGCGCATCCCTGCAGGCTGACGAATTCGCAGCAATCGCACGCTTCGACGCATAAAACCCCGACGCACCATAGCGTCTCATAGCGTTACAGCGCCCGGCGGGTACCCACCCGACCGGGCGCTGAACCATTTTAACCGCCACCGAGCTAGTGGCGGGGACAATGGATGGGCGTAAGAGGCTGGTGCATGACTCAGGCGTAAGAGTCGGGTGTAAGAGCCGGGCGCGTTCGCCCCTAACCGCAAAACCCACCCAGAATACGCCGACCCCGCAGTTCGCCCCGTACACTTAACGGCATGTTCAGCTTTGGTTTTTCCCTGGTCATCGCAGCCCTCGTCGGCATAATCCTCTACAGCTACCTGCGCAACCGCAAAGTGAGTGCCCCGCGCCTACCCGGCAATGACGGCGGCAACATCGGCTACGCAGGCGGCGCAGAATACCAGGAACCCTCGCCCGAATACCAGTACTTCGAGAGCCGCCGAGAAGCATTCCTCGACCAGCTCTACAGCCGCACCTCCTCACCGGAAATCCCCGTCACCCTCACCCTGCGCGACTGGGTAGACCAGGGCTTCTACGCTGAAGGAGGCGCCTACTGGGCAGCCGCGCAGCAGTTCACCTACTACCTCATCGACGGCGGATACGTGCGCGCCTACGACACCGAAGGCGACGAACTCACCGCCCAGCGTGTGCTCACCGACCGCCCCGCAGCACTGCAGCTGACCCCCAGCGAATACCAGCGCCGCAGCAACCGCGCCGCGTAAAAAGCCGCCTCAACGTGACCGAATGGCGGCTGTAGCGTATAGTTAAACCCGTCTGTCTGCGCCCCGCAGCCCAGGCACCCCACCAGAAGACAACGAAGGAAGGTCCCCATGGACGTCATCATGAACGTACTCATGGTCATCATCGCCATCACCAGCGTGATCGCAGTAATGCTTGTGCTGCTTAACCGCGGTCAGGGCGGCGGCCTCTCCGACATGTTCGGCGGCGGTATGACCAACTCCCTGAACTCCTCCGGTATGGCGTCCAAGAACCTGATCCGCCTGACCGTCACCGTGATTGTTATCTGGGTTATCGCAGTGGTACTGTACGGCCTGGCAATGCGCTTCAACGGCCAGATTGTCGTCTAGCCAGCCTCTAACCAGAGCCCACGCCCACCCCACCGAGGGTGAGGCAATAGAGCTTCTCCCCGGCACTTCTCAACCGAGAATGCCGGGGATTTTTTATGCACCAAACGGCAATGACGAAAGCGGTAGCGAGGCGCTAATCTTTACGGCATGATAGGACGTATACACCACATACGAAAGGCAAAGAAGCCATGAGCGCCTACACCCTCGACTACACGTACACCGCCCCGTCAGCCCTCATCGACGGCGCCGACTCCTGCGCGCTCAGCCTCGCTACCAGCGGCGGCAGCACCCCCGAAGGCGCCGCATCCCACCCGTACTTCTTCTCCGGGTTTCTCGAACGAGCAGACGTCTACGCCACCGCACTACTGGTCGTCGCCAGGGTCGCCCGCACCCGCTTCTACGTGCCGCCCAGCTCCCTCGCTGGAGCCCTACGCGCCGCAGACCCCGTCGTCACCAGCACTGCCGAAGGCCTACGCTTCGAATCCTTCAGCGCCTGCTTGCGGAGTGTACGCGCGCCTCGACGTTGACTCCAGCGCGCTCGACGCCAGCCACAGCGCCGTAGGCGTCACCAACGTAGACGTCAACCCGCCCCTGCGCGCCGCGCTCGCCAACTACGTTGCTGACCGCGTCCTCGAAGCCTACGAGGTGCTACCCCTGGAACTGCGCGGTGCCGCTGAAGCTTGCCTACCCGAAGACCGCCTACCCCAGCCGGAAGAGGCGGAGGCGGCGGGCGCCTCCGTAGAGGTGCCGTCGGTGCTGTTGCCCGGCGTTGAGCCCGGGAACCCGTCGCATCCATCGCGAATCTGGATGAGTTCTGCACCCTCATCACGGAGGAATCGAACACAAACTCCGGTCGAATTACCGGGGACGAATCTCCCCGCACTAGGGGAGAGAACCTGGCACGTCTTTACCACTTTGCCGCGACCGACAAGCTGGCGCCGGCGGATCAGCGGCAGCTTCGTACCCTGTGCAAGATCGCCAGCGAATATTACTACAACAACGTTGCGTACATGCCTGTTCTCCGCGCAGTATTGAAAGCTAACGCCGAGGCCGCCGGGTACAAGTCCTGGGAGCTACCCGAGCTGACGCCGCTCCTGCAGTATTCCAATCGTAGTGAGATGGTTGCACGAGCTCGCCCGGGTAACGCGCTCCTGAGCAAGGAAGAGATGATACGTCTGACTATTCAGAATAAACACCATCTCTGGAATGCTGACTACAAGCCGTTGAAGGGTTACCGTGACCTCCACGAGATCTTCCGCGAGCAGATGCGTGCCGTCGCTGCCGGGGGAGAATACCGTACGGAAGGACGCACGGTGCGTCTGCTTACGGAACCTCTGCCGTCCCGCCCTATCACCCCGGAGGAATGGACGTACCGCATGGTCTCCAGCCTGGACATCCCCTGGAGTGGCTACAACCGCGGTCTCGTTTTTGATCGAATTGAGGAATACCGGCAAGCCAGCCAGGAAGGTCGTCTTCGCGAGGCAGGTCTCGAAAACTTTGACGCCGAGGAGTTCGTGGAGTACCAGCCCATGTGGCAGGCCAAGGGCGACATCGCGGATACCGTGGATGAGGCACTCGAGGCGCTGAGCCGTGCAACCGCTGGCATGAGCTCCGAGGAGGCCATCGCCTACGAAGCTCTTAACACCGCGTTCATTCCCTTCGTATATTTGCTGAATCTCGACAGGGTCGACAGCTGGCTGGGTGATTTCCTCCCGGCACTCACCGAATGGGCGTCCTGGCTGCTTCAGAACAACCCGGACCTGCTCTCGGCATACTTCCTGTTCGCGGGGAGGACCGCACTCGACTATAAAAATGCGACCCCCGTATTGCCGCTTCTGCGCGCGCTGAGGGAGTCTACCGTGCAGGTGGGCGCTCCGACCTGCACCCTGCTCGGCTATGTGGCGAGCGCGAAGAATCCTGAGTACCGTCTGGCGGCGGCAGAGGCCATTGCGGCGCTCTTTGAGGCGGGCCTGCTGGATGCATCCACCTTCGCAGAGACCCTAAAGTGGGCGTTGGAGGACGGGATGGTTCTTCCGAACCGCCTGGTGGCGACCCTGCGTGAGGTGTCGGCTATTAGTCCGCTGGCGGGTTGGCGTGTGCTGCAGGTTCTGCGTCTGCTACTGCCGATGGTTGGTGGGCTGACGAAGGGCGGCGACTATGTGCGCCTGGCGGTGGAGCTTGCCGAACTGTACGGTGTGGCTGTTGAGATCCCTGCCGAGCTGGAACCGAAGATGAAGGGGTCTACGGTGCTGGCGAAAGCACTGCGCGCCCTAGCCGCCGTGCCTGCCCGTAAGACGGAGGAGGCGCTTGCCGCCCGCGAGGCTGCGCTCGCGCTACTGGGGGAGTCCTAACCCGAAAAACCTATCTGCCGGTGAGGCTACTTGCCCCTTAGCTAGAGCCTCACCGGCGGGTGGAAAACCCCGAGCATGCTTCGGTGACGAAACGGCTTGACCACCGTCGCGGGGCGGGAGTACTCTATAAGTAATGGCGGATTATGAAGAGTCCTACTTTCTGAAATATCTTTTCCTATATTTATCGGATTCTTCGCTTCCCGCCATTTTTCTTTTAACCCCGTTCCCACGCGGCTAACAGATGGGCGGCTAGCAGATAAACAATCGACCAATCAATAAGCAACGGATAAGCGCCGCCCAGGCTCCGTGACATGTAACGGTCGGTTACCCCGCGAATACGTGCCCCGCAGGTCACCGATGACCAAATCCCGCGACAACCCGCGCCCACGCCGCTACGATAAGAACATAGACACACCACCGACGGTGACAGCCGGGTGAGACCAACGGAAAGGACGACCCGTGACCACTCCCTACGATGCATCCCCCTACCTGCAGGAATCACCCTACTTCAACGAATCCGCCTACCTTCACGGCGAAGCGCCCGAGGGCCTCAGCCCCCTCGTGCGCCTCATCCTGATGCGCCGCTACGGCGTGTACGTCTTCACCGACCTGTACGGCCCCTACTACCGCTCGAACTACTCGAGCATTAACGACCTGCACCACTCCGGCGCATTCGACACCGACCTGGGGCGAGTATCCGTCCTGAGCAATTGCGGTCTGACCCTCAGCCCTGAGTCCCTCGCCCAGGCGCTGAACGCCAGCGCCAACGAATTTGCCTTGTTCGCAACCATCTGGTCCTACGAATACGGGTACCGTCCCGGCCGCGTGTTCCGCCGCGACTTTGATCTGCGCGCCCTGACGCTCACCGACGAGCAACGCTACACCGAGCAGATCATGCACTACCTCTCCAACCCGTACTACAACCCGGATGGCACCGAGCGAATCCTTGGCGGCCTGCCCGAGAACTACGTGCCCTACGAGTGGCAGCAGCCGATGAGCCGCTCCAACTTCACCAGCATGGAACGCAACCGCCGACCCCTGCAGATGGTCAGCGGCGTGCAGAACGCCCTGATCATGGCGGGTGCCCTCTACCAGCAGCTACTCGGTCAGCAGCAGGCGTACAACCAGACTGACCAGCGCGACCTTGTGGCGTTGCGCCGTTTCCTCGCCCAGCATGACGCGCTGCCGGCTGCCCGACCGGAGAACACCAGCCGCGAAAACCGCGTGTTCATCGCCGCCTGCCTGCACCCCGAAGACGCTGAGCACCTACGCACCATGAAGGAGGCGCTCGCCCTCGCCGCAGCCTACTCGCGTCTGCGTTCCAACGGCACGGTGGGGGACCTGAGCCTGAGCATCGCGCCGCGCCTGAAGCTGCGCCGTAACGAACGCACCCGCATCGCGCACCTGCTCAACCGGGTACTGGAAGCTGACCCGGTTGGTGCCCGCTACGACAGCGCACTCGCCGCCGAAATGTACAAGCGCCTCGTCAAGGCGGTTCACCCCGGCGACTACCCGTCGCTGATTGCGCTGAGCCGCTGGGCTGACGACCTGTACCGCGGCGAGGTGTACAGCTTCGAGTCGCTGGTAGACCGCGCCTACGCAACCCGGGATGCGCAGAACGTGGCACGTCTGCTCTCCACGCGCCCGGGCGTGTTCGCGCGCCAGCTGGTGCGCGCCCTGGATGCTTTCGAAGCGCCCCGCTACGGCATTGATACCGCGCCGAGCCCCGGCCAGCAGATCATCTTTGACGCGTTTGCCGCCGTGGCGCCGCGCGTTTCCGCGCCCATCCTGGTGCAGATCCGCAACCTGGTGACCCTGCAGCGTAACGCGCTCGCGAACCCGCCGAAGGAGCGCCCCGCCAACCCGGTGGCGGTGCAGGAGGACCGAGAGATGGCTGACTATGCGCGCCGCAACCCGGAGGGTGTCGCGAGAGTTCAGAACCTCATGCAGAACGCGGGTATCCCGAACCCGCTGGGCTCGTTCTTTGACCGTAACGCCGGCCTGTCTAACCCGCACACCTCTGTTCCCGAGAGCCCGCGAAGCACTCAGCGTGCCGCGGCCTCCGCTCAGAAGGCTCAGCCTGCCGCCCCGCAGCGCATGAACCTGTCCAAGACCGGTATCGCCACCATGATTCCGGCGCGCGAGTACAGCCCGGCGGTGCTGGACCTGCTGGAGCGCCTGGTCGAGATTGGCCTGTCCGGCCGTCTTGCCGAGACCAGTATCTACCTGTCCGAGCAGGTGGGCGATACGATCATGCCGCTGAACACCCGCAGCGCCCGCCCCTCCCTGGACGGTATGGGCCGCTACAACACCTCAACGGTGCACCTGCCGCCCACCGGCGTGATCCGCCTCTTCTGTTTCTGGGACGAGGGCGTGGACATTGACCTGTCGCTGATGATGTTCGATGCCGAAGGCAACTACATGGACAAGATTAGCTACTGGTCGCAGACCGTGAAGAACAGCCAGGGCGCCATTTACGCGCACCACTCGGGCGACATTACGGACGGTACCGGCGGCGCCTGGGAGTACATAGACATTGAGGCTCGCAAGGCGCTCAAGGCGGAGGTGTGCTACCTTGTGCCGGTGGTGCAGCTGTACTCCGGTTTCGGGGAGGCACACACCCTGGCCGCGGTGAACGACCTGCAGGCGGGCTTCATGGTGGTTCCTGCCGTGGGCGTGGGTGAGGTGCACGAGGTGAGCCAGGTGCACACCAAGTTCACCCTGCGTGCTGAGAGCCGCGGCGTGCTGCCGTTCATCGTGGACCTGCAGAACCGCGACCCGTACGACATCCCCGATGAGACCGACGCCATCGTGAAGGTGACGGATATTGGTCTTGCCCACGGCATTAACGTGTTGCAGTCCGGCGCGAATATCACCGCCGTGCGTGAGCACTTCGACTGGGCACAGCCCATGACGGTGCGCGAGTACCTGCAGTTGACCGGCGCGAAGCTCACCCCGACCGCTGAGGAGGCGCAGCAGGTGCTGGAGGCGACGGTTCCGTCGCTGGCGGCACTGTACGTGGGCTTTGAGAGCGAAGCGGAGGAGGCCCAGCCGCAGGCACAGCAGCCGAAGAATTAGAAACCGCAGAATCCTGCCGCTGCTGAAAAGTAAGCGGGCGTAGCAAAAGAGTGGAGCCCCGGATAGTCGAAACTATCCGGGGCTCCACTCTTTTGTTATGTCATAACATTTTGGAATCTTCGTTGGATGATGAAGATGTACTGGCTTACTTAGGCGACTGCTTCGAGTTGTTGGCTCACGTACTGGTTCAGGCTCTGGTGAGAAAGCGCTGCCTGCTGAACCAGACGACGATGCAATTGCGGTGAAACACGCAAGTTGAATCGTCCTGAGAAGGAACGCAGAGAGAACGGTTCGGGTGCCTCGCGGCCATCTTCTTCAAGAATCTCAAGGGTGTCGGCGACGACTTCTCGAATACCCGCGAATGCTTCGGTCGAGGTCGGTGCCAAGTATGAGAGGCTGGGAAATTCTGCGACGGTTCCGACAAATTCCTGGTCGTCTTCAGACCACTCGACGCGGTAGGTGTAGAGCTCTTGGCGGGGGAGAGTACTAGTCATCGTTATTCTCCAGTTTTCGAATGGCAGTTAGAACCTGCTTGACTTGGTATTCCTTTGCTTTACCGGAGTTTCCCTGTTGAATGTTGACAATAGGGTCACCATGCCAGGGGGTGCTGTAGTAGTGGTGAGATCCGCGGATACGCGGCGCTCCAAAGAAATGGGTGCATACCTTTTGAAGTTGAGTGAAAGTAACGTTTTGAGGGCTGGAGGCCATCTTCGCAACTAAATCTTCAATACTCGGCATACTTCATAGTACCACTTTTGGTACCATATCGGGGTGGTTTAAAACCATAGAGAAAGCCCCGGATAGTCGAAACTATCCGGGGCTCCAC